>JBKOYV010000351.1:0-27613 GCA_046725585.1 Gemmatimonadota bacterium | reverse complement strand
CGTCGGGCGATTCGATCCGGGGGCGTCGGCCGCGGCAGCTCGCTTTCCGACGCGCCGAGGTTGCGTTCGCTGGGCTGGGTTTACGCGGTCGTGATCATCGCACTGTGCGTGGAGTGGTTTCTGCGGAGAAGGCTGGGAATGCGGTAGGGACTGGGGACTAGGGACTGGGGACTCGGCCGGGATGTTTCTATCGCCGAGCGAATCTCCTCGGCGCGAAAAGCCTCCCAGCCGAGTCCCCAGTCCCCAGTCCCCAGTCCCCAGTCCCCAGTCCCCCGCTGGTTAGGTTTCCAGAATGCCCAGACTAGTTCAGCGCGCCGGCGAGAAGAAGTCGCTCTGGCAGCGGATAAGAGACATTGCGCTCACCGATGTCGGCGTCATTGCCCGCGGTGGCGTGAAAGAGGGTTCGCTCGAGCAGCTCGAGGAGTTGCTGCTCGAGGCTGATTTCGGTGTCACCACGTCCATGCGCCTCATCGGCGACGTGGAACGGCTCGCGCAGCGCGGACAGATCCGCACCGAGGATGAGTTTCACGAGGCGCTCCGCCAGGGAGTCGAGAGCGCGCTGCTCACCGGGTACAGCGACCCCACGATGTTCGTGCCCGCCGACAAGCCGATGATCATCCTCGTCATCGGGGTCAACGGGGCGGGGAAGACGACGTTCATCGGCAAGCTCGCCGCCCGGTTCCGCGCGGAAAAAAAGAAGGTGGTCGTCGCCGCGGGCGACACGTTCCGGGCCGGCGCCATCGATCAGCTCAAGCTGTGGGCCGACCGGACCGGTGCGGAGTTCGTCGGCGGAAAACCCGGCGGGGATGCCGCCGCGGTCGCGTTCGACGCGATCGACGCTGCGCACAATCGCGATGCCGACGTTGTCATCGTAGACACCGCTGGCCGGTTGCACACGAGCGACAACCTGATGGAAGAGCTCAAGAAGATCGTTCGCGTGATCAAGAAGCGACGCGCCGACGCGCCTCACGAGACGCTGCTCGTCCTCGACGGCACCATTGGGCAGAACGCGGTGCAGCAGGCGAAGACGTTTTCGGCCGCGGTTCCCATCAGCGGGTTGGTCGTCACCAAGGTTGACGGGACCGCGCGCGGCGGGATCGTCGTGGCGGTGCACGAGGCGATCGACGTGCCCGTGAAGTTCATCGGCGTTGGCGAGAAGGTCGATGACCTGGAAGCGTTCGACGCCCGACAGTTCTCGGCGGAGCTGCTCGCGGGATGACCCGTGGCGCGATGACGGGCGCGCGGCGCCGGTCAGCGCCTAACGTGTCGGCAGGCCGGCATGGCTAGACGGTCGCCGGGCTCCGCCAACCCCGCCGACGTGCGGGGCACTCCGGGGGCGATTACGCTCTCCACCCCCGCCAAGTTCCTGAAGGGCGTCGGGCCCGTCCGCGCCGAGGCGCTCAAACGTCTCGGCGTGTTCACGGCGAGTGATCTCCTGTTCCACATCCCGCATCGGTACGAGGATGCCAGCACGATCTCTCCGATCTCGTCGATCGAGACGGGGATGGACGCGACGATCGTGGGGCGAGTCATCTCGAAGGGCGTCATTCCGACCCGTAAGGGCCTTCGGATCTTTCAGGCGGTAGTGCAGGACGCGACCGGGATGATCGAGGTGTCGTGGCCGGGTCAGCCGTTCCTCGACCGATCGATCTCGAAAGGCGACGTACTGCTGATCACCGGGACGGTCCGCTTTTTCCACGGTCGCCAGCTCCAACCTCGCGAGTACGTCAACCTCGGAGATGAGGAGGACGGCACCGACAGTGGTCGAGTCCTCGCGGTCTATCCGGCGACCGAAGGGCTCTCGTTCAAGGTCATCCGGGGGCTCATCGATGCGCACCTCGACGGGCTCATCGCGCTCGTCGACGAGTATCTGCCGCCTGACCTGCTTCGAGGCGCCGATGTCCTGCCGCTCGCGGAGTCGCTGCGGATGGTCCACCGACCGCAGTCGCTCGCCGAGGCGATGCGCGGCCGCGAGCGACTCGCGTTCGAGGAGCTTTTGTTCGTCCATCTGTTGCGTCGGCGCGCGCACCTCCTGGCGCGCGAGAAGCGCGAGGGAATCGCGTTCGAGAATCGCCGCGACCTGACATCCAAGCTCAAGGCATCACTGCCGTTCCCGCTCACCGGGGCGCAGACGCGAGCCGTTCGCGAGATCGTGATGGACATGGTCAGCCCGCACCGCATGCATCGGCTGCTCCAGGGCGACGTCGGCAGCGGCAAGACGATCGTGGCGCTGTTCGCGGCGCTGCTGGCGATCGAGAACGGGTACCAGGCGGCGCTGATGGCACCGACCGAGCTCCTGGCGGAGCAGCATGCCGCCACGGTTAGGCGCCTCCTCGAACCGTTAGGCATCGAGCCCGTGCTCATTACCGGCAGCCTGGCGGGGAAGGAACGCCGCGAGGCCGATGCGCGATTGCGGTCCGGCGAGCCGCTGCTCGCGATCGGGACGCACGCCCTCGTCCAGGAGCGAACGTCATTCGGCCGCCTCGGGTTCGTGGCCGTGGACGAGCAGCACCGCTTCGGCGTGGAGCAGCGCAAGGCGCTCGGCGCGAAGGGCGATCGCCCGGACGTGCTCCTGCTGAGCGCGACACCCATCCCCCGGTCGCTCGCGCTGACGCTCTACGGTGATCTCGACGTGAGCGTGCTCGACGAGCGTCCTCCGGGTCGCTTGCCCATCACCACCGCGCTCCGACCGGAATCGGCGCGCGAGCGTGTGCTGCAGTTCATCGACCGCGAGGTAGACCAGGGCCGGCAGGCGTACGTGGTGTATCCGGTGATCGACGAGTCCGAGAAGACCGACATGAAAGCAGCGACGACGATGTACTCGACGCTCGCCGCCGGCCCGTTCGCCAAGCGGCGCGTGGCACTGCTGCACGGTCGAATCCCTTCGGAGGAACGCGACGCCATCATGCGGCAGTTCCGGGACGGCGAGATCGCCGTGCTCGTCGCGACCACCGTCATCGAGGTCGGCATAGACGTCGCGAACGCCACGGTAATGCTGGTGGAGCACCCGGAGCGCTTCGGCCTCTCGCAGCTTCACCAGCTTCGCGGCCGGGTGGGTCGCGGGGCCGACGCGTCGTACTGCATCTTGTTAGGCGACGTGAGCCCGGAGGCCGCCGAGCGGCTCGCGGTATTCGTCGGCACCGACGACGGCTTCGAGATCGCACGCGCCGACCTGCGCCTCCGCGGCATGGGCGACCTGTTCGGCGAGCGTCAGAGCGGCATCGCGACGTTTCGCATCGCGGACCCATTGCGCGATGAGCGTCTCAGCGACGTCGCGCACCAGGCGGCGACCGCCGTGCTCGAGAAGGATCCGGAGCTCGAGCGTCCCGAGCACGCTGCCATGCGGCGCGTGTTAGGCGAGCGATACGAGCGGAGTCTCGAACTGTTCAGGGTGGGTTGAGCCAAGGCCGCTGCGTGCTGCACGCAGCTGCCCGCTGGTGGCCGACGGCTGCAATAGGGCAGCTATCAGCCATCAGCCATCAGCCATCAGCTCAAACGGCGGACGTGCTGCTATTACCCGAACGAGCCGTTGTCATCCCGAGCGGAGCGAGGGATCCTCATCTCGCCCGATAGAGGGCTCTACCGGGAGGATGAAGATCCCTCGCCTGTCGGCTCGGGATGACATCCTTTCGCCTCCCGTCTCCCGTCTCCCGTCTCCCGTCTCCCGCTTCCCGCTTCCCGCTTCCCGCTTCCCGCTTCCCGCTTCCCGGCCGTTACGGTTTAGGTGGGCCGAGTCTCCTCTTGATGCGATCCAATTCCGCCTGCGTGCGCTGGAGATCATCGCGCAGCCTCTGGAGCTCCTCATCACGCGCACGGTCACGTGCTTCCGCCGCCGATCGTTGCGCCGTATGCGCCGCGCGGACGGAGTCCGAAAGCGCCAGCAATCGCAGCATCACCGACGCCTCTGTCCGCCGCCGTGGACTCGGCGTCGCGAGATAAGCCTCGATGCCCTGGCGAGCATCGGCCGGCGCGAACGCGGGGTTGCGTGGGTCCGCCCGCAACATCGCGCGCCAGAAGCCACTCTCGTTCGCGTCGGGCCCCTCGGGCTCGACACGTTCGAAGGCGGCGAGGATACTGTCCGCCTCCGCGAACCGTCCCGAGTCGACCGCCGCTTGAACAGCCGCCAGCGTCCCCACCCACGGCGGCTCCACCGGGGGCGCTGGCGCTGCGACCGTGTCCGCGGCAGGAGGGGCAGCCGCGGGACGACGCTGGTGGCAGCTCGCGAGGACGAGCAGCCCGACGGCGAGCTGCCTAACGTTCACGACGCGGACAGCTCCTGCAGGCGCTTCACCGGCCGTTGCGCGCTGTGCTCCGTGGCGCGCTCCGAGTCGAGCACGTGGTGGCGTCCGCCACTCGCCCTGACCGGAAGCGAGATGGTGAACGTCGTGCCCGACCCCAGCTTGCTCTCGACGCTGATCGACCCGCCGTGTGCGTTCACGATACTCTTCGCGATGGCGAGACCGAGGCCCGTTCCCTTCGCGGACGCCGAGGCCTGATTGTCTGCCTGAAAGAACTTTTCGAAGATGAACGGAACGTTCTCGGGTGGAATGCCGGCGCCCGTGTCGCGCACACGCATCTCGACCGAATCCTTCAGGGCGGCGGCCGTCAGCTCCACGGTGCCGCCACGTTCGGTGAACTTGAACGCGTTCGAGAGCAGGTTGCCGAGAACTTCGCTCATGCGGTCCTCGTCCCACACGACCTGGTCGGGCAGACGTGATCCGCGATCCACGTGAAACTGAATGCCTCGCTGAATGGCCAGGACTCGGAACGTGGACTCGAGCTCCGCGAGAAACGGGCTCAGTCGCATGGTACGCAGCTCGAGCTTTCCACCGCCTGCCTCGAATCGGCTCACGTCGAGCAGCTGCCGCACGAGTCGTGCGAGTGCCTGCGCCTGCGAGGCCAGCGTGAGGCAGATCTCCCGCTGCTTCGGCGTGAGGTCGCCGTACACATTCTCCTGAAGGAGTTGCAGGTATCCGATGATGACGTTGATCGGCGTCTTGAGCTCGTGCGAGGCCACCGACACGAGCTCCGCCTTGAGCTCATCGAGCTGCTTGAGCTGCTGCACCATCGTCTGATAGCTCTCCGCGAGGCGCCCAAACTCATCGTGCCGCCTCGGCTCGATCGACAGGCGATACGAGAAGTCGCCGTCGGCGACGGTTTGCATACCGCTCTCCAGATCGCTCACCGGTCGGCTGATCGTTGCAGTCAGCCAGACGGCGATCAGTCCCGCGAGTACTACGGCCAGCGCGAATGTCGTCGTCGTGAGCTGCTGGGCGCTCGCCGCCTCGATGTTTGCCTGCTCCACTTTCTCGGCGGTGCGCGACTGGAGAAAAGCGCCCGTTCGCTCGACGGTCGAGTCAACGGCGAGCATCACCGGCTGCAGCAGCTTCGACAGGCTGTCGGCGCGCTCGCCCTGGCCGCGCCGTACGGCGTCGAGCTCCGCGGGGAGCGCCGCCTCGACACGATCGAGCGTGGCGACGATCTCGGACCGCGGGCCCTGGAGCCCGTACGCCACGAGTGAGTCGGAAAGCACGCGCAGCGCGCTCACGGTTGTCGTCAGGCGCGTCCCCGGAGACGCGACGGTCGACGAATCGGTCGCGTAAACGAGCTGGAGCTCGGCCTGGCGCAACTCCTCGGCGGCCGTGCGGATGCGCGCCAGCAACAGCGTTGCGTTCAGATCCTGCTCGCGAATGTTGCGCACGGCGGCTCGCATGTTGTTCAGCGAATCGTATGCGATGAACAACGGCGCCACGAGAATGGCGGCCATGGTTACGAGCGCGAGCGCGAGGCGGGAGCGGAGCGTCACGTGTCAGCGACCAGTGCGGTCAAACTGCATTACACGAAAGGTAGCGCACGCCCCAATGGCGTTGATGAAGCATCGCGGCGCTCATAGCTTTCCCGCCCGCCTCGCATGTCCCTCATCGTGAGCACCGTGACCGCCCCAGCTTCTCGCATCGTCGATCTGCACACGCACGCAGGCACCTCTGCCACCGTACGAGGTTGGGTGACGCACGTGCGCTCGTCCGGCAAAGTAGCCTTCATCGTCATGCGCGACGGGACAGGCACGCTTCAGGCCGTCGTGGTGAAAAGCGCGGTCACGCCGGAAGCCTGGTCGCGGTTCGCCGAGCTCACGCAAGAAACGTCCATCTCGATCACCGGGGAAGTGCGCATAGACGCCCGCGCGCCGGGCGGAGTCGAGGTCGGCGTGTCGAACCTCGAGATCCTGGGATCCAGCCCGATCGACTACCCCATTCAGCCGAAGGAGCACGGTGTCGACTTCCTCATGGACCACCGGCACCTCTGGCTGCGAAGCCCACGCCAGCAGGCGATCCTCCGCGTGCGCCACGAGGTCGAGCAGGCGATCCACGACTTCTTCTACGATCGCGGGTTCATCCGGGTCGATACGCCGATCCTGACGGCCGCGATCGGGGAGCGCAGCGGTCTCTTTTCGACCGAGTATTTCGAAGAGGGCACTGCATATCTGGCCCAAACGGGTCAGTTGTACGGCGAAGCGGCGGCCGCGGCGCTGGGACGAATCTACACCTTTGGCCCAACGTTCCGCGCGGAAAAATCGAAGACGCGACGTCACCTCACCGAGTTCTGGATGATCGAGCCGGAGGTCGCGTTCTACGACTCGAACGACAACATGCGATTGCAGGAAGACTTCGTGTCGTTCCTCGTCCGCCGGTGTCTCGATCGACGAAGTAAGGAGCTCGCGGAGCTGGAGCGCGACACGTCCAAGCTCGCGGCGGTCGTGCCGCCATTCGTACGGCTCGACTACGGCGATGCCGTCACGCTCCTGCAGCGCAAGGGCAGCGCGATCAAATGGGGCGACGACCTCGGCGCGGAGGACGAAGCGCTCATCGTCGAGGACTACGACCGGCCGGTGTTCGTCATGAATTATCCGAAGGAGGCGAAAGCCTTCTACATGAAGGAGAATCCGGCCGACCCGCGCACGGTGCTCTGCAACGATTGTCTCGCTCCGGAAGGTTACGGCGAGATCATCGGCGGGTCACAGCGCGAGGATGACCACGACAAGCTGCTCGCGCGCATCAAGGAGGAAGGTCTCCCGCTGGACGCCTACGGTTGGTACCTCGACCTCCGAAAGTACGGAACGTTCGTGCATTCCGGCTTCGGGCTCGGTCTCGAGCGCACGGTCGCCTGGATTTGTGGAACGCCGCACATTCGAGAGACGTCTGCGTTTCCGAGGCTGATGCATCGGCTCAGACCATAACGGGAAGCGGGAGACGGGAGGCGGGTTAAGAGCGCCGTTAACCCATCTCCCGTCTCCCGTCTCCCGCTTCCCGCTTTTTTACCTCGTCCCAGATCCTGTCCAATTCCTCCAACGACGCTTCGCCGACAACCAATCCTCGCTCCGCCGCAATCCGCTCTACCTCCGCGAATCGCCGAGTGAACTTCGAGTTCGCGCGATCGAGCGCCAGCGACGCGTGGACGCCCGCCTTTCGGCAAAGGTTCACGACCGCGAAGAGCAGATCGCCCAGCTCGGCCTCGAGCGCCGCGTGGCGGGTGTCGTGCACCGGCGCCCCGTGCGGTGTGCGCTCGATGGGGTGATCGCGGAGCTGAGCACGAACCTCCCCGAGCTCCTCCTCCACCTTCGCCGCTGGGCCATCCACGTCCGGCCAATCGAACCCCACGCCCGCCGCGCGATCCTGGAGCCGGTGCGCGCGGTGCAGGGAAGGCAGATTCGGCGGCAGCCCCTCCTCGATCGACGCTCGCTTCCGCGCCTTCATCTGCTCCCACGGCTGGCGCTCGCCGCCCTCGTAGAGGTGGGGATGACGTCGCTGCATCTTTGTGATCAACCCGCGCGCGACGTCGTCGATGTCGAATGCGCCCCGCTGCTCAGCGACGACCGAGTGGAAGAGCACCTGGAGCAGCACATCACCCAGCTCTTCCCGCATCTGGGCGTCGTTCCCTTCTCGAATCGCCTCGTCGAGCTCGTGCGCTTCCTCGATCAGGTAGGGTCGGAGCGAGTCGTGGGTCTGGTTGGCGTCCCACTCGCACCGCGAGCGCAGATCGCGCATGAGCGCGAGCGTATCTTCAAGCGTTGATTTGTCTTGCATAGCCTCCTCGGGCCGGGTATCATACCCGCTCTTCGAATGTCACGTCAACCGACACCTACCTCTCCGCGCGCCTGGGTCGAAGTCGACTTGGGCGCGCTGCGACGAAATGGAGCGGCGCTCGCCAACCGTGCGCGCGTGCCGCTCCTTGCCGTCATCAAGGCCGACGGATACGGGCTCGGCGCCATCCGCGTTGCCGGTGCCCTCGAGGCGCTCAGCCCGTGGGGATTCGGCGTCGCCACCGTCGCCGAGGGCCTGGAGCTGCGCGACGCCGGCGTGTCGCGCCCGATTCTGGTGCTCGCGCCCGTGTTGCCTGACGAGTACGACGCCATACACCGCGCGAGCCTGCGACCGTCGCTGGGCAGCGCGGCCGCGATTTCGGAGTGGGCGCGCACCGGCGGAGGCGCGTGGCACCTCGCGATCGACACCGGAATGAATCGCGCCGGGATCTCGTGGACCGACGTCGATGCCCTTCGCGAGACACTTCGCCAAACAGCACCCGAGGGTGCGTACACGCACTTCCACTCGGCCGACCTGAACGATGACTCGGTCGGCGAGCAGCTGCGACGCTTTCGCTGCGCGCTCGAGGCGATGCCGAGCCGACCTCGCTATCTGCACGCCGAGAACAGCCCGGCGATCGAGCGGGGCGGGGAGTCGCCGTGGGATCTCGCGAGGCCCGGCGTTTTCCTGTACGGCGTCGGCGGTGGATCGGGGGCGAAAATCTCGCCGGAGCCGGTGGCGCATCTGCGCGCACGCGTCATCGACTTGAGGACCGTGAACGACGGCGACACGGTGAGCTACGGAGCCACGTGGCGCGCCCAAGGAAGCAGGCGTATTGCGACGCTCGGCATCGGTTACGCCGACGGCTATCGCCGGGCGCTCAGCAACCGAGGGAGCGTGCTTCTGAACGGCCGGCGCGTGCCCGTAGTGGGCATCGTGACGATGGACATGACCATGATCGACGTGACGGACGTGCCGTGCGAGATCGGTGACGTGGCGACGCTGATCGGACGCGATAGGGATGCGGTGC
Source organism: Gemmatimonadota bacterium (assembly GCA_046725585.1). Taxonomy (GTDB): domain Bacteria; phylum Gemmatimonadota; class Gemmatimonadetes; order Gemmatimonadales; family Gemmatimonadaceae; genus JAJKIV01. The sequence goes on along the minus strand of JBKOYV010000351.1, from coordinate 18,505 downwards.
TTACCGTCGATGAGGTAGCGGCAACCGCGGAGGTGCTCAGCTACGAGCTGCTGGTCGGCCTCAAGCTGCGCGTGCCGCGCTTCTACGTGGATGCTGCGGGGGAGGCGCACCAGGTGGACGCCGAGCCGGCTGCCGCAAGTCGGCAATGAGCATCGGAGCTGCGGCGAACGCGACTCGGCGGGCCGCGATCATCGTGCTCGACGGGGTCGGCGCTGGCGAAGCTCCCGACGCTGCCGCGTACGGCGACGTCGGGAGCGACACGCTCGCGAACACTTCACGGGCGGTTGGCGGATTCGATCTGCCCGCGTTGGAATCACTGGGCCTCGGGCGAATCGAGCCGATCGAGGGGTTGAGCGCATCGCGAGAGCCGACGGGCGCGTGGGGAATCATGGAGCCCAAATCCGCCGGGAAGGACAGCACGACAGGTCACTGGGAGATCGCGGGACTGCACCTGGCGCGGCCATTTCCCACGTATCCTCAGGGCTTCCCGCGTGAGCTCATCGATGAATTCGCTCGACGAACCGGACGACCCGTGATCGGCAACGTGGTCGGGAGCGGGACCGCGATCGTCGACGACTTCGGCGCGGAGCACCTGCGCACGGGTGCGTGGATCGTGTATACGTCTGCGGACTCGGTGTTTCAGATCGCCGCGCACGAGCGAGTCGTTCCGCTGCACGAGCTCTACGCCGCATGTGACGTCGCGCGGGCGCTGCTGGTTGAGCCGCACAACGTGTCGCGAGTGATCGCTCGCCCGTTCGACGGCGAGCCGGGGCGATTCGAGCGCGTGTCGGCGCATCGCCGGGATGTGTCGATCGAGCCGCCGGGCGAGACGCTGCTCGACGCGCTGGAATCGGCTGGCATCGCGCGCGCGGGCGTCGGGAAGGTCGACGACCTGTTCGCGCGGCGCGGGATAACGTCGACGCACACGCCCACGAACGCGGCGGGCATCGCCGCCATCGGCGAATGGCTGCGTTCGCGGGCCAGTGGGTTCCTATTCGTCAACCTAGTAGATTTCGACCAGCTTTTTGGGCACCGAAACGACGCGGCGGGGTTCTATGGAGCACTGCGCGAGTTCGACCGGGCTCTGCCATCCATGCTCTCCACCCTGCGCGAGGACGATCTGCTTTTCATCACGGCCGACCATGGCAACGACCCCACAACGGCGTCGACGGATCACGCACGCGAGTGCGTCCCGTTGCTTGCCGCCGGCCCTCGGGTCCGCGCCGTCGATCTCGGCCGGCGGTCGACTTTTTCCGACCTCGGCGCCACGGTCGCGGAATGGTTCGGGATCCCCTTTCGGGGCCGTGGAAGGGCGTTTCTCTCCGAGCTCGTGATTCAATGACGCGTCCCGCTCGCGCGGGCGCGCCATCGCTCGACTCGGCAAGGGCAGCCGCGCTTGCGGCCATGGAGCGCGCGTATGCGCCGTACTCGGATTTTCGCGTCGGTGCCGCGCTCGTGGGCGCGGACGGCGGTATCTTCGCCGGCTGTAACGTCGAGAACTCGGCCTACCCCGCAGGTATCTGCGCCGAGCGTTCGGCGCTCGCGGCGGCCGTCGCGGGCGGCGCGCGGCGGTTCGAGCTCCTCGTGATCGTAACAGAGGCCGATGAGACCACGCCGCCCTGCGGGATGTGCAGGCAGGCGCTTGTCGAGTTTGCGCCCAACCTCCCGATCGTGAGTTACACGACACACGGGGGCGAGGCGAAGTGGAACCTTGCTACACTGCTCCCGCACCCCTTCACACCGGCCGCGCTGAGTCATCACCAATGAAGCTCGGACGCATTGTCGGAACCGTCGTCTCGACGCGGAAGGACCCGTCGCTCGATTCGCTCAAGCTGCTGATCGTCGAAAACCTCACGACCGATCTCGGTCGCGAGGGCGGTTACGTCGTCGCGGTGGACAGCGTCGGCGCGGGGTTGGGCGAAGTCATCCTCTACGCGACTGGCAGCTCGGCGCGCCTCACGGCGGCGACGAAGGATCGGCCGGTCGACGCCGTGATCATGGGAATTGTTGACAGCTTTGACGTGGAAGGACGGAGTGTACGGCTTGCGTAATCGGTTCGTTGCGATCGCGGTGCTCGCCGCTGCGGTGAGCAGTGTCGTCGCGTGTAGTGAAGATCTGAACGGGTCCGCCGGTTGCCCTTCGCTCTGCCCTGAGCAGCGCGTCGAGTCGCGGGACACGGTGCTCGATGGCTTCGTTGTCGTAGACACGACGGTGCTCGGCTATCCGGCGATCGGCACCGAGACTCGACTGCTCCTCGCCTCGCGAGGAGATACGCTCGACGCGCGCGCGGTGATGCGGTTCGACACACTCGCGCAGCAATTCGCGCGGGGCGGCACAGACAGCACGATCTACGCGCTCGACAGCGCCGTCGTGAACATCCTGCTCGACACGACTGGCACGAAGGCGACAGAGCCCGTGACGATCGAGGTGTACGACGTCGATACCACGGTCGTCGACACTGCGGTGTCCGCTGCCCTGGCGCTTTTCAGACCCGACCGACTGATTGGCGGAAAGACGTACGCGGTGAACGAGCTGAAAGACTCGCTCCGCGTTCCGCTGCAAAACGACAAGGTGCTGGCGAAGCTCCGAGGGGCCGCACCGCGACGGCTGCGCATTGGATTCAAGCTCGCGAGCTCGGCGTCGGCGCAGATTCGCATCATCGCGCGCGAAGGCGGCGGTGCCCCGACGCTCAGCTACGATCCGTCGCCCGACACTGCAGTGCACCCGATCATCAACAGCGAGGCGTCGCTCACGCCGAGCGACAACCCGACGCTCAGGTCCGACCTGACCGACTATCAGCTTGTTGCGAAGAGTCTGTCGAGCAGCGCGGGGAACCTGCTTGGCGTCGGTGGGCTGCCGGCGCAGCGCACATACCTGCGTTTCGACATCCCCGAGCGCCTCATCGATTCGGCGACCGTCGTGCGAGCGACGCTGCTGTTGACGCAGGTGCCCGCGAGCTCGGTCGATGCCGGTGACTCCCTGACTATATATCCGCAGGTCGTACGTGCGGCGATCGGGCTCACCGATGTGGCGCGGTCGGCCGGCATCCTGAACGCGCCGCGCCTGGAGATCGATTCTCTGAGAGTGAAGCCGGCCGATGGCGGAGTCCGCGCCATCGAGATCGTCGGTGCGCTGCGCGAGTGGAAAGCCGTCGGGACGACGACCCTGCAACGCGCGATCGTACTGCGTTCGTCCACGGAGGGTGCGTCGGCACCGGCGGCGCTCTTCTACTCGAGTGAGGCAGCTCCGTCACAGCGGCCGCGTCTACGCCTCACGTACATCAACGAGGTTCAGTTCGGGATTCCATGATGCGACGATCGCTAGTGGCTCTCAGCATCGGCTGCGCGATGGCCGTCGCTTCGTCGCGAACAAGCGCCCAGGGGACTCTTGGCGCGCAGGGGTTTGGTTACCCGCCCGGACAGCTCAGTGTCTTTTCGCGCTCGCTCGGGGGAGCAACCGGCGAGACCGATGCGCTGTCTCCGATCAATCCGGCCGCGCTGGCGCTCATGCAACGCGGCGGGTTGTACATCCAGTCGGAGCAGGAGCGGCGGTCGCTCGAATCCGGCGGTCAGACCGGCACCACACAGGTGTACCGCTTCCCGCTTTTCGTCGCGGCGGTTCCGGTGGGAAGGCGGGGCGTCCTGGGCGCGTCGTACTCGACGCTGCTGGACCGGACGTGGGGCACGGAGATTCGCGGGAGCACGTCCTTCGAGGGCGATACGGTGTCGTTCACCCAGACATTCAGGTCCGAGGGGGCATTGAACGACGTGCGCTTCGCGGGCTCGTGGGCGATCCGCGACAACGTCATTGTTGGGGCAGCGGTCCACCTCTTCCCCGGCGAGAATCGCCTAACGATGTCCCGCGAATTCGACGACTCGCTCACGTTCGCGCCGCTTCGCGATTCGGCGAACGTCAACTACTTCGGCTCGGGGTATTCGGCCGGTATGCTGTGGCGTCCGATCCGGAGCCTGACGTTCGGAGCGTCGGGACGCATCGGCGGCAAGCTGAAGCTCCGCGAGTCCGACACGCTCAAGGCGACGGCCAACGCGCCATCACGATTGGGTGCAGGTGTTCGATGGGACGTGCCGGGATTGACGGCCGCGTTCCGCGTCGACAGAACGCTCTGGTCCAAGATGGGCGGACTCGGATCGGACGGCGCGACGCCCGAGGATACCTGGGACTTCGGACTCGGCCTTGATGCAGTGGGCCCGAGCATCTTCGGCGCGCAGGTGACGTTACGTGGCGGTGCTCGGCGGCGAACGCTTCCGTTCCTCGCCGACAGTGAGCAGGTGCACGAGACCGCGTTCATGCTCGGGACCGGCGCGCCCTTTGCTCGCGGACGAGCGCAGCTCGACTTCTTCGTCGAGCGGGCCTCGCGCACTGCTAGCGACGTCGACGCCACGGAACGGTCATGGACGTTCGGGTTGGGGTTCACGGTCAGGCCTTGATGAGATGACGCAGCCGGTTCGCGCCGATGCGCCGCTGATTCTGATTGCCGACGACGTTCCGGCCAACGTCGAGCTGCTGATCGATCAGTTGCACACGCTGGGCTACCGCACGGTCTCGGCGCAGGACGGCCCGTCGGCACTGGCGGCGTGCTTCGAGCACCGGCCCGAGCTGGTCATCCTCGACGTATCGATGCCGGCTGGCGATCTCGGTGTCGATGATCGATCGACCGGTTTCGAAGTCTGCCGCCGAATCAAGCGCGATGCGCGGACGGCGCGCATTCCGGTCATTTTCGTCACTGCGCTCAACGACACGACCGACAGGATAAAGGCGATCGAGGCGGGCGGCGACGATTTCCTCACGAAGCCGCACAATCGCATGGTGCTCGGCGCACGCGTCCGGAGCCTGCTCAAGCTGAAGGCAGCCACCGACGCGCTCGAGGACAGCTATCGCAAGCTGCGCGAGCTCGAGAAGGTGCGCGATGACCTCATGAAGATGATCGTGCATGATCTCAAGACGCCGCTCACGTCGATCATCGCGACGCTCGAGATGCTGGCCGACGGCGATCTCGGTCCGGTGAGCGTATCGCAGCAGGGTGCGTTGCGCGACACCGAGAACAAGGCGCAGGAGCTCCTGCACCTCATCGAGGACCTGCTCGAGGTCGCGCGCATCGAGGAGACATCGATCTCGCTCGATCTCGAGCCGCTTGTGCCGTCTGCGCTCGTTACCGACATCATGAACGACTGGTCGCTGCGGCTGCAGCAGGAGCGCGCAGCCACGAAGATCGAAGTCGCGACCGATGTGCCGACGTTCCTCGCGGACAAGGCGCTGCTCAAGCGCGTTTTCGGCAATCTGATTCAGAACTCGCTCGTGCATTCATCGAGCGTGGTGGAGCTGCGGGTGTTGGCGCGCACGGACCCTCGCGGGGTCCTGTTCACCGTCGCGGACAATGGCCCGGGCATTCCGCCGCAGTACCACGAAGTCATCTTCCACAAGTTCGAGCGTGTGAAGACGCCTAACGTGCCGCGCGTGCGGAGCTCGGGGCTCGGCCTGGCGTTCTGCCGCCTCGTCGTCGAGGCGCATGGCGGACGAATCTGGGTGCAGAGCGTCGAGGGGGCAGGCAGCGCGTTCCACATTCTACTGCCGCTGCGGCCGCCGACGGCCCCGATGGCTCGGGCGAGCGCTGGAGTGGGCGTCGCGTCGTGAGTCGGCGACGGCGTGTATACCTTCGCACCTTCGGCTGCCGGGCGAACCAGTACGACACCGAAGCGGTTCGCGCGATGATAGAGGCATCGGGCGGCGAGATCGTCGCGACGCCTGACGATGCGGATCTCGCGGTGTTCAACAGCTGCGCCGTCACGGCGGCCGCCGAGGCGGACCTGCGCCAGAGTGTGCGTCGCGCCGCGCGGCGGACGCCCGGGTTGCGCACCGTCGTCATGGGGTGCGCGGCGGCGCGCGACGACGGAACGATCGCGGCGCTGCCGACCGTCGAGCGCGTGGTGCCGGGCGGAGACGTGTTAGGCGTCGCCGAGGCGCTCGGCCTCGAAGCACCGGCTCTTCCGCCCAGCGTTCAGACCGGAACCAGGGCGCTGCTCCGCATCCAGGATGGATGTGACGAGCATTGCACGTTCTGCGCGACAACGCTCGCCCGTGGTGCTGCCCGGTCTCGCGGCATCGTCGAGCTGGTGAACGAGGCGGAACGACTCGCGGACCATCATCCCGAGATCGTGCTGACGGGAATACACATCGGTCACTACGGCGTGGATACCGGCACGTCACTGTCCGCGCTCGTCGAGCGACTCGTCAGGGATGTACCTCGGGTTCGCTTTCGACTGAGCTCACTCGAGGCGACGGAAGTCGACGACCGCCTTCGCGAGATGTTCGCTGAACCCGGCCGCGTAGCGCCCCATCTTCACGCTCCGCTCCAATCGGGGTCCGATGCGGTGCTCAAGCGCATGGGCCGACACTGGTACAAGGCCGCCTCATACGCCGCGGCGGTCGAACGCATCGCGGCGGGCTTGCCGGTGTTCGGGCTCGGCGCCGATGTCATCGCTGGATTCCCCGGCGAGACCGACGACGACCACCACCGCACGCTGACCCTCGCCGAATCGCTGCCTTTCACCTACCTGCACGTCTTCCCGTATTCGGTGCGACCCGGCACGGCGGCGGAGCGGCTCGACGGTCACGTCGCAGCCTCGACGATCGAGCGCCGCGCGGCCGAGCTGCGCGCCATCGCCGACCGGCATGCGGCCGCGCACCGCGCGCGGCGCCTGGGCGGTGAATGCGATCTGGTGGTCATGGGCACACCCGCTCGACGCGAGGGATTGACGGAGGACTACCTCGCGGTCGCGGTCGACCCTTCGATCCCGCGAGGGACGCGGTGTCGCGCGCGATTGGATGGCGACGCGTCCCGATTGCTCGGCGTTCCGCTCCAGGCCATCATTCGCTGATGCCCGAGCCGCGTCCCACGGTCTACATCGAGACCTACGGCTGCCAGATGAACGTGAGCGATTCCGAGCTGATGCTCGGTCGGCTCACGGACAGCGGCTATCAGGCCGTCGATTCCCCCGACGGTGCTGACGTCATCCTGCTCAACACGTGCGCGATTCGCGATCACGCGGAGCAGCGAGTCATCGGGCGTCTCGGAGAGCTCAAGCGGAACATGAAGCCCGACTCGGTCATGGGCGTGACCGGGTGCATGGCGCAGCGCCTTGGTCCGCAGCTGCTCGAGAAGGCGAAGCACGTGAGCCTCGTCGTCGGCCCCGATGGGTATCGTGCGCTGCCGGCGCTCGTCGAGGGAGCGCGGCGTGGTGAGCGCGCGATCGCGACGACGTTCGACCTGGAGGAGCACTACGAGGACTTCACGCCGCGGCGCTTCGACAAGGTGAAAGCGTGGATTCCCGTGCAGCGCGGATGCGATTACCGGTGCACCTACTGCATCGTGCCGACGACTCGAGGGTCCGAGCGCAGCCGCAAGCTTGCCGACGTGGTGCGAGAGGTCGAGCAGGTGGCGAGCGAGGGAATGACCGAAGTCGTTCTCCTCGGGCAGACGGTGAATTCGTACCACGACGGCGAGAAGGGCTTCGCGGATCTCCTGCGCGCCGTCGGGGCCGTGCCCGGGATTCAGCGCGTTCGATTCACCAGCCCGCATCCTAACGATTTCTCGCCGACCGTGATCGAGGCGATGGCCGAGGTGGATGCGGTGTGCGAGCACGTGCATCTGCCCATGCAGTCGGGGTCGAACAGCGTGCTCAAGCGCATGCTTCGGCGGTACACGCGCGAGGGCTATCTCCAGTGCGTGGATCGACTCCGTGCGGCCATTCCGGGGCTCGCCCTCACGACCGACGTGATCGTCGGATTCCCGGGGGAAACAGACGCCGATTTCGAGGAGACGCTGGACGTCGTGCGCACCGTCGGCTTCGACGACGCCTACACCTTCAAGTTCTCCCCCCGCGCTGGAACCCCGGCCACCCGAATGCCGGTCGAAATGACCGTCCCGGACGAGGTGGCGACTGAGCGACTCGCGCGTCTCATCGATACAGTCCGGCGCGGCGCCAGGGAGCGGAACATGACGCTCCTCGGCGCCAGACGCGAAGTGCTGGTCGAGAAGGGGGCGAGGCGCGGCGAGCTGCTGCAGGCACGTACGCGCGACTTCAAGACGGTGCTCCTGCCGGGCGACGACTCGATGATCGGTCGTTACTTCACCGTCGAGCTGACGGGCACTACCGGCTCGACCTTTACCGGTGCGGTATGTCACACTCGCGAGCGGGCGCCGTTGCCGATGGCAGGATGAAGAACGCGTTGGAAGAGCTGGTGCTCGAGGTCTACCGGCAGCTGCGCACGAAGCATCCGGAGTTTTGCTCCTGTGCGCGATGTCACGATGACGTGATCGCTCAAGCTCTGAACAAAGCTAGACCGCGGTACATCGGCGGCTCTCCGATCGGGGCTGCCGTTACGCGCGTCTCGCTCGCGAGTGACCAGGCACGCGCGGAAATGGCCGTGCTGGTGTTCGACGCGATGCGTCGCGTCCACCAGAACCCACGCCACGGTCCCGAGGACTACGTACCGCTCGGAGCTGGCGGATAGCAGGAGCTACCTGATTGCCACTCATTGCCGCTGCGTTCATTGCGCACACCGCCGGACTGCTTCTCGGGTTCGGCGGCTTTTTCTTGGCCAGCCTGATCGCCGCGGCGTCGCTGGGTGCCGTAGGGGCAGCACAGCGGGACATGCGGCTCGCAGCGCTCGCACTCATGGGCGCCGCAGGCGTGCTGCGCGCCACGACGGCGGCTCGCGCCGACGAGCAGTGCGCGCGTCGCTCGATCGCGTTGAACCCGGAGGCCGACATGACGGTCGACTACACGGCCGTCGTCGAAGCCGACGCACGCTCGGGGACGCGAGTCCCGGCGACCATTGCCGACGGCGGCTGCGAGCTGCGTGCGAACCTGCTGGTCAAGCGCGGTGACGCGGTTGCCGGCTCTCGCGTCGCCGTCCGCGGTACGGCCGCGCGTGCCGGAACGATCATTATCGTCCAGGAGGCGACGGTCGTCGTTCTCTCGCCTCCCGGGCTCGCGCGGCGGGTTCGCGAGCGCGCCGGCCGCGCCGTCGACGCGACGTTCGGCGGCGACGCACCGCTGGCTCGCGCGCTTCTCATCGCCGATACGCGGACGCTCGACGCCGGCATTCGCTCTCGTTATGCGGACGCGGGTATCGTGCATCTGCTCTCGGTGTCGGGGCTTCACGTCGCGATCATTGCCGGCGCCGCCGAGCTCCTGTTGTCCGCGGCGCGCGCTTCGCGCGTTGCGTCGGTGTGGCTCGCGCTCGCGGTGACGCTGCTCTACATCGTCGTCATAGGCGCACCAGCGCCTGCCGTGCGGTCCGCTGTCATGTTGGGCGCCAGCGCCGTGTCACGCCTAACGCAACGACCGACATCGCCGTGGGCAGGGTTGGCGCTCGGCGCATGGGCACCGGTGGTGAATCCGCGCGTTGTCACCGATCTCGGGTATCAGCTCAGCGTCGCAGGACTCGCGGCGCTGATCGCGTCCGGCGCGCTCGCGCGACGTCTGCTGGCCGGGCGCGTCGAAGGCTGGCGACGAGTCGTCGCACGCGATCTCATCGTGTCCACGCTCGCCTCGGTCGTTACGCTCCCGCTCATCGCGTGGACGTTTGGTCGCGTGAGCCTCGTCGCGCCGCTGGCGAACCTCGCTGCGGGGCCGATCTTCACCGCATTGCAGCCCACGCTGTTTCTTGCGCTCCTGTTATCACCGTTTCATGCAGCGGCGGCGCTCACCGCAGACGCCGCCCACGTCCTGTTGCGGGCGGTCGATATGGTCGCCGGCATCGCCACGCGCATTCCGTTCGCCGCTCTGCCGGTTACGCCGAGCCTCTGGACGACCAGCCTGCTGGGCGTCGTGGCGGTGTGCCTCATCGTCGCCTGCTCGAGCGTACCGGGAAGTGCGTGGAGCGCCCGCGGATTGATCGGTGCAACGGCGGCCGCAGCGCTCGTCGTGGTTGGCGTCGAGATGAACGGAACGAGCGGCGTGGTCGAGCTTCACATGATCGACGTGGGCCAGGGTGACGCGGTCGCGCTTCGCACGCCAGCGGGTCGCTGGGTGCTGTTCGACGCGGGTCGAAGCTGGTCTGGCAGCGACGCGGGGCGTACCACGATCGTGCCGTATCTGCGGAGAAGGGGAGGCGAGTTACACGCGTTCGTGCTCTCGCATCCGCACAGCGATCACGTGGGCGGTGGCGCCTCGGTACTGGCCGCGCTGCATGTCGAGCAGTACTGGGACGGAGCGTATGTGACTGGAAGCGATCCGTATCGAGCGTCGCTGGCGGAGGCGGCGCGTCAGCACGTGAGCTGGCACCGCGTGCATCCGGGCGATTCGTTGCGACTCGATGGCGTTCTCATACGCTTTCTCGCGCCGGACTCCGCGTGGACCGCCTCGTTGAGCGATCCGAACGAGGCGAGCGCGGTGGCGTTGGTGCAGTACCGGCGAATACGATTCCTCATGACCGGTGATGCGGAAGTCGGTGAGGAGGGGTGGATGCTGGCGAGAGACGCGACCGAGCTGCGGGCCGATGTGCTCAAGGTGGCGCATCACGGCAGCTCGACGAGCAGCACGCCGGACTTCCTCGACGCAGTGAGTCCAAGGATCGCACTGATCTCGGTCGGTGCCGCAAACACGTATGGTCATCCGAGCCCCGCGGTGGTCCGGTCGCTCGTGAATCGCGGCGCTCAGGTCCTTCGGACGGATCACGTCGGAACGGTGGTCGTCAGAACGGACGGCCAATCGATCAGCGTCGAAGCCGGAGGAGAGCGGTGGGCGCGCTGACTCGGCTCCTCCACGCGATCGTGGGGCGCAGTGTCGATCTGCCGCCACAGCTCAGCGAGCAGTACCCGGAGCTGCGGAGCGCACGCTACCGTGTCGGCGGCCTGCCGTTGCGGATTGGCGGCTGGAGCTTGGGTGCCACCACTGTGTCGGGATTCACGTTGTGGCGCACCATTTGGGTCGAGCCCAGGTTCATTTGGGAAGCGGAACTGCTCTTGCACGAAATCCGGCACGTTCAGCAGTTTCAGGCCAGCGCATCCTTTCCGCTGCAGTACGTGTGGGAATCTCTCAGGCGAGGCTACCACGCGAACCGTTTCGAAATCGATGCGCGGCGTTATGCATCGGCGCGACTCGCCCGGAGTGGTGCCCCTCCATCAACGCAGGACGTGTAGCCGTGGTCAAGCATACCGCCACTTCCGTCGTCACCATCGAGCGCTTCATCATCGAGCAGGAGCGCCAGCACCCCGAAGCGACCGGTGAGCTGTCGGGGATCCTGTACGATCTGGCGCTCGCCGCGAAGATGATCGCGAACAAGGTCCGCAGCGCGGGCCTGGCCGACATCCTCGGATCCGCCGAGCAAGAGAACGTCCAGGGCGAGGTGCAGCAGAAGCTCGACGTCTTCGCCAACGAGACGATCATTAAGGCGCTCGACCACGGCGGGCGCCTGTGCGCGATGGCGTCCGAGGAGGAGCCGGACATCATTCCGATCCCGGAAAGCTTCAAGTGCGGGAAGTACGTCCTTCTCTTCGACCCACTCGACGGATCGTCGAACATCGACGTGAACGTCCCCGTCGGCACGATCTTCTCCGTCGTTCGCAAGATCACACGCGGCGCCCGCGGGGAGATGGAAGACCTCCTGCAGCCGGGCCGGCGACAGGTGGCGGCGGGCTACGTGATCTACGGATCCAGCACGATGCTCGTTTACACGACGGGGCAGGGCGCGCACGGGTTCACCCTCGACCCGTCCATCGGTGAGTTCCTGCTCTCGCATCCGGATATCCGGATCCCGGAGCGCGGGCGGTACCTCTCCGTCAACGACTCGTACGAGAATGACTGGGCCGACCCCGTGAAGCAGCTCATGCGCAGCTATCGCGGGATCGGCGGAGCGCGGAAACCGCTCAGCGTGCGGTACGTGGGCTCACTCGTCGCCGACTTCCACCGGAACCTGCTTGGCGGTGGCGTTTTCTGTTACCCGGCGAATCGTAGGAATCCCAACGGAAAGCTGCGGCTGCTCTACGAGGCGAATCCGCTCGCGTTCGTCGTGGAGCAGGCTGGCGGCATGGCGACCGACGGGCAACAGCGGATCGTCGACGTGAACCCGACGGAGCTCCACCAGCGCACGCCGCTGTTCATCGGCAGCCGGTACGAGGTCGAGGCGGCGAGCGCGATGCTGGCGAACGAGCGGCCGCTAACGGCAGCCATCTGACGGCCGGCAAGGCTATTTTCCGGTTATTCCGGAGGCCGGCATTCTGACCGCTACTTCTCGCCCCCCGTCGCAATCCGACGAGCGCGTGACGCCGTCGGGGATCGTCGTCGAGCCGGTCTACCGGCCTAACGACGCGCAGTCGGACTACGAGCGCGACCTCGCCGATCCCGGCCGCTTCCCGTTCACCCGCGGCGTCCAGCCGACCATGTATCGCGGCCGGCTGTGGACGATGCGCCAGTACGCCGGGTTCGGGACGGCGGCGGAGACGAACGGACGCTTTCATCACCTGCTGGGTGCCGGTCAGACGGGGCTTTCCGTGGCTTTCGACCTGCCGACGCAGATGGGCATCGACTCGGATTCGCTGCGGGCGCTGGGCGAGGTCGGTCGTGTAGGCGTGGCCATCGACTCCGTCGAGGACATGCACGTGCTCCTCGACCGGCTGCCCCTCGACACGGTGTCGACGTCGATGACGATCAACGCGACCGCTGGCGTGCTGCTGGCGATGTACATCGTCGTCGCCGAAGAGCGTGGCATCCCGCGCGCGAAAGTGAGTGGCACGATTCAGAACGATGTCCTCAAGGAGTACATCGCGCGCGGCACCTACATCTATCCACCGGGCCCGAGCCTCGCGCTCATCGCGGAAATCTTCCGCTTCTGTGCTGCGGAGGTGCCCAACTGGAATCCGATCTCCATCTCCGGGTACCACATTCGCGAGGCGGGGTCCACGGCGGTTCAGGAGCTCGCGTTCACGTTCGCCAACACGATCGAATACGTGAAGCGGGCGCTGGCGGCCGGGCTGGCCGTCGACGCGTTCGCGCCACGCCTGTCGTTCTTCTTCGCCGCGCACAGTGACCTGTTCGAGGAGGTCGCGAAGTTCCGTGCTGCTCGCCGCATCTACGCGAGGCTGATGCGGGAACGATTCGCGGCCAACGACGCTAGCTGCCGGATGCGGTTCCACACGCAGACGGGTGGCGTGACGCTCACGGCGCAGCAGCCTCTCAACAACGTGGTTCGCGTCGCCGTGCAGGCCCTGGCGGCGACGTTAGGCGGCACACAGTCGCTGCATACGAACGGCTACGACGAGGCGCTCGCGCTCCCGACGGCCGAGGCGGCGACGCTCGCGCTGCGCACGCAGCAGATCGTGGCGTACGAGTCGGGCATCGCGAACACCGTCGACCCGCTGGCTGGCAGCTACTTCGTCGAATCGCTGACGACGGAGATCGAGCGTCAGGCGACCGAGGTGATCGAAAAGGTCGACGAGCTGGGGGGTGCCGAGCGCGCGATCGCAGCCGGGTTCTTCCAGGAGGAGATTGCGCGCAGCGCGTACGCGCAGCAGCTGCGCGTCGAGGCCGGGGAGACGGTCGTCGTCGGCGTCAACCGTTTTGCCGACGCCGCCGATCCTCCGTCGATCCCCACTCCGGACTTCTCGGCCCTCGAGCGCGAGCAGGTCGATCGCGTTAGGTCCGTGCGCGCGGAGCGCGACCCCAGGCGGACCGAGGCGACGCTCGCCGCGATTCGTTCGGCCGCGGGGCCCTACGCGGACTCGACTGCCACCGGGAGGCCGGAGCTCATGCCGCTGATCGTCGAAGCAGTGCGTGCACGAGCCACGGTCGGGGAAATCTCGGACGCGTTGCGATCCAGCTGGGGCGAGTATCGTCCAACTTGAGCGTACTTTCGGCGCCCGCTATGTTACGGGTTCGCCTCGGCTCCCTAAGTTTCGAATCAATGCCAACTTACGACTATCGTTGCCCGAACGGGCACGATTTCGAACACTTTTACCGTAAAATCAGCGAAGCTATAGCCGAGCTCGAATGCCCCGTTTGCGGGGCGTTGGCGGCTCGGCGTGTCTCGGGCGGCGCCGGGTTGGTCTTCAAGGGCAGCGGGTTCTATCTCACGGACTACGGCAAGAACGCGCATCGCAAGGGTGCCCCGGATGCGTCGGCCAGCACTTCGAGCGGGGAGTCGGGCTCGGGTGGCGGAGATTCCGCCAAGAGCGACTCGAGCGGCGCAACGACGGCGAAATCCGACGGCGCGGCGACAACGCCCAAGTCGGATACGGCGAAGACCACCGATAGCAAAGCGTCCGGCAAGACGAAGGGCAACGACAGCAAATGACCGCACCGGACCTCATTCGAGACGAGCTGACTCGCGCAGCCCGCGACCTTGGCGCGCCCGATTCGGTGGCGCCGGTCCTCGAGCGACCGCGTGACCCGTCGTTCGGGGAGTGGACGACCAACCTCGCGATGACCCTCGCGAAGCCGCTCAAGCGGAAGCCGCAGGAGATCGCGCACGATCTGATTGAACGGATGAACCTGAAGCGCGCGACCGTGAGCGACGCGTACGTCGCCGGTCCGGGGTTCATCAACTTCCGCCTCGATGCGGGTACGGTGGCCGGCGGGTTACGCGACATCGTCGCGGCCGACGCGCAGTACGGCCACTCGAATGTCGGGAAAGGTCAGCACGTCAACGTCGAGTTCGTGTCGGCGAACCCGACCGGCCCGCTCCACGTTGGCCACGGGCGTCAGGCGGCGTTAGGCGACGCCATCGCGAGCCTGCTCGAATGGACCGGCTGGGACGTGACCCGGGAGTTCTATTACAACGACGCCGGCGCGCAGATCTCGAATCTCACACGCAGCGTCCAGGCGCGCATCGCCGAGCTGCGCACGGGGGCGCTCGCCATCCCCGAAGGCGGTTACCACGGAGAATACATCGGCGAGATCGCGGGCAAGTACGTCGAGGCGCACCCGGAGGATCCTGACGGCCGGGATGAGGACGCCGTCCGTCGCTTCGCGGTCGCGGAGCTGCGGAAGGAGCAGGACCTCGACCTCCAGGCGTTCGGCGTCAAGTTCGACAAGTACTTCCTCGAGAGCTCCCTCTACACGGACGGGAAGGTGGACTCGACCGTCGGGGCGCTCGTGGCGTCGGGCCACACGTACGAGCAGGACGGCGCGCTGTTCCTGCGGACGACCGAGTTTGGCGACGACAAGGACCGCGTGATGCGGCGGAGCGCAGCGCGCGGCGGCGACTACACGTACTTCCTCCCGGACGTCGCCTATCACGTCGACAAGTGGGGCCGTGGGTACCGACGCGCGATCAACGTCCAGGGCGCCGACCATCACAGCACGGTCACGCGCGTCCGCGCGGGACTTCAGGCGTTGGGCATGGGAATCCCGGAGGGATACCCGGAGTACGCGCTCCACCAGATGGTCACCGTTATGCGCGAAGGGCAGGAGGTGAAGTTCTCCAAGCGCGCGGGCGACATCGTCACGGTGCGCGACCTGGTGGAGTGGGTCGGCCGCGACGCGGTGCGGTACTTCTACCTCATGCTCAAGCCGGAGTCGCAGCTCAAGTTCGACGTGGACCTCGCGCGCACGCAGTCGGACGAGAACCCGATCTACCGGATTCAGATGGCGCACGCGCGAATGTGCGGCATCTTCCGGCAGGGCGGCATCGACGCGGCATCGATCGACGCGAGCACGGCCGATCTCGCGGTGCTCGACACGACCGAGGAGCGCGACCTGGCGAAGAAACTGGTGGACTTCCCATCGCTCGTGGTCGGCGCGGCGGAGGCGCTCGAGCCGCATCGTGTGGCGGCGTACCTCCTGGAGACCGCCGGTCTGGCGCACAAGTGGTACCACGAGCACCACGTGCTCGATCAGCCCGAGCCGCTGCGCACCGCCCGCCTGGTGCTCACCCGCGCAACGCAGATCGTTCTCCGCAACGCGTTAGGCATTCTGGGGATTACCGCTCCGGAGCGTATGTGAACTGCCTCCCGCCTCCCGCCTCCCGGCCTCCATGACCGTCTTAGTAGTTGGATCAGTCGCCCTCGATTCTGTTGAAACCCCGTTCGGCAAGGCCGAAGACGTGTTAGGCGGGTCGGGCACGTTCTTTTCGGCCTCAGCGAGCCACTTCGCGCCCGTGCAGCTCGTCGGGGTCGTCGGCACCGACTACCCTGTCGACAAGCTCTCAGCGCTGCAGAAGCGAGGCGTGGACCTCGCGGGGCTCGAGAAAGCCGACGGCGAATCGTTCCGCTGGCGCGGCCGATACCGTCACGATCTCAACTCCGCCGAGACGCTGGAAACGCGGCTCGGCGTGTTCTCGCATTTCCGCCCGAAGATTCCCGAGCAGTTCCGCCGGGCGCCATTCGTGTTTCTCGCCAACATCGACCCGCGACTGCAGCTCGACGTGCTCAAGCAGGTCGAGAAGCCGAAGCTCGTCGCGTGTGACACGATGAACTTCTGGATCGAGAGCCGCCGACCCGATTTCCTCGCGCTGCTCGAGCGCGTCGACCTGATCACGCTCAACGACGGAGAAGCGCGCCAGCTGACCGAGGAAACGAATCTCGTCAAGGCTGCCCGCTGGATCATGAAGCGCGGGCCTCGTCACGTGATCATCAAGAAGGGCGAGCACGGCGCGTTCATGTTCACCGAACGGTCGGTGTTCTTCGCGCCGGCGTATCCCCTCGAGGACGTGTTCGATCCCACCGGTGCGGGCGATTCGTTCGCCGGTGGGTTCATGGGATACCTCGCGCGCACCGGCCGCATCGATGACGACAACATGCGGCGCGCGGTCGTGTACGGGTCGGCGATGGGGTCGTTTGCGGTGGAGCGATTCTCGATCCAGCGGCTGCTCGAGATCGGCACGTCCGAGATCCGGCAACGACTGGCGGAGTTCCGGCGACTCGTCGCCTTCGAGGAGGAACTGCCAGACTGACCGTGAGCGACGAGGCGTGCGAGGCCAGCGCATCGCCCGTTGTAAGGATGCCGAAGATCCAGCGATCAGCGGCCGCCGGATTACCATCCGGCGGCCTTCATCGTCGAATGGGTAGGCGAAGCAAAAAGCTGCCGGCCGACGTGTTCGGGCCGCCGATGGTGCGGTCGCTCACATCCGGGTCGTCGATCGGATCACGACTTGTGGATCCCGACGCGATGCGCGTCGGCTCCTCCGGACTCACCGAGGGCTTCCAGGGATCCGGGCAGTGGTGGCTGCCTAACGCCGTTTCGGCGCTCGACCGCGGCGTGTCACTCTCAGATGAGGATCCATCGCGAATGAAACTCGGCTCGAGGTACGGATTCACGGTCGCTCCGACCGGTGCGATGCTGGCGCTGTCGCTCGCCAGCGCTCCGGCGCTTGTCTCGGCGCAGGGAATCGATCCCCGCTGCCCCGGCGTGTCAATCACGGAGCGAACCACGCAGGATGCGTGTCAGAAGGCCATCGACATCTTCGCGTTCATGACGCCGCAGCTCGGCATCGGGCTCGTGGGCGGCAACGCGACGCTCGGAGCGGGTGGGGCGTTAGGCGGCATCGGCCACTTCTCGATCGGCGTGCGCGGAAACGCCACTCGCGGCCGAGTCCCGCAAGTCGCAAGCGTGGACGCCTCGGTCACCGGTGCCGAGCAGAGCGAGTTTGGCGTGGACGACCAGATTGTCGGTCTCCCGGCCATCGACGGCGCGATCGGGCTCTTCGGTGGCATTCCGCTCGGACTGACGCGCGCGTTGGCGCTCGATGGCCTCGTGAGCGCGACCTACGTTCCGGCGTTCTCGAATAGCAACATGGCCGTCTCGCTCCCCGACGGCTCGCTCAAGCTCGGCTACGGCGCCAGACTGGGTGTGCTGGCGGAATCGTTCGCGGTGCCGTCGGTGTCGCTCACCTATCTGCGGCGCGATCTGCCCACGACGAGCATCGACGCCGCCTCCGGGAACGACGACATCTCGGTGTCGGGCATCAGCGTCAAGACGTCGGCGTGGCGTGCGGTAGCGGGGAAGTCACTCGGGTTCTTCGGTGTCGCGCTCGGCGCTGGCCAGGACATGTACGACTCGCGCGCAACCGCGGCGGTGCGTGTGACCGATGCGGGCTCCGACGTGACTGGCGGTCCATACAACCTGTCGCAGAAGGTGACGCGGGCGAACATGTTCGCGGACTTCTCGCTCAACTTCCCGTTCGTCAAGCTCGCCGCGGAGGTCGGGCGGGTGTCGGGTGGAAAGATCGACACGTACAACACGTTCTCCGGCAAGCGGGCGGACGACGCGCTGACTTACGCCTCGATAGGGATCCGGATCGCGAACTAGTGGAGTGATTGCCAGGTGTTGATAGCAGGCGGGAACAGCCTGTATGGCAGAATTGCCATAGCGCCGATCACTTCACCTCGTACGTCTGAATCTCCCTATGGCAATTCTGCCAGATCGGCCCATCCCGCCTGCTATCAACACCTCCCACGCGATCCACTAGAAACGCCCGGCGCGCCTTCGGACCTGCGCGCTTCCTCGTTATGTTCATGGGGGATATGAACGCAACGACATGAGCG
>JBKOYV010000002.1:0-13900 GCA_046725585.1 Gemmatimonadota bacterium | reverse complement strand
GCGATCAGCGTGACCGCGAAGCCCTGCACCGGACCGGTGCCGTATTGATACAGAACGGCGGCGGTGAGAATCGTCGTGACGCTCGTGTCAACGATGGCCGTCAGCGCGTGCCGGAATCCTTCATCGATCGCGGTGCGGACTGTCTTGCCGCGATCCAGCTCCTCGCGGATACGCTCGAAGATCAGTACGTTCGCGTCGACGGCAATACCGACTGACAGTACGAATCCGGCGAGGCCCGGTAACGTCAGCACCGCGTTGAAGTACGCCAGCATGGCCATCGTGTAGATCACATAGAGGCCTAACGCCACGACCGCCAACACGCCGGAGCCCCGGTAGTAGACGATCATGATCAGCACGACGAGCCCGACGGCGATGAGCAGCGCGCGGACGCCGTTGCGAATCGAGTCGGCCCCGAGGCTCGCGCCAATGTTGCGGACTTCGGCAACCTTGAGCGGAACCGGGAGAGCGCCGGCGCGGAGCACCAGCGCCAGGTCCTGTGCATCCTGCAGTGAGCGACCCTGGCCCATGGTGATCTGCCCGCGCGTGCCGATCGCGCTCTGGATGACCGGTGGCCGTCCCATGACGCGCTGGTCGAGCACGATGGCCATGTAGTCGCGAATGTGCTTGGCGGTCTCCGCGCGGAAGCGACGGCCGCCCTCGTTGCTCAGCGTGAACTCGACGACAGTTCCCTCGATCGGGACCTGATTGGGCTTCGCGCCGATGAGGGACTCGCCAGTGATGATTGGACGCGAGTCGACCATGTAGATCGCGCGGTACGGAGTGGCGCCAAGCGAAATGGTGTCACTGCCCCATCGCAGGACTTTGCCTGGGGGCAGCGCGGCCTGAATCGCCGGAAGGTCGAGGTAGCTCTGCAGCGTCGTGACGTCGCGGTCGGCGACGAAGTACTCGCCAGGGAACTGGCCCTGTTGAATGAGCTTTGAGAACGCACCGCCGGTCGTCAGCGCGAGTGAGTCCTTCTTCGTCGTGTCGTTCTTCGCGGTCGAATCCTTTCGCGCGGAATCCTTACCCGACGTCAGCAGCCCCTGCAGACCCTTCTCGGTCTTGCCGGTGTCTCCACGAATGTCCGGAGTCTTTCCGGCGAGCCCACTCTCCCTCACGATCGCGTCGAATCGCGTAAGTACCTTCTCGAGCGCCTGCGTCTTATCGGTAATCTGGAACTCGAGGAACGCGCTTTTCTGTACGACGGCCATCGCGCGCTGCGGGTCGTCGATACCCGGCAGCTCGACGATGATCTGACTGTCACCGCTCTTCTGCACTACAGGCTCGGCAACGCCGAACTCGTCGATGCGGGTCCGGACGACCTTGATCGCGCGATCGAGCGCCTCGGATCGATCCGGGACCGTGCCTTTGGACTCGTCGATCTCGAGCGCGAGGTGCATTCCGCCCTGGAGGTCCAACCCGCGCTTCAGCGGGACTCGCGTGACAGTGTCGAAGACATATCGGTCGCCGCGCTTCACTCGCTCGATCACTTTGCGCGGGAACAGCGACCATCCGGACGCCACGAGGAGCGCAACGATGAGCAGCACGCGGTACTTCAGGTTGGACATGCGACTGCGGGTGGGAGGGTTTGGTTCGGGAAGCTTTGAAGGTTACGGATCGGCTCGGGCGGAGTCAACGGAAACCGTGCGGGAAATGGTTGGCCCCTCGTCGCTTGCGTGCCTCGGGGAGGCGGTCGCCATTAGTGGTTTCTATCATCTGGTCGTGCTGAGCGCTCGTCGGGCATCGTCTTCATCGCGTCGCAGCTGCTCGACGAGTGCTGCGGCGCTCGCGAACTTCTGCGTGTCGCGGAGCCGGGCGATGAAGTCCACGCGAACCCATGCGCCGTACCAGTCGCCGCTCGTGTCGAACAGGTGCGCCTCGATGCCTACCGACGGATCACCGAACGTCGGTCTGGCGCCCAGGTTGAGCATCCCGCCGTGTGCTCCGCCCGGAGTCTGCACACGGACCGCATACACGCCGTGGGGAGGCAGAAGCTTTCGCGGACTCGGCGGAGCGAGATTGACGGTCGGGAACCCTAGAGCACGTCCTCGCGCCGCGCCCGGAACCACACGACCGCCGAGTGCGTACGGACGACCCAGTGCGTGAGCCGCGCGCTCGAGGTCGCCACCAGCGATTGCGCGACGGATCGAAGTCGAGGAAATCGGCCGGCCGTCGCCTATCGATACCGGCGGAACCACCTCCACGCGAAACCCCTCTTTCGCACCGAGCGCCTGCAGAACCTCCACGTCACCTTCGCGATTCCGTCCGAAGCCGTGATCGTACCCCATGAGGAGGTACTCCATACTGAAACGATCGCGAAGCACTCGCATCACGAAGTCCTGCGCCGCATAACGAGCGAGCGTCGGCGTAAAGGGCACGACGGCGAGGTAGTCGATGCCCGACTCGGCCAGCACCTCGCGCTTCTCTGCGCCGACCGTGAGCATCAGGGGAGCGGCTGCGGGGTTCACCACTTCGAGCGGATGCGGGTCGAACGTCACGAGCACTGTTCGAAGCCCCAGCGCCTTTCCGCGAGCGACGAGGCGGTCGAGGACATCGCGGTGTCCGCGATGAACGCCGTCGAACGTGCCCACTGTGACTACGGTTGCGCGCACGTCAGGAGGAAGCCCGGAGGCGGAGCCGTCGTTCGCCCGGTCACGCATCGGGAAGCACCACTCTCGGTTGCCAACTCTCGCCGACTCCCTCGGCGATCGCGACCAGCCCGCCGCCCGCGTCCACGAGCGCCGCCGTGTGATCGCTCCCCGCCGCCGGAATCGGGCGCCCCTGCCTAACGTGGCGAACGTCGTCAGCCGACAACACGACGGCCGGCAGGTGCGGCACCGCCTTCCGCGCCGGTTGCGGGATTGCGGTGCCGCCACGCAATGCCTCGACCGAAACCGCATTCGCGACGTCGAACGATCCGCTGCGCGTTCTCCGCAGGCTGGATAGGTGCGCGGCGCTGTCGCAGAGGCGTCCCAGATCGCGCGCGAGCGCGCGGATGTACGTCCCGCCACCGCACGTAATGACCGCGGCGAGCCGCTCGCTCGAGAGCTCGCGAATCTGCCATTCGTGAACGACCACGCGAACCGGTGCGAGCGTGAGCGTTTCACCCCTCCGCGCGGCCGCGTACGCGCGGCGGCCCTCGACCTGTTTGGCCGAGTACGCCGGCGGCACCTGGTCGATCGTACCCGTGAGCGCGTTGATGCCCTCGCGCACCTGCGAGGCGTCCGGCAGCCCGGCCGTGCGCGTCGCGCCCCCCGTCACATCGTCGGTGTCCGTCTCCGAGCCGAACGCGATCGTCGCCTCGTACACCTTCGGCTCGCCGTTCAGATGCGGTAGCAATCGCGTCGCGTAACCCACGAGCAGCACGAGCAACCCGGTCGCAAACGGATCCAGCGTGCCCGCGTGACCGATGCGTCTCGTTCGGAGTGCACGCCGTGCGTCGTTGACGACGTCGTGTGACGTGATACCGGCTGGCTTGTCGACCAGCAAGAGGCCGTCAATCGGTCGACCCTCCAGGCGAAGGCGGTGTCCGTTCGTCCGACTCACTCCTCGTGGAGTCGTCGGCGGGCTGACCGTCGTGGATCTGCGCGAGCAGCGACTCGATTCGCGCGGCATGCGCCACGCTCTGATCGAGCTTGAACGCGATCTCCGGTGCGAGGCGAAGCCGGAGCGCGCGACCGATGCGGGAACGCAGATGACTGGCGACGCTTCCCAGCCCATCGAGCGTCGCCGCTCGCTCTGCATCGCTGCCGAGAATGCTCACGAACACCTTCGCGTGACGAAGGTCGCGTGTGACATCGACGCCGGTAACCGTGACGAGGCCGACGACGCGAGGATCCTTGACACCTTCAGCGAGGAAGGTCGCCACTTCTTCTCGGATCGCTTCGGCGACGCGGTCCGGGCGACGGGTATCGTGCGGCATCGTTTGCGGAATCCTTCGCCCGACCGCCGGCACCGCGTTCGCGAACCGCGGGGCGGGTCGGGCGCGCACGCGGCGCCGCGTGAACCTCAGACAGCGTCGCGGGAAAGAGAAAAATGGGAATGCCGGGCCGCGGCGGATGGCCGCGGCCCGGCATGGGCTCAGCTCGTGGTCTCCGTTTGCAGGGTGCGAGCGACTTCCTCGGTGCGATAGCACTCGATGACGTCGCCGACTTTCACGTCATTGAAGTTCTCGACAGCGATACCGCACTCGTAACCCTCCTTCACCTCGCGGACGTCGTCCTTGAAGCGGCGGAGCGAGCCGATCGTGCCGTCGTACACCTCGACGCCATTGCGAACCACCCGCACGCGCGCCTGACGAGTGATCGTGCCGTGCCTAACGTAGCACCCGGCGACGACGCCAACCTTTGGCGCCTTGAACGTCTGTCGCACTTCGGCTTCGCCAAGCACGACCTCGCGCTCTTCGGGCCGAAGCATTCCCTCGAGGGCGGCGCGAACGTCGTTGACTGCGTCGTAGATGACCTTGTACAGCTTGATGTCCACGCCTTCACGTTCGGCCGCCGCACGCGCGTTGTTGTCCGGACGCACGTGGAAACCGACGATGATCGCGCCCGCCGCGCGCGCGAGCAGAATGTCGCTCTCGGTGACGGCACCGACGCCGCGGTGAATGACCTCGACCGACACCTCGGCGTTGGACAATTGCGCCAACGCGTCGGCCAGGGCTTCGGCCGGACCGCCCTGGTCGGCCTTGATGAGCACGCGCAGTGTGCGCTTCTCACCAGCCGAGGCTTGCGACATGAAGTCTTCGAGCGTGACCGCGCTCTTGCTCGTGCGACGGCTCTTCGCCTCGCGGTCGAGCCGCTCGCGACGCTGGGCGATCTCGCGGGCCTGCGTAGCGTCCTCGACGACGCGGAACTCGTCGCCCGCCATCGGAACTCCCGTTAGGCCCAGGACCTGAACCGGGATCGCCGGGCCGGCCTGCTTGACCTGCTTTCCACGCTCGTCGAGGAGCGCGCGGACGCGTCCCGAGTACAGACCGACGATGAAGTCATCGCCGACTTTGAGGGTTCCGCTCTGCACGAGCACGGTCGCAACCGGACCCTTGCCGGGATCCAGCTGCGCTTCGACGACCGTACCCTGTGCGTTCTTGTGCGGGTTCGCCTTCAGGTCGAGGATCTCGGCCTGGAGCAGCACCTGATCGAGCAGGTCACCGATGTTCGTGCCCTTCTTCGCGGAGATCGGCGTCGAGAGCACCTGACCGCCGAACGCCTCGAGCACCACACCGTGCTGCAGGAGGTCCTGCGACACACGCTGCGGGTTCGCGTCAGGCAGGTCGATCTTGTTGATCGCGACGATCAGTGGAACGCCCGCGTTCTTCGCGTGCGAGATCGCCTCGATCGTCTGCGGCATCACCGAGTCGTTCGCGGCAACGACGAGTACCACGATGTCCGTCACCTGCGCTCCACGCGCACGCATGGCCGTGAATGCCTCGTGGCCCGGCGTGTCCAGGAACGTGATGAGCCTTCCGGACGGCAGAGTTACGTGGTACGCGCCGATGTGCTGCGTAATGCCACCGGCCTCGCCGGCGACGACGTTCGCTTTTCGGATGTAGTCGAGGAGAGACGTTTTCCCGTGATCGACGTGGCCCATGATCGTAACGATCGGCGGCCGCGACTCGAGGTCCTCGGGTTTGTCCGCTTCGGTCTCCTGCCCGGCGTCCGCGGCATACTCCTCCTCGCGGACGGCCTGGAAGCCGAACTCCCCAGCGATCAGCTCGATCTGATCGAAATCGAGACGCTGGTTGATCGTCACCATGAGGCCAAGGTTCTTGAACGCGAAGCCGACGATCTGCGTCGCGGGAACCTTGAGGATCTCCGCAAGCTCGCTGACGGTGATGAATTCGTTGACGTGAACGGTCTTCCGCTCGCGCTCACGATCCGCCTCCCGTTGCGCCTCCTGCTCCTCGCGAAACGCCGCGTCGTCGCCGCGTCGCGGTCCGCCTCGGCGCTGAGCCGGTCCGCGGAGCGCGGACATGGTCTTGAAGATGTTGGCGGACACCGCTTCCTGATCGACAGCACCGCGCTTGCCCTTCTTGCGACGGCCCTGCTGCTGCTGTTGCTGCTGGTTTCCACCGCCGCCTCCGCCGCCTCCCTGTCGCTGCTGCTGGCGATCGTCGCGGCGCGTGGGCGTGATGTTGCCGCCCGGCGCGGCCGACGCGACAGGGCGAGGCGGAACGAACGGTGTGCCGCTGGCCACCGGGCGCGGACGCGGCGCACCGGGAACGATCGGACGCGGCCGTGGACGATCGGAGCCTGCCGACGAGGGCGTTGGCGGTGGCGCCGCGGGTCGCGCCGGTGGAGGAGGTTCGACGACCACCTGACCGCGATCCGTCGTGTCCATTCGAGGCGGAGCCGCCGGTGGCGGTGCGGCAGCGACGACCGGCGGCGGCGGCGGAGCAGATGGCGGCACGAGCTCAACCGCGGCTGTATCCTCGCGCTCGCGCGTGTCGACGGCCGGAGCCGCAGGCACCTCCGGTTCGCGGTCGACGGTCACCACGTGATCGACATCGACGCCATCAGGTGCGACGACCTCGATCTCGTGCTCTTCGGTCGTGGCAATGCCGGCGTCGCCCGCGACCTCGGCCGGACGCCGGCGACGCCGGATACCCGACGCCTCTGCCGGTGCCGGCGCGGCTGGAGCCGCCGCGGCCGGTGCAGCAGCGGCCGTGTTTCGTCGGCGACGCGCGGGAGGCGCCGTCTGCTTTTCGGCACGGACTCGCTTCTCGCGCTCCCAGCGCGCGCGAATGCGCGCGACCTGATCATCCGTGAGCAGAGTGAGATGGCTGCGAACCGGGACGTCCATCTGGCGAAGCAACGTGATCACGTCGTCGCTGGATATCCCGAACTCGCTTGCCATGTCGTGTACGCGAAGCTTGCTCAAACAGTCCTCCTAGCGGGCTCGAATCGAGTCCGCAGCATGCCCCCCAGGCGGGGCCGACTCGACGAGAGCACGAATGCCCCTCGCGAGCTGTAGATCGACGACGCCGACTGCGGCCGTCGATTCCCTTCCGAACGCGGCGCCCAACTCGGTCGCCGACGGACCTTCTATCACTCGAATGTGTTTCGCCCGAAGCATCGGCACGACCTTGGCGAGGCTGTGGCGCGACGCATCCGGTGCGACTACCGCGAGGCGCAGCTTTCCACGTTGTGCCGCATCTCGCACCTGCTGAACCCCGACAACTACGAGCCGTCCGTTCAACCCGATCCCGAGCAGCCGGAGCAGCTTGCGAGTCGCCGGCGCGTTCACGAATTCGCCCTACGCCGCAGACCCGCCGCGACGCGGCGCGTCGTTGGCCCCGCGGGCGCCGTCATCGGCGCCGCCTTCATCACCGCCCTCCTCCGTCAGTTCGTCCAGCATCGCGATGATGCGATCCGCTTCCTCCGGCGCGATGCCGGGGAGGCGGAGCAGGTCTTCGCGCTCGAGATCGATGATGTCGTTGAGCGTGCGATATCCACCGTCCTCAAGGACGGCCACCGTCGCCGGTGACATGCCCTCGATCTCCGACAGCTTGACGTCCGCGGCTTCATCCGCTTCCTCGGGAAGCGGTGCAAAGAGCGGAGCGTCGCCGCCTCGATCGAGCCACTCACGACTCGAATAAAGGTCGATCTTCCAGCCAGTGAGCTCCGACGCCAATCGCACGTTCTGGCCGTTCCTTCCGATGGCGAGTGAAAGCTGATCCTCGTCCACCACGGCCTGGATCGTCTTCGCCGTCGGGTCGGAGAACACGCGAGCGACGCGCGCTGGAGCCAGCGCCAATTTCGCGAAACGTTCCGGGTCGGCCGACCATGGCACAATGTCGATGCGCTCGCCATTGAGCTCGTTCACGACCGCCTGCACACGCGAGCCCTTGAGTCCAACGCACGCACCGACCGGGTCGATCGAGTCGTCGCGTGAGAACACTGCGATCTTCGTGCGGCTTCCGACCTCGCGGGCTGCCGCGCGGATGTCGACGATGTTCTGCTGAATCTCCGGCACCTCGAGCTTGAAGAGCGCCTTCACGAAGAGTGGGTCGGCGCGGCTCAGAATGAGCCGAGGCCCCTTGGGGGTTTCCTCGACTCGCTTGAGCACCGCGCGAATGGGCTCTCCCTGATGGAAGTGCTCGCGATGGTTCTGCTCGCGATACGGAATGATCGCTTCCGCCTCGCGGAACTTGTTCAGCATCACCACGAGCTTGCCGCGCTCGATCTGCTGAATCTCGCCGCTCAGGAGGTCGCCGACGCGCCCGGCGAACTCATCGCGGATGCGTGTGCGCTCGCCTTCGCGAACGCGCTGGATGATTCGCTGCTTGGCGGCCTGCACCGCAGTGCGCCCGAACTCGGCGAAGTCGACCGGGATCTCCATGACGTCGCCAATTTGAAACTCCGGGTCTTCGAAGCGCGCTTCTTCCACGCTCACTTCGCGGCTCGGGTCGGTGACGTCTTCGACGACAGTTTTCAGCAGCACGATGCGGATCTGGCCGCGATCCTCATCGATCTCGACTTCGGCCTGCACGTTCGGCCCGTGCTTTTTCGCGAGCGCGGCATGAATGCCGTCCTCGAGCAGTCCGTGCAGTTCGGACCGGTCGAGCTGCTTGGAATTCGTCAGCTCACGAATCGCGTTCAGGATGTCAGCGGAACCGATCATTTACGGGCACCCTCTACCCTTTCCAGTGAAACACCAGCCGTGCTTCGCGAATCGCGTCGATCGGGGCGTGATGGGTCACGCCCTTGTCATCACGCACCACGGCAACCGCTCGGCCAGCATCATCTTCGAGCCCGACAATCTCTCCCTCGACCATCCCACCAACAGCCGCGCTTGTGAGGCGCGCGCGCCGGCCAGCAAATCTTTGCCAGTCTGCCGCTGTGCGGAGCGGACGTTCGACACCTGGTGACGAGACTTCGAGGACGTACCTGCCTTGGAACACATCGCCCGCGTCGAGGCGCGCCTCGATGGCGCGCGACGCGCGGGCGCAATCGTCCACGGTCACCTTTTGTTCATCACGCCGATCGATGCGAACGTCGAGCACAGGTCTAGTTCGCGTACCACCACGCCGGATCTCGACAAGCTCGAATCCAAGCGAATCAAGCTCAGCAACTACAACGTCTTGCAACGCCTGGTTCATGTTATGTCGAGGTACCCGCCAAGAACAAAAAAATGTGGGGAACCATCCCCCACATTTCGCCGACGCTTGGCGAGACGCCAGCACGGTGAATCTAGACGGCGGGTCAGATGCCGTCAAGCCAAAAGGCGGCTATCTCACAGAGGTGCAATCAGTACGCCGAGCTGCCTCCCGCTATCGCCTGCGCGATGGGAGTAGAAGCGGTCGTTGTTGCATCGGGTGCAGCTCTCGCTCACCGAGATACGACGAACGCCCCGCTGGCGCGCGTGATCCGCGATGAGTGAGCGCAGGTCCACCGCGGTCGCACGATCGACCGAGCGACCGGTGAGCCGCTCGAAGACGTCCGAGCTCACCTCGTAGCAGTTGCCGCAGATCGCAGGGCCCAGATGCATGGTCAGCTCGCTCGCGGGCATTCCACGCCCCTCGAAGACGTCGAGCGAACGCTCGACGATGCGAGCCGCTGTACCGCGCCATCCCGAGTGCAGGAGAGCCACCGCGCCAGAGGGATGCGCGAGGAAAACCGGAACGCAATCGGCGATCGAAACGGCCATGCCCGTTCCGCGGTCGAGGGCGAAGTGGCCGTCCGCTTCCCCGCCCCGCAACCACCCTTCCCAGCTCGTACGATGCTCGATGATACGGTCGCCATGGACCTGGCGCGCCGTCGCGAGGCGCGGACCCGACGTCGATAGATCGTCGCGAAGGCGGTCCCACCGTGCGATGACGTGGCGAACCGGTTCGTCGGTTGCAACCCCAAAGCTGCCAGCCAGCCGCGTCGTCGTGAAAGCGCGCATCCCTATCGAGGCGAGCTCCGGAACCTCCTCGTAGAGCGACGACGGCGCGTGGCTCACCTGCATCGTCAGTTTCTTCGTTCGTCCACGCGGGTGATCCGTGCGCCAAGGGCGTTGAGCCGCTCGTCGATGCGCTCGTAGCCGCGCTCGATCTGTCCTGCGTTGTTGATCGTGCTCGTCCCTTTTGCACAAAGCGCCGCCAACAGCATCGCCATGCCGGCGCGAATATCGGGCGACTCCACGCCCGCTGCGCGGAGCGGCGACGGCCCGGCGACGAGCGCACGGTGCGGGTCGCAGAGAACGATCCTCGCTCCCATGCCGATGAGCTTATCGACGAAGAACATTCGCGACTCGAACATCTTCTCGTGGAAGAGAATGATGCCGCTGCACTGCGTGGCGGTGACGATGGCAATCGACATGACGTCGGCCGGGAACGCCGGCCACGGCTGATCCTCGAGCTTGGGGACGTGGCCGCCAAAATCCGCCTGAATCTCCCGGGTCTGGTCGGCTGGCACGATCAGGTCGTCGCCTTCGATCCGGCAGGTAATCCCCAGGCGCGCGAAGCCAAGCAGCGTCGATCGAAGGTGCTCGACGCCCGCGTTCGCGATGCGGAGCTCCGACCGCGTCACCGCCGCGAGTCCGATGAACGAGCCAACCTCGATGTGGTCCGGCCCGATTCGATGCGCGCCGCCACCGATACTCTGTCCACCGTGGATCGTCACGGTGTTCGTTCCAATCCCATCGATCCGCGCGCCGAGGGTGCAGAGAAAGTGCGCAAGGTCCTGCACGTGTGGCTCGCAGGCGGCATTGCGCAGAATCGTCGTTCCTCGCGCCGCCGTCGCCGCGACAAGCGCGTTCTCCGTCGCGGTAACGCTCGGCTCATCCAGAAAGACGTCGGCACCGATGAGCGACTTTGCGCGCAGCTCGAACTTGTCGTCCGCGTGGACATCCGCGCCCAGGCGCTCGAGCGCGAGGAAGTGGGTGTCGAGACGACGCCGCCCGATCACGTCGCCGCCTGGCGGCGGCAGCGTGATCTCCCCGCATCGTGCGAGCAGCGGTCCCGCGAGCAGGATCGACGCGCGAATCTTCCGGCAGAGCTCAGGGTCGAGATCCGACGGGCGGATCGACTTCGCGTGGATCTGCAGCGTGTTTCGGTCCGTCCATTCGGCGCTTGCGCCAACCGAGCGTATCAGCTCGACGAGCGTTTCCGTGTCGCGAATGCGGGGGACGTTAGAGAGCGTGACGGGATGCTCCGTCAGAAGCGAGGCCGCAATGATTGGCAGCGCAGCGTTCTTGTTTCCCGAGGGGCGAATGGAGCCGGAGAGCGTGGCTCCGCCTTCGACGACGTACTGCACTGCGGCCATGAGTTGGGGATGCAGCGAGGGTGAGGGTTGCTTGACACTCGATTTTGCCGCCAATACGATCCGCGATCACCTGGAATGCATCCGCTCGGCTCGACCACACAGGGTGGCCTCAGGCTTGCACATACGCGCGGGCGGCGGCGGGCCGCGCGGATGACTCGTTGGACGCCGAAGGGTAACACATCAATCCCTCGATCGCATGACAGCGGGTTTCGCGCGGCTGGCTGCGGAGTTTCTGCTGCAGGGCGTACAGACACTGCCCGACACGATCATCACCAAGCAGGTGGCGGTCGAGCAGGGTACATTCGCGAAGATCGCGACCGTGGCCCAGGGCCTAATGTCGATCGCGATCCTCGTGCTCACCGTCGTGCTGGTGCCCGCGGCGTGGAACTTCCGGAGCAGCTACAAGAAGGTCAACGATCTGATCGACCGCTTCTACGGCGACATCGGGCCGTTGGTGCGCAACGCGAACGCGGTCGCGGACAACGTCAACTACATCACGACGGCGATCCGCGTCGATGTCCAGCAGTTCAATCAGACGGTGACGCTGGCGAACGAACGGTTGACGACGGCCGTGAAAGCCGCGGAGCGTCGGCTCAACGAGTTGGACGCGCTGATGCGGGTCGTGCAGCGCGAGGCGGAGGACGCGTTCGTGTCCACGGCATCGACACTGCGGGGTGTGCGGGCAGGCGCTACGACACTTCGTGACCAGGTCGAAAATGGCGCGATCGCGGACGTGGACCGATTGGAACACGACGACGCGTTCGAAGAGAGCGAGGAGACTCATGGCGACTACGGTGAGACCGAGAGCGAATGGCACGAGCGACCGCGAGTCCGACCGCGGACGAGTGAACGTTCGTGATCAGCAGTACGATCTGCTGACCGCGGCGGTGTTGGGCGCCATGATCGGCGCCGGGGCGGCGCTGATGCTGCGCCGTGGACCGAGCGGCCGCCGGCCCCTCTCGCCGGTTGCGCGGGCTGCGGGTGGTGCCGCGGTGGGCGCGGCCCGGTGGGCGAACAAGCGCGGGCGACGCGGAGCGAAGTGGGCCGCGAAGCGCGGCGGCGAGCTCTGGGACCGCGTGCCGGTGGAAGCCGTGCGCGAAGAGATCGGCGATGCCATCGATGCGGCTCGCGAGGCCGTTTCGGATGTCGTGGAGTCCGAGCTTCGCGACCTGCGGAAGGCAATCCGACGTCAGCGCAAGCGCCTCGGCGTATAGCGTGAGGCGCAGCCCGTCGGGCTGGCGCACGCAGGCGGTCGCGATTGCCGCCCCGGTCGCGATCGCTGTCGTGGTCATCGCTTTGTTTCCGACGCCGGCGTTCGCGTGGACGCCGGGCACACATGTTTTCCTCGGCGAAGCAGTCCTGCGGTCTCTGACCCTGCTTCCGGCGAGCGTCGCCGAGTTGCTGGCCGCGTTCCCGTACGACTTCCTGTATGGGTCGATCGCCGCCGACACGAGCATCGCAAAGAAGTACGCGGCCGCCGGCCGCCACTGCCACG
Source organism: Gemmatimonadota bacterium (assembly GCA_046725585.1). Lineage (GTDB taxonomy): Bacteria > Gemmatimonadota > Gemmatimonadetes > Gemmatimonadales > Gemmatimonadaceae > JAJKIV01. The sequence continues at coordinate 1,156 of JBKOYV010000002.1, read as the reverse complement.
CATGGCATGTTGGCCTCGAGATCCGCGAGCAGGCCCGCGACGAGCCGCTGCATGCGTTCGCGCTTGGCTACCTCGCCCACCTGGCCGCCGACGCGGTCGCGCACAACTATTTCGTGCCGCGGCAGCTTGCGACGACCTCCAGCACCGCGGCGTTAGGCCACAGCTACTGGGAGAGCCGGTTCGAGACTCACCTGGGCGAGCGCTACGCTCGTCGCGCCCGCGAGCTCATCCTGCTGGACCATGCCCGGTCGGATGCCCATCTGGATCGGATCCTCAGCCCAACGATCTTCAGCACGCCAACGAATCGGCGAATCTTCCGCGGGATGGTCTACGTGACCGATACCGAATCGTGGCAGCGGATCTTCCAGCTCATGTCGGAAAAGAGCCGGTGGGACCTACCTGACTCGGATGTGGACGCGTATCTGACGCGGTCGTTCGACTTCATCGTGGACTTTCTTCGTCGGGTGGAGGGTTCCGAGCCTTACGCGCTGGACCCATCGGGTGACGCGCCGCTTCGGCTCGCGAAGCGGGTACGGCGTGCCGCGCTTCGCCATGGCGGCGAGGACCTGGTGGCGGCTGAAGCGCAACGGCACTTCGGTATGCCAAGCTCGGAGCTGCGCTTCGCGCGCGCCCTTCCGTCGCCGCTCTATCCGCTCGCCCGCGTCGCGAGCAGCTGATTCACTTTTCGGGGGTCCGCGCGCCCGCCCGAGCTTTTCATCACCGCTCCGACGAAGACGCCGAGCAGCTTCTTCTCGCCGGCCAGGTATCGCTGCCATTCCGCAGGTCGGTCGGCGATCACCTGATCGACCCATGCCGCGAGCTGAGCCTCGTCACCCACCTGGGCAAGTCCCTCGCGCTCCGCGATCTGTTCCGGGCGATCGCCCGTCTGGACCATCAACGCGAAAATGCGCTTGGCAGCGCTGTTGCTCACCGCGCCGCTTCGCACCATGTCGAGCAGCGTCGCGAGGTCGGCGGGCCGAACTGAGAATCGATCGATCGACACGCCGGTGTTCTTCAGGACCGCGAGGACCTCACCCATCACCCAGTTGGCTGCCGTCTTCGCGTCGCCGTGCCCGTGGGCCACCGCCTCGAAGTACTCGGCAATACGGGGGCTCGCTGTGAGCACGTCGATGTCGTAGGCCCCCAGCTTGTACTC
>JBKOYV010000040.1:0-5881 GCA_046725585.1 Gemmatimonadota bacterium | reverse complement strand
ACGTCTAACGTCTACTGGAGTCGCCGGGCGTACAGGCTGTCCCACACGGCGAGGGCCGGCTTCGGCTTGAGCTGCGTGTCCACCATCCCGAGAGCGGCGAAGAGCGGAAGGATCGAGCCGGGCGGCTGCGGGATGCTCGTCACGTCGAGGTCGGTGAAGGTCAGTTGAAACACTGCGGCGGCCCTGGCGGCGTCGAGCAGCTCGGACTGGCGGTGAATGTAGCGTGCCTGCATCTGTGGCGACGACTGCAACGTACCCAACGAACCCGACGTCCAACCGCCTTCGACAACCATCAGCGGCAGGCTCCGCGTTCCAGCCAGGCGACTGAAGTAGTCGGTCGGAATGTCGTCCGGCGTCGCGAAGCCACCGAGGTACGGATACGATGACAGCCCGAGCGCGTTGACGAACGGAAAGTCTCGCAGGTCGTCGTCGATGCCGACGTAGGTGAAGGGTCCGGCGCCTGCCAGTCGGCCCCATGCCGTCTCGACCTGCACGCTGACATAGAGCGGCGTGGTGACGCCGCGAGCGCGAAGATCGCCCGCGGCTGCGTTCGTCATCGTCACGACGGCGTCGTACACCGCCTTCGGTGCCGCCGCCCGGATGAGGTTCGTCTCGGCCGCGAGCCCGATGTGCGTAGGCCTAACGACTTCGACGATCGCCACGACGTAATCACGGTAGAGTTGTTGAATGGCGGGCTCGGTGATGCTCCGCCCCGCCGCGACGAGCTCGGGCGCCTCCTGATTGCGCGCGAGGCCGTTCGTGACGTCGAGCATGAGCACGATCGGCAGGTTGTGCGCGCGGTAGTAGTTGGCGAGGTCGAGCGCGTTCGCGCGCGCGGCCGCCGAGGCCGACGTGCCGGCGAGCATGGCGGACCACTGCACGTCCACGTGCATGATCGCCGCGTCGGCGCGCGTGCTCCACATGTCGAGGCTCGCGACCGCCGTCGCCTGGTTCGTAGTCGGCGGGATGGCCGAGAAGCCCATGCGGTAGGTGCGCGTCGCGACGGGCTCTCGAGATGTCGGGTCCTTGTCGCACGCGGCACAGACAAGGAGGAACGCGAACAGCAATTGGCGGCTGGCTGCCCGTGCTGCTGGCCGAGTCACGGGTGCGGCAACGACCCCAACCCCACCCACCGGGCGGCCAGCACGAGCAGCCAGCCGCCGGTTGTTCATCGTGCGACTCGTCTGACTCCCTGCGCGATCATCAGCACCACGGCGAGGACGAACCAGAGGTGGTAGTGGCCCTCGTGGAACCCGAAAAAGATCCAACCCACCGCCCACGCTACGAAGATGATGATGCCAAGAAAGCCGAGGACGCCGATGCGACCGAGCATATGGACCTCCTGCTGCACGCGGGTGAACCCCGCTAGCGAGCGTAAACGCAGCTTCGCGCGTACCTACGGTGAGACCATCGCACGGCTCCCGCAAGTCTCGTGGCTTCTTGCTTGGCCCACGCGCGCGTTGTAATTCCGTGAATCCGCAGTAGTCGTGCTCGACCGTCCGTAGGAGATCGATTCGATGAAGCCATTGATCACGCTGGCCCGGCCCGCAGTTGGCGCTGCATTCCTCGCGACGCTTGTCGTGTCGACGTCGCTCGCCCAGCAGACGACACCCACGCGACCCGTCACGCCAGGTACCGGGGAGCGACCGGCGCGACGTCCCGTGAAGGTCAATCAGGCACGGGCCGAGTCGCTATACGTGAGCACTGACCCCGAGGATCACCCGCAGCGGAACTTCGAGCGCGACATCGCGACCAAGGCGAAGACCGACAGCATCTACGCGGCGCGCAGCCGCGATGTCATGGAGTTCAGCAAGGTGAAGTACAGAAGCCGCGCGGGCGACATGGACGTTCCGGCCTACCTGTTCACGCCCGTCGCGAAGCGTGGCGCTCGCGGCCACGCGGCGATGGTGTGGGTGCATGGTGGAGTGCACGGCGACTGGAACGAGGCAATGCTGCCGTTCGTGAAGGAAGCGGTACAGCGCGGGTACGTTATCATCACGCCCGACTATCGCGGCAGCAACGGATACGGTGCGGCGCATTACAACGCGATCGACTACGGCGGCAAGGAGCTCGACGACGTGATGGCCGCGTACGACTACCTGAAGACGCTCCCGTACGTCGACCCGGACCGTGTGGGCATCATGGGCTGGAGCCACGGCGGATTCATCACGGCGCATCTCGTTATGCGCGAGGAGACGCCATTCAAGGCGGGCGCGGCGATCGTCCCGGTGACGAACCTGGTATTCCGCCTGAGCTATAAGGGGCCGAACTACCAGCGGAGCTACGCGACGGAGCCATCGATCGGCGGTCTGCCGTTCGAGAAGCCTGACGAGTACATCAAGCGCTCGCCGCTGTACCACGTGGAGAAGTTGAACGTGCCGATTCTCGTGCACGTCGCGACGAACGATCTCGACGTGAACTACGTGGAGGACCAGCAGCTCGTGTGGAAGCTGCGCGCGCTCAAGCCGGACCTGGCGGAGACGAAGATATACGTGGACCCGCCGACGTGGGGCTCGTCAGGCGGCCACGCATTCAGCCGGCGGGTGGATCCAGCCACGCTCGAGCGCGTGGATTCGCCCGAGCAGATCGACTCGTGGAACCGAACGTGGGTGTTCTTCGAGTGGTGGCTGCGTCCGTACCTCGACAAGTCGAAGGCGGCGCCCACGTCATAGGGAATAGGGAATCGGGAATCGGCGGCCGCGCCTGCGGCGCGCCGCCTCCCGGTTCCCTCTATTCCCGATTCCCTATTCCCGATTCCCTATCGTGGTGGGCTTTGCCACATCACGCTCGAGATCATCCACTTCCCGTCGTACTTGCCTAACAACAGATAGTCGGTCCCCCAGAAGGCCGTGAGCTTCGCGGCTGCCGTCTGGTTTTGCACGTCGTAGACTTCGACCGTCTTGGGTGCTGTCGGCGGCGCCTGGCGATTGTTCTGCTTCACCCGGCGTGCGTAGTCGAAGAACTCCGGGTACTTCATCTGCTCACCCGCATAACGCGTCGAGTCGCGCGCCCTCCAGAACCCGTACTTGAAAATCTCGGGGCGGACGCTGCGGGCGAGCTTCGCGGAGTCCCCCTCGTAGAAGCCTTCCACGTAGTCGAGCACCGCGCGCCTGACGGCCTCGCGGTCTTCGGACTGCGCGCGGAGCGGTGCGCCGATGAGCGCGGCGAGTCCAATCAGCGCGATCGAGAACACGCGCGTGGTGCGCTGGAAGCGATGACGCATTCTGCCCTTCTGCCAGGTGGAGTGCACCCTCACGCGGCGCGACCGTCGCGCTGCGCGTTGGCTGCGTGTCGGTTCCGACGTTACGAGCACCGGTTGCTGCCAACCACGCCGAGTCGGTTGCCGGCGACCGCTGCACGATGAGCGGGCTCTGACGCGCGACGAACGGTCCGAGTGACGTGCTCGGACTTCTGTCAGAACTGGCCTCGTATTCGTGCGGAAAGCGGACCTTCGGCCTCCACGAGCGGTGGCATATATGACAACCGGCCTCTCGCTTCCCCATCTCCCTGCCACGCGTGCTCAACCTCGCGCTCCTCGCTCTCCTTCTCCCGTCCGACCCCGCGAAGACCTACAACGGCCGGGAAGGCCGCCTCGACGTCGCCCCGCCGCGCATTCACGCGGAGATCGTCGTCGACGGCCGACTCGACGAGCCCGCGTGGAGCCAGGCTGCACACCTGACCGGCTTTTCGCTCTACGCGCCGGTCGACGGCCGCCCCGCGCCCGACTCCACGGAAGTCCTCGTGTGGTACTCCGCGAAGGCGATCCACTTCGGCATCCGCGCGTTCGCGGAACCCGGCAGTGTCCGGGCGTCACTCGGCGATCGCGACAAGAGCTACAGCGACGACTACATCGGGATCTTCCTCGCCACACTCGGCGACGGCCGACAGGCCACCGTGTTCGCCGTCAACCCGCTCGGCGTGCAGGGCGATGGCATCGTCGTCGAGGGCGCGCAGTCGAGTGGCGGCGGGTTCGGCGGGGCGTACGTGGGGCGGGAGCCCACGGACATCAGCCCGGACTACGTCTTCCACTCGAAGGGGCAGCTCAATGACTTCGGGTACGTCGTGGAGGTCTCGATCCCATTCAAGACCCTTCAGTTCAGCGATGCGCCACGGCAGACGTGGGGGCTCAACATCATTCGCAAGGTGCAGAGCCGCGGCGAGGAGCACTCGTGGGCACCGGCGAAGCGAGCCGCCGCGTCGTACATCGGCCAGTTCGGGAAGCTGACAGGGCTCGAGTCGCTCGACCGCGGGCTCGTGCTGGACGTGACGCCGATCGTTACGGCGCGCGCGGATGGGCGACGCGTGGATGGGAGTTGGGATTACGCGTCGTCGAACCCGCAGCTCGGTGGAAACGTCCGCTGGGGGCTCACGAGCAACCTGACGCTGAACGGCACCGTTCGACCGGACTTCGCCGAGGTGGAGTCGGACGCCGGCCAGGTGACGAGCGATCCTCGCCTGACGCTGTTCTTCCCTGAGAAGCGACCCTTCTTTCTCGACGGGGCAGAGCAGTTCTCGACGCCGGGTGGGCTCCTCTACACGCGCCAGATCGCGAGCCCGCTCGGTGCGGCGAAGGTCACCGGGACCATGGCGGGCATGTCGGTCGCGGCTCTCGTGGCGTCGGACGCGCGGAGTACGTCACTGTCCGGCGAGGATCGTCCGCTGTACACCTGGCTGCGCCTGCAGCGCACGTTAGGCACGGGCGGCGCCCGACTGGGCATGGTCTACACGGGGCGAGACGATGGTCCGTTCAGAAACCACGTCGTAGGCGCCGACGGGCGCGTGGTGCTCGGCGGCATCTACTCGCTTCAGGGACTGCTGGCCGTGAGCAACACGTCGGAGCCCTCAGGCACACGTTCCGGACCACGGATTCAGCTGGTGGCGGCGCGGACGGGACGCCGGTTGATAGCCAACTACTCGTTCTCGTCGATCGCCGACGACTTCTACACGGCCAGCGGGTACATCACGCGCGACAGCATCGCGCGGGTGAACTTCGACCACGGCGTGCGGTTCTTCGGCCGCGAGGGCGGGTTGCTCCAGACCGCGCAGGTCGACCTCGTGCTCGATGGCACGTGGCGGTACTCGAGCTTCGTGCGCCGCGGCGACATGATCGAGAAGAAGTTGCACGTCAACACGAACTACGTGCTGCGCGGCGGCTGGAACCTCGGCGCGTCGGTGCTCGTGGAGTCGTTCGGTTTCGATCCGGATCTTTATCGCGGGTACTACGTCGAACACACGACAGGCACCGCGACAGACACGGTTCCCTTCACCGGCACGCCTCGGATCCAGAATCTCGATTACGTCCTGTCCGTCACCACCCCGAACTTCCAGCACGCGAACCTGTCGGTGCTCTACGTCTGGGGTCACGACGAGAACTTTCTCGAGTGGGCTTCGGCCAACATTGGGTACCTGACGATCGACGCGATGTGGCGACCGACCACGCAACTTCGCGTCAGCCAGTCGTACGTGCTGCAGACGTATCGTCGCCGAACGGACGGGTCCATGGCGGGGGCGAGTCAGATCCCGCGACTCAAGGTCGAGTATCAGCTGTCGCGGTCGATGCTCGTCCGTGCGGTCGCCGAGTACCAGTCATACCGCCAGGACGACCTGCGCGACGACTCGCGCACGAACGATCCGCTACTCTTCCGGTCGGACGATGGCGAGTTCGTCCGGCTCTCGGGTTACGAGTCGAACGTGCTGCGTCCGGAGTTTCTGTTCGCGTACACCCCGGTGCCGGGGACGGTGTTCTTCGCCGGCTACGGGGGGACCATGGAGGACATGGACGCGTATCGTTTCCGCGGACTGCGACGGCGGCAGGATCAGCTCTTCGTGAAAATGAGCTATCTCCTGCGGATCTGAAAATTGGTTCTTTAAGGGTCAGAGT
>JBKOYV010000046.1:0-10366 GCA_046725585.1 Gemmatimonadota bacterium | reverse complement strand
TTGATCCACATCGGCTTATTGGGGTCTGTGTCTTTTATTGTCGAGATCCCGCCATGGCTGAGCTTCTCGAAATACACACGACTCCGACCCCTTTTGAACCTTCGAAACGTTCTTCGAACCGTTGGCTGTCCGATCACGCCGCATCGAACCCGGCGGCTCGCTGCGGCGGAATTTCACCGTCCGCCTTCGCGACCGGGAACGCCCCGCTGATCTTTGCGGCCCCACGTCGCATCAGCGACGAAATGAGCAGGAAGGCCTCGGCCCACGCGCTCCTCAGCTCTGGTGTGAACCTGTCGCCCAGGCCCTCCTCGAGCGTGCCGATGAGTGCGGTTCCGAATTTCCCGTAGTGATCGTCCTGCAAGCCGTAAGTCGTGTGCCGCTCGCCCAGCTTTTTGAGCACCGGAACGAGCCGCTCCGGAATGTCGAGCCAGTGCACCACCATGTCCAGCATGGTCACCAGCTTGTGGATCTGATCATCCATCGTCACGTGAGAAAACAACGGGCGCAGGCCCGGGTCGATCTCGAACAGGCGGCGGTAGAAGATCGCGCCCACCGCGGCGCCGTTGGGAGAGAGTGACTTCCAACTCTCCGTTACCAGTCTTCTTCGGTCGGGCATCATGGTACCTCTCTATGATTTCAGGCATCGGCATTGTCCGCGCTGCGTACGTCGCGTCCGCGCTGCGGAGGGCTTGCTCGGCGAGGCTGGCCGTGCCGTATTACAGCCTCTCGAATGATTGCTACTATAGCGCGCATTATCACTTCGAAATCACCTCGACAACTCGTTGCACCTCAACACGTTAGGCGGCATACGCGTCCTCACGGACGGAAAGTTGGTGGCCGGTGCGGCGGCGCAGCCTCGACGTCTCGCGGTTCTCGCCATGCTGGCGCGTGCCGGCCGAGCCGGAGTTACACGCGACAAGATCCTCGCGCTCCTCTGGCCGGACGAGCCGGAGGAGCGCGGGCGGCGCTCCTTGAATCAGGCGGTTTATTCGCTGCGTCAGTGCCTCGGTTCCGACGATGCTCTGCTCGGGTCCAAGGACCTACGGCTGAACCTCGATCGAATCGAAGTCGACACCATCGAGTTCGACGACGCCATCAAGGGAAACGACTTCGACAAGGCAATCCGGCTGTACACGGGCCCGTTTCTCGACGGCTTCTTCCTTCCCAAAGCTCCCGAGTTCGAACGGTGGGTCGAAGCGGAGCGCGCGTCGCTCGCACTCGAGTACGCTCGCGCGCTGGAGCGCGCAGCGGCCGGCGCGACCGAACGTCGTGACGACGCCGCCGCCGTCGATCTCTGGCGAAGGCTCGCAGCGATCGATCCGTTGAACGGGCGCGTTGCGATGTCGGTCATGAACGCGCTCGTCGCCGCCGGCGACGTCAGAGGTGCACTGCAGCACGCTCGGCTCCACGAGGCGCTCGTCGATCAGGAGCTCGGCCTGCCTACGGACCGGGACATTGCCGTATTCGCCAAGCAGCTTGGCGCCCAACCGCCGGCGGTCGCTGCCCGGCACCCGCGGATCCTGGCCGCCGAGCGGAGTGTCGCGGGTCTGGCCGCGGCGGATACGTCCACCGTGACTGACGAGACCACGGAGGAGGACGACTCAGCCGAGACCGTTGAGCCGGACCACGTCGCCCCGACGCCCGAAACGCCGCGTCCGCGTGAACGGCGACGGTGGCTTCCGGCCGCCGTAGTCGTGGCTTTCGTAAGCGTTGTGGTCGCCGGGTATGCGATCGCTCGCGGTCGAGCCAACGCCCCATTTTCGGGGAGACAGTCAGTGGTCGCGGTGGGGTCGATCAACGACTATGCATCGGCCGACTCGACCGGCATCGGACGGGCGTTACGAGACATGCTCGCCACGAATCTCGCTCGATCGCCCGACCTGACCGTCGTGAGTGGCGCTCGCCTGCTCGAAGTCGAGCGGCAGATGAGCGCGGGTGCCGTGTCGGCGCCTGGCGCGATCGTACCGGTTGCGCGACAGGCCGGAGCCACGACGCTCGTCGACGGCTCACTCTACCGGTTGGCGAGCGATACGTTGCGTCTAGATCTGCGTGTCACGAGCCTGCGAAACGGAAACGTACTTCGGGCATACACGGTCACCGGGCCCGACCCGTTCGCGCTGGCCGACAGCGCGACTGCGCGGCTCGCCGAAGACCTCGGCTCCACTGCGCCGGTGGGCACCGTTGCCGACGCGACAACGCGCTCGGTCACCGCCTACCGCTTGTACGACGAGGGCCTTCGGTCATACTACCTCGGCGACGTCGCCTCGGCGGAGCGGTTGTTCGGTGCCGCGTTGTCGCAGGACTCGACGTTCGCGATGGCCGCGTACTACTTCGCGCTATCGTCGCGCACCAGTCACTCCCAGTTCATCCGCCGCCTGCGGCGGGCGGTTTCGCTCGCCGGACATGCGAGCGATCGCGAGCGGTTGATCATTCAGGGAGGCTGGGCCGAGACCAACAAGCTTCTCTCACTGCGGCCGATCGCCGAGACGCTTGCGACGAGATATTCGACGGAGGTGGAAGGACACTACTATCTCGGTCGGGCGCTCGTGAATGCCGGATCCTTTCTGGAAGCCATCGCGCCGCTCCGTCGCGTCGAAGTGATGGACTCCCTGAGTCTTCGGGGCAGGACCGGGCGATGCGCCGCCTGCGAAGCGCTGAACCAGCAGGTCGCGGCCTACATGCTGGCGGATTCGATGGCGGCGGCGGAGCGAGTTGCACGGCGCTGGATCGCCGCGAGACCTAACGAGTGGCTACCCAGGCTCGTTCTGGGACGGATCCTCACCAGTGTCGGTCGTGCCGAAGAGGCGCAGACGGCCTTTCGCGTGTCGGATTCGCTGGACACGCAGGGCAGCGCGTGGGAGCCAATGGCGTCGCTCAGGATGCACGAGGGCGAGTTCGCGCGTGCCGACTCGCTGCTCCGGAAGGCGATGGACAGGGGAGACGATGCGGCGAACGCCCACTGGTTTCTCGCCATCAGCCTGCGCTATCAGGGTCGCCTGGACGAGGCGTTAGGTGAGGCGAGGGAGTACCGACGCGCCGCCTCGGGCCTGGAGCATGTAGTGCCGGGCGCGGTCGATCCGTCGGCTCTGCACGAGGCGCAGGTGCTGCGTGAGCTCGGGCGCTACCGCGAGTCGGCGGCGCTGTTCGACTCGATCTCGCGCTTCAGCGTGTCGGGCGCCGAGTCGCTGGCGGTCGCGTCCGCACGCGTTTGGTCGCTTACGCACGAAGCGGGTGCGCTCGCCGCCGCAGGAGACACCATGCGGCTCGACGCGCTCGCCGACACCATCGAGGCGTACGGAAGCGGCAGCAATCTCGGGCGAGACAATCGAAGTCATCACCACGTGCGCGGGCTCCTCCTCGCCGCTCGGGGCGCGGACTCCATGGCGGTGACGGAATTTCGCCGGGCGATGTTCTCGGTGTCGGCCGGCTACACGCGCACGAACGTGGAGATGGCGAAGGCACTCCTCCGGCTCGGGCGCTACGGCGAGGCGATCGCCATCCTGGAGCCGGCGCTACGGGGTTCGCTCGAGGCTTCGAATCTGTACGTGACCTATCCCGAGATTCGGCTGCTGCTGGCGCAGGCGTACGCCGGGAATGGTGAGCGCGATCGGGCGAATCGAGAGCTCGATTGGGTACGTCGCGCCTGGGTCAGGGCGGATGCGTTCTTACGGCCTCAACTCGATCTCGCGGTGCGCGCCGTGGCGAATGCCGGGAATACGCCGGTTCGGCGTTAGGTTGGTCGGAAGCGCTCAGGTCCGAGTCTAGCCCCGATCGGGGCAACGCACGCACACCCCAAACAAGAAGCCGCCGAGGTCACGGTCCTCGGCGGCTTCGTTGTAGTGCGGCGTTCGATTTATGTATTTCAGCGACGTCCCGATCGAAGCGTCCGACCGGAAGCGCGTTGACCAGAGGAACCCGGCGGGGTGAATCGGGCCGAGTGATCAGGCCGCTGCAGAAAGGAGCTGCGAGGCGCAGTCCAACGCGGCGGCGACAATCTGGCGATCCTCCTCATCCACGACCGTATCGGCGATCGCGCGGCGTACCGCCTCCAGCGAAGCGTATTCTTCGCCTATCCACTCTTCCATTCCCTCCGGCGCGCGACTGGTCAGGTCGCGCTGGAGGCGTCCTATCTCCAGGGCCAACGTGGCGACTGCTTGAGCCGGCTGGGTGTCGGCCTCGACTCGGGTCTGTGCGGTTGCCAGCACCGCGCTGACCGTCTGACTTCGGTTCGACGCTGGTTTGAAATGCGCCGGGACGATCGGTCGCGAACCGGTGGCTCGCGTCGTCGTCGCGGCTGGCAGGTGTTTAACGACGGGAAGCTCCTCCGTCCTTCCCACGACCGTCGTGGCACCGAACAGCAGCGCCGCCAGCGCGCGCCCGCGCCGGCGCCCGCCCTTGGAATTGGAACCGGCCCACTTCAGGAGCTCTGCGTTCAGCGCTTTGTTCAGCGCGTCGAGATAAACTTGAGGTGCCATGGTCGGATTCTCGTTTCGATCCGCCTCGTCGGCGGCCCTGGATCTATTTCGTTCCCGCTGCTTCCAGAACTTTCGGTAGCGCGGCGTTTGTGCGCCGGTTTGCGGGGAGAATGATAGGGAGGACCAGTCACCCAGGAATCAACGTGAAGCCCCGGCCGTGGCCGTGTTCGTTAACACGTTATGGCAGAAAATGTTGCGGGGCCGACCCCGAGGACGAGTAAGTGATCACCCGGGCGTGCAAGGCGTCGAGATCATTCCCAGGTGATCGCGGAAACCGGGTGTAGATTCCGGCATGAGCTCGCGACCGCAGTATGACGCGCTCGTCATCACGGCCCCCGGTCTCGAGCCGCTCGCCGTCGCCGAGCTGAAGGCGCTCGGGCGTACCGACGCACGACCTGTAGAAGGCGGTGCGACCTTCGCGGCGACGCGCCGGACGCTGTACGAGTCCAACCTGCATCTCCGCACCGCGAGCCGCGTCGTCGTGCGCGCTGCCGAGTTTGGCGCGAAGGCGTTTCATGAGCTCGAACGGCGCGCGGGCAAAGTGCCGTGGGAGGCGTTCATTTCACCGAACGTTGCCGTGTCGCTCCGAGTCACGTGTCGGAAGTCGCGGCTGTACCACTCCGACGCAGTGGCGGAGCGCGTGGCCGGCGCGATCGTTTCGCGCGTGTCAGGGGTGCGCGTCGCGTCAATCGAAAGCGACGCGCCCTCCCAGCTGATCCTCGTCAGGCTAGCGCACGACCGGTGCACGATCAGCATCGACAGCTCGGGCCCGCTGCTCCACCTGCGTGGGTACCGTCAGGCCGTTGCGAAGGCGCCGCTGCGCGAGACGCTTGCCGCGGCCGCACTCATCGCAAGCGGCTGGCGGGGTGACACTCCACTGATCGACCCAATGTGCGGCTCCGGCACCATACCTATAGAAGGGGCCTTGATCGCGCGCCGGATCGCGCCGGGTCTCGGACGACAATTCGGCTTCGAGAGCTGGCCGGATTTCGATTCGGGCTTGTGGAACGAAGTGACGGCTGCCGCCAAAGCGCTGGTGATCGCTCGAGCGCCAGCGCCGATCAGGGGATCGGATCGCGATGCCGGCGCGATCGCGGCAGCGATCTCGAATGCCGATCGCGCCGGGGTGTCCGACGACGTCGAGCTCTCCGAGCGGCCCGTTTCCGCGATCCAACCCACTGAGACGCCGGGTTGGGTGGTTTCGAACCCGCCGTACGGCGTCCGCGTCGGCGAGCACGATCGGCTCCGCAACCTGTACGCTCAGATGGGGAACGTTCTACGGGCAAAATGTCCTGGCTGGCGGGTCGCGCTGGTGTCCGCGGAACCGGCGCTCGAACGCCAACTGCGGCTTCGGGTTGAGCCGATCCTCAGAACCTCGAATGGCGGGATCAAGGTTCGGGTGGTCGTGGGCGAGGTGACGCCAGGTCGCGGCAGCCACGCGGAGCTCGAAGCGCCGGGCACAGCGGCGGCTCAGCGGTATCCATCTTGAAGTGGGTGTGGTGAACTTCGCGGGGAGGAACAGACAGTTCCCTCCCGCCAATCCCCATCCGAACAGACGGAGCCCACCGTGGACGGCGACCGCGACCCGCAAGTCGACCGTGACCCTCCTGGGCGCAGCGAAGGCGCGCCCTCATCCGAATCCACCGAATCCACCTCTCGTCGCTCGCGCCGCGCATCGAACAACGGCGGCCGGCGAGGTGGACGAGACGCAGCGGCTACGGAGGCTGGTGAGGGCAGCGGCCAGCTCGCCGACGTCACGACCGGTGGCCGTTCGAGAAAGCGCGGCACCACTGCGGTCCTCGACGACGATCGCTCATCGGGAGGCGCTCGACAGTCGGATGCGATCACTCCGGGCGACCTGAATGCACTGCTCGCGGGGCTTCGCGACCTTCGCGGCGGCGACTTCGCGGTTCGCCTCGAGAGGTCGCGTCATCCCCTCATGGCGGACATCGTGGCTGCGTTCAACGACGTCGCGTCGCGGAACGAGCGGATGGCGAAGGAGCTCAACCGCATCAGCGACATCGTCGGTCGCAAGGGCGACATGACGGCGCGAGTGTCGCTCGAGGGTATGACCGGCGGCTGGGCCGACAGCGCAGGCGCACTGAACTCGCTCGTGACCGACCTCGTTGCGCCGACCAGCGAAGTGGCGCGCGTGATCAAGGCCGTCGCCAACGGTGACCTTTCGCAGAAGATGGTGCTCGAGATCGACGGCAAGTCGGTGCAGGGCGAGTTCCTCCGCATCGGCACGACCGTGAACACGATGGTGGACCAGCTGAACGCGTTCGCGTCGGAGGTCACGCGCGTCGCGAAGGAAGTGGGTACTGAAGGGAAGCTTGGTGGCCAGGCGCAGGTACCGGGCGTTGCCGGCGCGTGGAAGGATCTCACCGACAACGTGAACTACATGGCGTCGAACCTGACGAACCAGGTTCGAAACATCGCCGACGTGACGACGGCCGTCGCCAAAGGCGACCTGTCGCGCAAGATCACCGTCGACGTCCGTGGCGAGCTTCTGGAGCTCAAGAACACCGTCAACACGATGGTGGACCAGCTCAATTCCTTCGCATCAGAGGTCACGCGCGTCGCGCGCGAGGTAGGAACGGAAGGAAAGCTCGGCGGACAGGCGGGCGTGCCCGGAGTGGCGGGAACATGGAAGGATCTGACGGACTCCGTGAACGGCATGGCCGGCAACCTCACCGTGCAGCTCCGCGACGTCTCAGGAGTTGCCACGGCGATCGCCAGCGGCGACCTAACGAGAAAGATCACCGTCGAGGCGCAGGGCGAGATCCTGCAGATCAAGGACGTCATCAACAAGATGGTCGACTCGCTCTCGATCTTCGCGGGCGAGGTGACCCGTGTCGCGCGCGAAGTGGGCGCGGAAGGACGCCTCGGTGGTCAGGCGCAGGTGCCAGGTGTGGCGGGTACGTGGAAGGACCTCACCGACAACGTGAACTTCATGGCGTCGAGCCTGACGACGCAGGTCCGCAACATCGCCGAGGTGACGACGGCAGTCGCGAAGGGTGACCTGTCGAAGAAGATCACGGTCGACGTGAAGGGCGAGGTTCTGGACCTCAAGACCACCATCAACGTGATGGTGGATCAGCTCTCGAGCTTCGCGGCCGAAGTCACGCGCGTTGCGAAGGAGGTGGGTTCGGAAGGGCGGCTCGGCGGCCAGGCGAACGTGCCGGGTGTGGCGGGCACGTGGAAGGACCTCACCGACAACGTGAACGTCCTCGCCGGCAACCTGACGACGCAGGTCCGCAACATCGCGCAGGTCACCACGGCTGTTGCGCGCGGCGACCTCTCGCAGAAGATCACCGTCGACGTGCGCGGCGAGATCCTCGAGCTCAAGAACACCGTCAACACGATGGTCGACCAGCTCAACGCGTTCGCCGACGAGGTCACGCGCGTTGCGCGTGAGGTGGGTAGTGAAGGGCGTCTTGGCGGCCAGGCGAAGGTTCCGGGCGCCGCGGGTGTGTGGCGCGACCTGACGGACAACGTGAACGGCATGGCGTCGAACCTGACCAACCAGGTCCGCAACATCGCCGACGTCACGACGGCGGTTGCCAAGGGCGACCTGTCTCGCAAGATCACGGTGGACGCGCGAGGTGAGATCCTCGAGCTCAAGAGCACCGTGAACACGATGGTCGATCAGCTCAACGCTTTTGCTGACGAAGTCACGCGCGTTGCGAAGGAAGTGGGTACCGAAGGCAAGCTCGGTGGTCAGGCCGAAGTGCCTGGCGTCGCCGGCACCTGGAAGGACCTCACCGACTCGGTGAACCTGCTCGCGAACAACCTCACGGTGCAGGTTCGCTCGATCGCCGACGTGGCGACCGCGGTGACGCGTGGCGACTTGAGTCGCCAGATCACGGTGCAGGCGCAGGGCGAGCTCGATGAGCTCAAGAAGAACATCAACCAGATGATCGCGAACCTCAAAGGCACCACCGAGGCGAACGCGGAGCAGGACTGGTTGAAGACGAACCTCGCGAAGTTCTCGCGTATGATGCAGGGGCAAAAGGACCTCGACACGGTCGCGCGCCTCATCATGAGCGAGCTCACGCCGCTCGTGCAGGCACGGCAAGGCGCGTTCTTCATCATGCAGCAGGAGAACGGGAACGGCGCGGCGCTCCGTCTCATCGCGAGCTACGCGTACAAGGAGCGGAAGCACCTCAACAACGTCTGGTACATGGGCGAAGGACTCGTCGGGCAGGCGGCGCTCGAGAAGAAACCGATCCTGCTCACGAACGTTCCGTCGGACTACATCCAGATCACGTCGGGACTCGGCGAAGCGCCTCCCCGGAACATCATCGTCCTCCCGATCCTGTTCGAGGGCGACGTCAAGGCTGTCGTCGAGCTCGCGAGCTTCCTGCCGTTCAGCCAGATCCATCAGACGTTCCTCGATCAGCTGCAGGAATCGATCGGCGTCGTGCTCAACATGATCGCCGCGAACATGCGCACCGAGGAGCTGCTGCAGCAGTCGCAGAAGCTCACGCAGGAGCTGCAGAGCCAGTCCGAGGAGTTGAAGCGCCAGCAGGACGAGCTGCGTCGCTCCAACTCGGAGCTGGAGCAGCAGGCGCGAACGCTCAAGCAGTCCGAGGAGATGCTCAAGGACCAGCAGGAGGAGCTACAGCAGGTCAACGAGGAGCTGGAGGAGAAGGCGAGTCTCCTCGCCGAGCAGAACAAGAAGGTCGAGCAGAAGAACTCCGAGGTGGAGGCGGCGCGCGTCGCACTCGAAGAAAAGGCCGAGCAGCTCGCTGTCTCGTCGCGCTACAAGAGCGAGTTCCTGGCGAACATGTCGCACGAGCTCAGGACGCCCCTCAACTCGCTGCTCATCCTCGCGCGGCTCATGTCCGAGAACAAGGATCGCAATCTGACGGGGAAGCAGATCGAGTACGCGAACACGATTCTCAGCTCGGGGACGGACCTCCTCAACCTGATCAACGACGTGCTGGACCTCTCGAAGGTCGAAGCCGGGAAGATGGAAGTGAACGCGACCGACGTGTCGCTGACGGACGTTCGGGACCAGGTCGACAAGGGCTTCCGGCCGGTTGCCGACCAGAAGCAGCTCGGCTTCTCGGTCGAGGTGCAGCCGGGCGCGCCGGCGACGATCATGACGGACGGCCAACGCCTCAATCAGGTGCTCAAGAATCTGCTTTCGAACGCCTTCAAGTTCACGCAACAGGGGCACGTGACCCTAACGATTCGCTCGGCCGAGCGTGGCAGGCGGTTCGCCAACTCGTCGCTCGACAACGCGAATTCCGTCATCGCGTTTGCGGTGGCCGACACGGGTATCGGCATCCCGAAGGACAAGCAGCGGCTGATCTTCGAGTCGTTCCAGCAGGCGGACGGCGCGACGAGCCGCAAGTATGGCGGTACCGGGCTCGGCCTGTCGATCAGCCGGGAGATTGCCCGGTTGTTAGGCGGCGAGATTCGCGTGGAGAGCACGCCAGGGGTTGGCAGCACGTTCACACTGTTTCTGCCTGACAAGTTCGACGGTGGGGATCCGGGGCCGACGACCTGGGAACGATCAATAGGGACCTGGGACAGGGGACAGGACCGGGACTGGGGACTAGGGGCCGGGGACTCGGCGACTGGACGCCGGGGTGACCGCGGGTCCAAGCCTGGTCGCCGTTCGCCGCGGCCTGCCCAGCCGCGCCAGCTGGCGCCGTCACCGCGATCAGCCGCGAGCATCCCGGCTGGCACGCCTAACGATCCGGGACCTGGCGGCTCCGCGACCGTTGCGCCCGAAATTCTCGCCGACGATTCCGCAGTCGATCAGCTGGTAGACGAAGACCGGTGGAGTGACACCGAGGCTGGTCCCGCCGAGGCCCCAGTCCCCAGTCCCCAGTCCCCACCGGATGATCGCGACGCGATCCAGCCGAGCGACCGGGTGG
>JBKOYV010000446.1:0-13748 GCA_046725585.1 Gemmatimonadota bacterium | reverse complement strand
CGCTCATTCTGTTCGTCCATGGCTGGAACTCCAGCGGGAGCGTCTGGAACACGATGGTCGGACGGTTCAAGAAGGAGGGCTGGCTGGCGAGCGAGCTCGCGACCTTCTCCTACAACACGACCGTCTCGAACGCGACGACCGCCGGGATCATCAAGCAGAAGGTCGACTCGGTCCTGGCGGCGGCCGGCGTGACGCAGGTGGCGATCGTGACCCACTCGATGGGGGCACTCTCCGCGCGCTACTACGTTCGGAATCTCGGCGGCGACGGAAGGGTCTCGGCGCTGGTGACGCTCGGAGGCACAAATCACGGCACCACGACCGCGCAGTTCTGCTTCCAGACGTCGTGTCAGGAGATGTGGCCGAACTCGTCATTCGTCAACGCGCTCAATGCGGACGACGAGACGTGGGGGACGCCGCGTTATGCAACGTGGTGGTCGCCGTGCGATGAGGTCATCAACCCCGACAACAGTGCGCTGCTGGCGGGGGCCGTGAACACCCAGACCGCGTGCATCAACCACAGCCAGCTGCACGAGGACGCGACGGTGTATCGGCAGGTGCGTGATTGGGTGAATCAGACAGCGCCGTCGGCGATCCTAGCCGTAGGGAATCGGGAATAGGGAATCGGGACAGCCGGGAAGCGGGAAGCGGGAGAAGACCGGAACGGGGAACAGGGAACCGGGAACCGAGGCTCCGTGGAGCTTCTGTTCCCGGTTCCCCCTTCCCGGTTCCCTCTATTCCCGATTCCCGATTCCGTTTAGCCGCACTCGCTGAATCCGCACACGTGGCACTTCACGCAGCCCTCGGCGTACTCGAGCTGCGAGCCACAGTCGGGGCACGTCCCGATGAACGACTCGGCGCGCGTGTCGAACGAGAGCTGCGCCTGCTGACCAGTCGGCGTGGTCTGCGAGACCGTGACCTCCTCTCTCGCGGGCGTCACCGGTCCGCGTGACTCACGCAGGAGATCCTGCTGCACGCCGAGCTGCTTCTCCTGGTACCAGTCGTAGAGCGCGATACCGATCGCGTCGGGGACCGAGAGGACCTTGTTCGGCCCGAGCCCCACTGCGCGGTCCGAGGAAATGCCGCGGAGCTGCTTGTGGATCTCCATGAGCGGGATGCCCGACCGCAGCGCGAGCGAGATCAGCCGGCCCATCGCCTCGGCATCGGCCATCGCCGAGCCACCCGCTTTCCCGAGGTTGATGAAGACCTCGAAGGGCTGTCCGCGGTCGTCCTCGGTGACGTGGACGAACATGGTGCCTAACGGGGTTTCCTTGCGGATGGACGTGCCGCGAAGCTTGTCGGGGCGCGACCGCTTCTGACGACGCTGGAGATTCTCCGCTTCGGCGTCGTAGAGCGCTTTCTTGAGGCGCTCCACCTCCGCCTCGAGCTCCGCCATCGTGCCCTTGAGATCGGCCAACTCGCGCTTGTCGGCGGGTGCTCCGTCGCGCTCGGACTTGGCCTTCTCCGTGGCACCGGTGGAGAGCACCTGGTTGTCGCGTGACCCGTCGCGGTAGACGGTGACGCCCTTGCACTTGAGGTCGTAGGCGAGCTCGTAGATCGCGCGGACGTCGGCGACCGTGGCCGTGTGGGCAAAGTTCGTCGTCTTCGAGATGGCCGAGTCGCAATGCTCCTGGAAGGCGGCCTGCATGCGCATGTGCCACTCGGGCGCAATCGCGTTGGCCGTCACGAACACGCGCTGCCAGCGCTCCGGCACTTCCGGGAAGTCCACTCGTCCTTCGCGCGCGATCCGCTCCATCAGCGCGTCGGAGTACCAACCCTCACGCTTTGCAACCGCTACGAAATCCTCGTTCACATCGGGCATCATCACGCCCGCCTGGTTGCGCATGAACGCGACGGCGAAGAGCGGCTCGAGGCCCGACGAGCAGCCGGCGATGATCGAGATGGTGCCGGTCGGCGCGACCGTCGTGACGTTGCAGTTGCGGAGGAGCTGCATCGGGCGGATGCGCTTCCCTTCACTGTCGCGCGCGCAGGTCTCGTCGGGACCCCAGATCGAGCGTGCCCACTCGGGGAACGCGCCCCGGTCGTTCGCGAGCCGCTCGCTCTCCTTTTTCGACTCGACGTCGACGAACGCCATGACCTTGCGGCCGAACTCGACGCCCTCGGGTGAGTCGTAGGCGATCCCGAGCCTAACGAGCGCGTCGGCGAAGCCCATGACGCCGAGCCCGATGCGGCGGATGCGCTTGGAGAGGGCGTCGATCTCCGGCAGCGGGTACTTGTTGACGTCGATGATGTTGTCCAGAAAGTGCGTCGAGAGCGCGATGTCGCTCGCGAACGCGTCCCAGTCCATCGCGCC
The DNA here is from genome assembly GCA_046725585.1 of Gemmatimonadota bacterium. Lineage (GTDB taxonomy): Bacteria > Gemmatimonadota > Gemmatimonadetes > Gemmatimonadales > Gemmatimonadaceae > JAJKIV01. The sequence goes on along the minus strand of JBKOYV010000446.1, from coordinate 11,437 downwards.
ATCCTGCACGTAGTAGCCGACGTTGATCGAGCCGAGATTGCAGACGTCGTACGCGAGGAGGGGCTGCTCGCCGCACGGGTTGGTCGCCTCATAGGCGCCGAGATGCGGGACAGGATTGTAGCGGTTCGCCTCGTCGATGAAGAAGCAGCCCGGCTCGCCGGTGCGCCACGCGCCGTCGATCATCTTGTTCCACACCATCTGCGCGTCGAGCTGACCGGCGACCTGCTTTGTGCCCGGATCGACGAGGTCGTAGCTCGTACCGTTCTTCACCGCCTGCATGAACTTGGCGGTGACGGCGACGGAGATGTTGAAGTTCGTCACCTGCGTGAGGTCTTCCTTGCACGTGATGAACTCGAGGATGTCCGGGTGATCGACGCGGACAATCCCCATGTTCGCGCCGCGCCTCGTGCCGCCCTGCTTGACTGCGTCGGTGGAGGCGTCGTAGAGCTTCATGAACGACACCGGGCCGCTGGCGACGCCGGTCGTCGAGCGCACCATCGACCCTTTCGGGCGCAACCGCGAGAATGAGAATCCGGTTCCACCGCCGCTCTGATGGATGAGCGCCATCGACCGGAGCGTGTCGTAGATGCCGTTGCGCCCGTTGGAGAGCGCGTCTTCGACCGGCAGCACGAAGCACGCGGAGAGCTGGCCTAACGGGCGACCGGCGTTCATCAGCGTCGGCGAGTTGGGCTCGAACCGGCGCTCGGTCATGAGGCGGTAGAACTGTTCTGCTGCTTCCGTGACTGCGCCCTCGCTGGCTCCGTACCGGCGATCAGCTTCCGCGACGACCGTCGCCACCCGCCAGAACATGTCTTCGGGGGTCTCGGTCGCCTTGCCACTGGCATCCTTCACCAGATAGCGCTTTTCCAACACCGTTCGCGCGTTCTGGCTGAGAGCAGCGGGGCCGGCAGGGGGCTTCGAGGGTAGGGGCATGTACACTTCTCCCTGGTGAAACGTAGCGTTCGAAACGGGACCGACTGGGGCTGGCGCGAGCGAGCGCATCCGCGGCGGAAGCGAAGAGGGGCGCAGTTTATGGACGTTCGTGAAACCGCGCCAGTGTGGATGTAAGCGGTCGCGTATCAACGACTTGCTCAACCAACATCACGAATCTCAAAGCGAGCCGCACTTTTCCACGTCCCTAAGATTACACTGCTCTCACGTTCAACCCAAGAACGTTCCCACTGTGGCCGAGGCGGCCTGCCTAACGCGCATTCGATCGCAACTCCCTGGGAGGACGTTAGTTGGCGCCGTCGACCCACCGTGCCGCGTCGCCTATACTCCAGCCGGGCACTGGCAGGCAGGCCGAGCACCAGACGACGCGCGCGCAGACCGTTGCCTGCAAACACGTGCGTGCACCACGCGTGCCACTCGACACCGCCCAGGTCGATTTCAGACAACAACTTGGGCCGAGTCCGGCGAGTCACCGGGAAGCCAGCGACGAGACCGACGCTCGGACTGAGCGGCGTGGGAGTCGCGGCGTTAGGCACGCACAGAGTGCGCACCGGATTCGAGCCTGGGAAACTCGCCTCGCCGATGCCGAGCCGCCAGATCGAGATACACCGCCACCGCGTGGGCCGTGCGCTCGCGGAGCGCCGCGTCCGTTGCGCGTACGACCCTGCCGGGCACACCGAGCACGAGCGAGTTCGGTGGAATCACCATTCCCTCTCGACAAACGGCTCCGGCGCCAATGAGCGAACCCCGCCCGACGACCACGTGATTCAGCACGATCGAGCCCATCGCAATGAGACAGTCATCCTCCACGGTGGCACCGTGGACGATCGCGCGGTGCCCGATCGCCACGCGAGCGCCGATCGTACAGGGCAACCCGGGATCGACGTGGATCACGACGCCGTCCTGCACGTTGCTGGACTCGCCGACGATGATGGCAGCGGAATCCGCGCGGAGTACCGCCTTCGGCCACACCGACGCTCCGGCGCCGAGCGTCACATCTCCACACACGAACGCGTCGGGATGGATGAACGCATCGGGGTGAATACGGGCGCCGCTCACCGGCCGCTCCCGAGCGCGCGGAAATACGCCTCGAGCCCGTCGGCAACGCCTAACGCGTAACGCTCCTGGAACCCGGCCGTCTGCACGGCCGCCTCCTGCTCCGGCATCATGATGAACGCGCCCTCGGTGAGGACCGACGGCATCCACGGGTGCCGAAGGTCGGACAGGTTGTCGTAAAAGATCCCGAGGTCTCTGAGCCCCATGCGACGCACCATGCCCCGCTGGACCTCGCGCGCGAGCGGCTCCGACGACGGATGAAAATAGTACGAGCCCGTCCCGTTCGCCGTGAACGGGTTTATCCCGTCGGGAAGCGCGTTGAGGTGGATCGACACGAACGCGTGTGCTCCGGCGCGCCGTGCCATCACGGGACGAATCGCGAGGGCGAGCGGCGCCGCGGTCGTCCGCGTCATGACTACCTTCGCGCCGCGCGCCTCCAGAATCGTCTTGAGACGCTCGCTGATCGCGAGTGTCGGAACCGGCTCGTACAGGCCGGTCGGGCCGGTAGAGCCGGCCGGAGGGTGACCGGCGTTCACCGCGATGGTCAGTCCCTTGAGCGGGGACGCTGCATCGATCGCCGGCGGACGGCGCACGCGCAATACGAACGTGCCGCGGTCCCACAACGGCAGGTAGCCATACGGCGCGCGCGCGAGCTCGATCTCGAACCGGGCCCGATCGCTCGACTCCTGATACCAGCGAACGCGCCGGACGAGCGAGTCGTCCGCCGCGTAGCCTATGATGTCCGAGTTCGCCTGCACGCCGTACAGGATCAACACGAGCCTGTTCCCTTCCTCGCGAACTTCGAACGCCGGCCGCTCTCCCGTCGGAATAATGACGTCCACCCAATCGCGCCCTCCCAGCACGCGCGCATTGGCCGCCGTGCGACGAGGTAGCGGCGTGCCGGGTGGCAGCTCCGTGACATCGCCGGCCGCAACCCACGCCTCGAGCATTGCGTCGAGCCTCACACGCACCATGTCTCCGATGCGACCGGTCGCCTGCAGCGTGGTGCCGGGAAGCAACAGCCATTTGTACGTGCCGTTAGGCACCGGCCGCAGGATGACCACGCGATCCGTGTCGGGCACGTCGGAGCCACCCGTCAGCCGGACCAAACGCGGGCGCGCCGAGTCGTCGAGCGCGATGTCCCGGATCGGGAATCGAACGCTGTCAGGACCGCGGGTGACCACGAGCTCAGCCCCGCGGGCAAGCGATGCCGCCGGCACGTCGGTCGCCCATACGTACGGATCGCCTTCTGCGGTCAGTCGGAGCGAATCCAGCGCACGGGCCGCGCTTACCAGCTTGAGCTCCGTTCCATCGGCCAGGCGAACTCCGACGCTCGCGTTGCGCGGTGCCCGCACACTCACGCGAATTCGCTCCTCGGCGCGCGTGACGCGCGTACCTCGCGGGGAAACGCTCCCCGAATCCACAACGAGTCGCCCCGTATCGACAAGCACGGGCCGGGGCGCCGGCAACTTGATGGCGTGCACGGCTCGCGCGGTGTCGGCTCCTCGCGACGCAACGATCGAGTACTGAGGAGCGCTCGCGGGCGGCAGGGGCAGAAACGCAATGAAGCTCCCGTTAGGAACCACCGGGACCGCTGTGCCGTTGATGGTGAGCGTGGCCTTGCCGCTCCCCACCGTGCCGAAGATGAAGTTCGAGTCGCGCGCCTGAACGGTCGTCCCGGCCGGCGGATAAACGACGTGGATCGCGAGGGGGCCATCCACGAGCGGAACCGGTGGAAGCGCCGGCGCGACCGACGCGACCGGGCCGGTCGCACGCTTCGCCCGCGGTGCGCACGCCGACGCGCCGACTCCAGCGACAACACAAACGACTGTCGTCCAGCTCGCGCCGAGGCGCGAAACGAACTCCCGGTGCTCCATCATGGGCTCAAGCTAATCGCGTCGACACAACATTCCGGTGGCACCTGAGCTACGCCGCGACGAACGGCAGCTATATCGTGCCGTACCACGCGATTCCCTTGACGCGTGAAACCCGCCAGGGCGGTCGCCCCGTACGGCCTGCGTTTGATTGCCCTTGGTTTTGCCGACCCCTATATATTCGTGACTTTCCCTGTACCTCTGGCCGCTACGCCCGTCCGCCGCGACGCCACCGGAGCACGTTTGACGGTCAACCAACATCCGACGCCGACGGATCCGATCACGCCTCCGGGCGCGATCGTCTTTCACGTCTTCGCGCACTCGGACGTGGGCCGCACCAGGGAGCACAACGAGGACGCGTTCGTCGTCGCCGACCTCTCGCGTGGCGACCCTCTGTCGTTCGACCATTTGCGTACCGAGCGGGCCAGTGATCGCGGGACGCTGTTCATGGTCGCCGACGGAATGGGCGGGGCGGCGGCGGGCGAGATTGCGAGCGAGATGGCGGTCGAGGTCGTCCTGCAACAGCTGCGGCGAAGGTGGCGCGACTCCAAGACCGTGGAGCCCGTCGCTTTCGTCGGCACGATCAAGGCGGCCACCGAGGTGGCCAACGCGACGATCCACCACTACGCCGCCGACCATCCAGAGCTCCGCGGGATGGGGACCACGGCGACCATCGCGTGTCTGCTCGGCGACACCTTGTACCTCGCCCAGGTAGGCGACAGCCGAGCGTATCTGGTGCGCGACGGCGTCGCAATTCAGATCACGAAGGATCAGTCGCTGATGCAGAAGCTCATCGAGGCCGGAGAGATCACGATCGAAGAGGCGGAGATGAGCGACCGGCGCAACATCATTCTTCAGGCGCTGGGGCCGGAGCCGCACGTCAAGATCGACCTCACGCATCAGCGGGTGCGGCGCGACGACGTACTCGTTCTCTGCAGCGATGGCTTGTCCGGGCTCGTGAAACCCGAGCAGATCGCGCAGGCGGTCACCGAAGAAGCGAATCCGGAGCTCGCGGCCGAGCGCCTCGTCGATCTGGCGAACGCGTCGGGTGGGCCGGACAACATCACGGTCGTGATCGCGCGATTCGACGGAACCGGGCTCGAGTCCGCGGCGCCCGTGGACGAGGTGCGGCATCGGGTGTTCGACTCGCCGGACCTCGTGACGCCGACGTCGACACCTCCGATTCTCCGCGTCGAATCGATTCCGGAACCGATCGCGCCGCTCCCGCCTGTGTTCGTCGAGCCGACGGGGCCGCCGATCGATCGTCAGCGGCGCGGGAAGCTCTACGTGCGGGTTTTCGCGGCGGTGGGTATCGCGCTGACCCTGCTCTTCCTCTGGCAGGTTCTGACAAAGCTGTAGCCGCCGGTTGTCAGACGCGGCGCAGGAGCCACCGGCCAGCGGCGCGAAGCATCGGAGCACTCGGGCTCCAGCACGCGATGGTGAGGCTCGCGCCTGGAGAGGCGGGGCTGGTCGCGGGATGGCCGCACCACACGACCACCGACTCGCGTCCGAGTCGCCGGGCGCCCTCGCAGAACGCGGCGACCTCCTGCTCGGAGGTGGAAATGCCCGTCGGCGTAACGACAAGCACGACGACGGGCGTGCGCGCCACCCCTGGCGGCGAGATCACACGCCTAACGCTCGATGGATCCCCGCCGGCGTCGGCGATCCCGCTCGTGAACGCCGCGGCCGCTGCGGATGCCTGATCGGCCCGTGTCGCGACTACCGCGACCTCCACCGGTTCCCCGACGCGAACGCTCCGCCCGCGGACCACCGTGATCGTGCGCTCCGCGACGTCATCGAGCCAGGCATCGTCGCTGGTTCCGGCGTTAGGCACCGGGGCGGGTGCGCCGGCCATCTCGGCCCGGATCCGGCGGCGCTGCGCGGCCTCGTGCACGCGCTCGCCGTCCAGCCTGCGTGCTTCGACGGCGTCGATGAGCGTCCGAAGCTCGACGTCGAGATTGACGGGCCGAAGCACGATGTCGACACCGGCGCCCACAAGGTCGCTGGCGCGAACGCGGTGCCCCCAGCGCATCGCGAGCAGCGATGCATCCGCGACGGCGAGCCCCTCGAAACCGAGCTGCGTTCGCAGCAGGCGGCCGAGAATCGCGCGAGAAAGGGATGCGGATGTTCCCGACGCGTCGAGGGCAGCGTAACTCGCCTCCGCGAGCACGACACCAGCAACGCCGGCATCGATGGCCGCGCGAAACGGAACGAGGTCCGAGGCGTACAGCGCGTCATCGCTCTCGCGAACTGTGGGAATGCCCGTGAGCACTTCGGTGACCGCGCCTCCTCCCGGGAATGCGCCCGCGAAACAGAGGACTCCCTCGGCCTGCGCCGCATCTATCCACTCGGCGCTGGCGGCGGCAACATCGGCCGGCTCGGGACCGAACGCGTCCGTGCGTGGCGCCCTCGGCACGTCGCAGCACGGTGCGAGGATCGCGTTGCACCCGGCGATTCTCGCTTCACGCGCCACACCGCGCGCCAAGCGACGCACGACGAGCGCATCCCGCAGCGACGCGATCGCCGCGGCGGGCGGCAGGGACAGCGGACGAGCCCGCCATGCCGTCGACGTCAGCTCCGCCGGCGCGATGGCGATTACGAGCGCGTCGCCGGCACTCCGCCGAATCGTGGCCGTGAGCTCCGCCACGGCATCGCGACTCCCGCCCTCGATCACGAAGCCACCGACGCCGGCAGCGATCCCTCGCATCACGCCGGGCAGCGCCGGAGCGAAACCGAGCGCCGGGTCCCAGCGGACCGACGGCAGCAGCAGTTGCGCGAGCTCGCGCATCGGCCCGGTGCCTAACGCCGATCAGGCCGGCGTGAGCTGCCCGAGGATGCGTGGCCCGCGCGCTCCAGTGACGCTCGGGAGGTTTCCGGGCTGCCCGAGCAGGTGGAGGTACCCGAGCAGCGCGAACGCCACGGCTTCCTTCGCCTCACCGTCGAAGAACACGTCGCTGAACCGGCGGACGGTGAACGACGGAAGCGCCAGCGCAATGGCATCGACGAGGGCCGGGTTCTCCGCACCACCGCCGGACGCGATCAGCTCGTTCACCGGCTCCGGCACGAAGCGACGCATCGCATCGGCGATGCTCGCGGCCGTGAGCGCCACGGCGGTGGACACTAGGTCGCCGGCAGTCGCGTTAGGCTTCACGGCGCGGCACCGCTCGACGAATCCGGCGATGAACGTGGGGGTGAACAGCTCCCGGCCGGTCGACTTGGGTGGCGGGCTTGCGAAGTACGGGTCTTCGAGCACGTGGCGCACCACCTCGCCGATCGGGGCGCCGCTCCGTGCCAGCTGTCCGTCAACGTCGTAGGAGAGCTCCGGTGCGACCATTCGCGTGACGCCATCGATCACGACGACGCCGGGCCCGGTATCGAACGCGCGGGTCGACGACGGTACGCCACCAGGCGGTACGATGGTCACGTTGCCGATGCCGCCGAGGTTCTGAAGCGCGCGCCATTCCGTGGCGTGGGCGAACAGGAGCGCATCGGCAACCGGAACGAGCGGCGCACCCTGCCCTGCCGCCGCCACGTCGCGCACGCGGAAATCGCTCACCACGTCAATGCCGGTCCGCTCGGCGATCACGGCCGGCTGACCGAACTGCCACGTGGAGTGCCCCGGTTCATGCCACACCGTTTGGCCGTGGCTCGCGATCGCCGCTACCGACGAGCGCCCGACGCCAGCCTCCGCCAGGGCGGCAATCGCGGCGTCGGCAAGCCAGTCGCCGAGATCGAACGACAGCCGGCAGTACTCGCGGGGGGTCACGCCCACGAGCGCCCGCCCCAGCCGGTCGCGCTGCGTCGCGTCGTACGCGCGAACGCTCATGCCTAACAACTCGTAGGCGATGCGACCGTCGCGTCCGCGATCGAACCGCACGACGGCCGCCGAGATGCCGTCCAGCGACGTGCCGGACATGAGCCCGACGACGATCCGTTCGTCCGAGCTCGCGGCGGTCATGTCTGCACCGGTGGTGGCGCGTCCGGGACGACACGACGGATCACACCGCCGGCGGCGGCCAACGCCCTCTCGGCGCCGTCGCGGTCGACCCCGAGCTTCTGCATAACGATCGCCGTCTTGACCCGCTTGCCCGCGGCCTCGAGCAGCGACCGTGCTTCATCGCGTGATACGTTGCACACCTCGACGACGATGCGCTCGCTTCGATCGCGAAGCTTCGCGTTCGTGGCCTTGAGGTCGACCATGAGGTTGCCGTAGGTCTTGCCGATCCGGATCATCGCACCTGTGGTGACCATGTTCAGCACCATCTTGGTCGCCGTGCCGGCCTTGAGGCGGGTGGAGCCGGTGACGACTTCGGGGCCGACGATCGCGATCACCGCGACGTCGACGTGCGAGAGCAGTTTCTGCGACACGGGAGTGCACGCGATGATCGCAGTGCGGGCACTTCGCTCGCGCGCCCGCTCGATCGCGCCGTGGACGAATGGCGTGGTTCCCGACGCGGCGATGCCGACGACGACGTCTCGCTCGCCCACGTTATGCTCGTCCATCGTGGCGGCGCCGCCTGCCGGAGAATCCTCTGCTCCTTCCTGCGCGCGGAGGATGGCCGGGAAGCCCCCCGCGATGATGCCCTGGACCATCTCGGGATCGCTGCCGAACGTCGGTGGGCACTCGCTGGCGTCGAGGATGCCGAGGCGCCCGGAGGTACCCGCCCCGACGTAGAAGAGACGCCCATCTCTGCGGAATGCGTCTTCGGTGAACGAAACCAGGCGCGCGATTTCGACTCGCTGGCTCGCCACGGCGTCGGCGACCGAGCGATCCTCGGCATTCATGAGGTCGACGATCTCGAGCGCTGTGGCGAGGTCGATGTTCGCTGTGCGCGGGTTGCGACGTTCCGTGATGCGCGGGTCGGAGGGAGGTGCCTGACGAGTCACGAGATGGCTACTTGCTGTTTGCTGTTAGCTGCAGGTAACACCCTCGGGATGCGCACGCGCCGAGGTCACCTGTCTAGGTGGGGGAACGCTGGGCTAACTTATCCGACACGAGCGAAAGCGGGCAACCGATCGCCGTGTCTCCCGTAACGACTGGAGTAAGTGTAATGCCGATGATGACCGCAAGACGATTCGTGATGGGTGCGACGGTGCTGGCGATCGGTGTCGCGGTGGCATGCCATCGTTCGAGCACGTCCTCCGCGCTTGCCGACAAATGCGTGACCTCGGTTATGCCGATCGTCGGAAGCCCAACCGCCGTCGCAACGCACGGAGGCGGGTGCACCGCGCCAACCAAGTCGCCGACGTTCCCCGCCGATTGGCGCTTCAAGGCTGGCGAACAGGGGACGTTCGCGCCGACGGCCATCGTGGCGAGCAACAGCGCGCTCGCGAGCGCGGCGGGCGATGAGATCATGCGCGCAGGCGGCAATGCGGTGGACGCGGCCGTGGCAACAGGGTTCGCACTCGCGGTGACCTTCCCGTTTGCAGGGAACCTCGGCGGCGGCGGCTACATGGTGATTCGGATGGCCGACGGTCGCACCGCCGCGGTGGACTACCGCGAGATCGCGCCACTCGCCGCGAGTCGCGACATGTACATCGGGCCCGACGGGAAGCTGACAGATGAGAGCGTCGTCGGGTATCGCGCGTCCGGCGTACCGGGCGCCGTAGCGGGAATGAGCGCAGCGCTCGCGAAGTACGGCACGAAGTCGCTGCGCGAGGTGCTGCAGCCGGCGATTCGTTTCGCGAACGAAGGCTTCACCGTCGACAGCGTGCTCTTCACGTCGCTGCACAACAACCAGGACTACATCTCGCGGTTCGATGGGAAGGATGTGTTCTACTCGAACGGCCAGCCGCTGCAGCCTGGAACCCGATTTCGTCAACCCGCCCTCGCGCGCACGCTGAAGCTCATCGCCGAGCAGGGTCCCGACGCATTCTACAAGGGTGAAGTGGCGGACTCGCTGGTCGCCGGAATGAAGCGCGGGGGCGGGATCATCACCAAGGAAGACCTCGCCCGCTACAAGCCCGAGTGGCGCCAGCCCATCGCGTCGACCTACCGCGGCTACAAGCTCTTCACGATGCCGCCGTCGTCGTCCGGCGGCGTGACCATCACGGAAACACTCAACATTCTCGAGACGTTCGATTCGCTCGCGCCGTTCGGCAGCGTGGCATACACGCACGCGCTCGCGTCGGCCTACCAGCGCGCGTTCATCGATCGCAACTCGAAGCTCGGCGATCCGGCATTCGTGCAGGTGCCGCTCGACAAGCTCACCAGCAAAGCCTACGCTCGAGAACTACGGAAGACGATCGCCCCGGATCGCGCGAGCCCGACGCCCGTGCTCGAGCGAACGATCGCCGACCGCGACCACACGACGCACTACTCGGTGGTGGACGGCACCGGTAACGCGGTCGCCACCACGACGACGATCAACAATGGCTACGGCTCCGGCGTGTACCTAACGGGACCCGGCTTCTTCATGAACGACGAGATGGACGACTTCGCGGCGCAACCCGGGAAGCCGAACATGTTCGGGCTAGTGCAGGGCGAGCAGAACGCGATCGCGCCGGGCAAGCGGATGTTGAGCGCCATGTCGCCGACGATCGTGCTCGACCCGCAGGGCAAGCTGCTGCTGGCCGTGGGCGCGGCCGGTGGCCCGCGGATCATCACGGCGACATCGCAGGTGATCCTCAACGTCATCCAGCATCACATGACACTCGCCGACGCGATGCGGGCACCGCGGCTGCACCATCAGGCGCTGCCCGACACGCTCCGCTTCGAGGCGAACGGCCTAACGCGTGCGGTCGTGGATTCGCTCAAGGCGATGGGCTGGGGCGTCGACTCCGTGCGCTCGTCGGCGAACGTGAACGCGATCATGCGGGTCAATGGGGGCTGGGTAGCCGTAACGGAGCCCAGAGATCGCGGGCCAAGTCGAGCGGTGGGACATTAACTACCGGGAGGCGGGAAACGGGAAGCGGGAGACGGAGAACCCCCGGGATGCTCATCTCACGAGGAGAGGCATCCCGGGGGTTTACGCTCCCGCTTCCCGTCTCCGCTTCCCGGCCCGTTAGGCGGCCTTGATCGTCAGCGGTGACGTGAGCGTGATCACAATACGCCCGCCGTCGTTCACGCAGCCCTCGTAGTTCGCCGTCGCGGCGGCAGCGCCGGCACCCGCCGCGGCGCCCGCCGCCGCACCGATCACCGTGCCCTTCGCGTCCTTGCCGATCACCTGACCGATCACGGCGCCGAGCACCGCACCGCCGGCGACCTTCTTCGCGTCGTTGCCCTTGGTCGAGTTGCGGACGCGCTCCACCGACGCGGTCGTGACGTCGGCGTCGACGTTATACGTCGCGCCACCGAACGAGATCGAACGGACTGCAAAGCCCATCTCGATGTTGTCGTTCGCGTTCTCGCTCCTCTTCAGCTTCGTCACCTCGAGCACGGCCGTGGCCCCGGCCGGGATCACCGCGCCGTTGGAGCCGGTCACCGCCTCGTTCAGCGTGGCCGAGAAGCGATCACCGACCTTGTTCGTGTTCGTGCAGACCTTGGAGCCCGACGCGAGCGTGAGTGTCGTGCCTGACGCAATCGAGCCAACGTTGCCGCCCGAGCTCTTCTCACC
>JBKOYV010000246.1:0-8092 GCA_046725585.1 Gemmatimonadota bacterium | reverse complement strand
CCGTCAGGTACGGCACCGTCGCGGCGCTGCCGTACGGCAGGTTCGCCCGCGCACCGAGCTCGAGATGCCTGAGCCCGAAGCTGCCACCGAGATCGGCGTCGTTCGCGCTCTGCTTCGCGACGTCCACCGACGCGTACCCGCTGAAGGTCCTGTTGAAGCCGTACCCCACCATCACGCCCGCGCCGGGCCCGAAGTTGGTCTTGAATGGCCCGTCATCGATGTCGTCGCCGGTGAGCGTCAAACCAGGCGCGGCCATCGTGTACACGCCCAGCACCAACCCCGTACGGCGTCCGTCGGGCGCCGTGACCTGAGCGCTTGCCTTGGTCGTGGGCCGTCGCGCGCTCGAGTGCTGCGCCTCCGCTGCCGTCGCGAGCGCAAACATGGCCAGCACCATGGCCATGCGCATCGCGATCCCGGCTTTCCTGTGGTCCATCGGTTCCTCCTCACTCATCTCGTGTTCAGTCCGACTGCTCACCGGCAGGAGCTCGCCGTGCGACCATCGAGAGGCGTCGCGATCGACGTCCGGCCGGCGTGCGAAGTCGGCGGTTGTTGTCGTGCGCAGAGAGTATCGGATGGCCCTCACTCGAACCTCACCGCATCAACTTCTTGCGGGACAATCGATTGGCTATGCCGTGCCCGGCGGGGAGCGTCTGCCTCGAACGCCCGGTGAGAAGGCGTTGGCCTGCGGAAACGACCAGCGGCGACCGGATCGCTACCTTTATCCGATGCGAACTGGCTCGCCGCCGCCACCGGGCGCCGCCGCGGTTTGGCACCTAACGTGGAATCGACAATGTCGAAGACTCGGGCCATCACCGTTCACGTCCGCCCCGCTCGCCGCGACGACGTCCCTGCGATCGTCCACCTGCTGGCCGACGACACGCTTGGCGCCAGTCGCGAGCAGCCGACCGATCCACTCCCTCAGGCGTACTGGGACGCGTTCGACGCGATCTCGGCCCAGCGCGGTAACGAGCTGCTGGTCGCGGAAGCCGACGGAGAGCTGGTGGGCTGTCTGCAGCTGACCGTCATCCCCGGTCTCAGCCGGATGGGCGCGACGCGCGGCCAGCTCGAGGGCGTCCGCGTGAGCTCGAAGCATCGCGGCCGACGCATCGGCGAGGCGCTCGTCGCGGCCGCGACCGATCGCGCCCGGAAGCTCGGGTGTAGGATCGTTCAGCTCACCACCGACAGGACGCGCGTGGACGCGCACCGGTTCTACGAGCGTCTTGGCTTCGAGTCCACGCACATCGGGATGAAGCGAGCGATCGAGCCATGAACAGCACCACGACGCCGGGCTTCCGAACAGTCATCACGGCGACACTCTCGGTCCGCGACTGGTCTGGCGCGATGGATTTCTACAAGGCGGCGTTCGGGGCAGTCGAGCTCTACCGCGTGGAAGGCGGTGGCGTCGGCCAGCTCGCCGTGCACGGCGCCGAGTTCTGGGTGGCCGAGGAGTCGCCGGCGCATCTCAACTTCAGCCCGGAGTCGTTAGGCGGGTGCTCCGTGCGGATGCTGCTGCTCGTGGAGGACCCGCATGCGACCCAGGCACAGGCCGTGAAGGCCGGAGCCACTGAGATTCTCCCGGTGAGCGAAGCGTATGGCTGGCGGTTGGGACGAGTGCGAGATCCGTTCGGGCATCACTGGGAGATTGGAAGGCCGGTGCCGTAGCCTGATGTCATCCGAGCGAAGCGAGGGATCGTCATCAGCCTTGATGTCATCCCGAGCGAAGCGAGGGATCCTCATCGCGCCCTATAGAGGGCTCTCTTTCAGGACGATGAAGATCCCTCGCTCCGCTCGGGATGACAAAGGCGCTCCGGATGACAACGGCGCTCGGGATGGCAACGTGCTCAACTGGGACGCCAAGAATTCCTCCCGCGGTCAGCAACTCGGCATCCCTGACCGATTCCAGACGTGGCGCTGACCTACGCGGCTCGACGCTACCCTATCCTGAGCCGCCTTCCGCCGAGCCGGACGCTCGGCGGCGGACCCATGTCCGCCGTAATCAACGCAGCACGGAGGAAGCGACCGATGACATCGTTGATCCGACCCACGCGATTCGCGCTCGTGGTCGCCGGCATGACGACGCTGCTGGCTTCGCGCGACGGCGCGACCGCCGCCGACCTTCCCGACAAGGTGGGACTAACCGCAACCGGAATGCGATTCAGCGCCGTGCAGCTGCAATCTGCCGGCGTTATGCACTTCTCGCGCGAGGGCACGCTGTTCGTGGCCGATCCGCGCGGTGCGGCGATCTACGCGATCGACGTCGCCGACACGCAGCGCGACACGTCGAAGACCGGCGTCCGGATCAAGGACATCGACGGAAAGATCGCCGCGGCACTCGGCACCGCACGCGACCAGATCCGCATCGTCGACATGGTCACGCACCCGCTGTCGCAGTCGCTGTACTTCTCGCTGACCCGCGGGACTGGCAACAGCGCCGCGCCCGTGCTCGTCCGGGTGACGAAGGACGAAAAGGTGACCGTGCTGCCGCTCGAGAACATTCGGAACGCGCGGGCGGAGATCCCCGATGCGCCGACGCCTGACGCGAAAACCCCGTGGGGCGAGTCCAAGCGCACGTTCTCCGTTACCGACCTCGCTCTGGTGGATGGTGAGCTGTACATCGCCGGCCTCGGCAACGAGGAGTTTGCGTCCACCCTTCGGCGCATGCCGTATCCCTTCGTCGGAAAGGAAGCCGCGACGACGCTCGAGATGTATCACACGTCGCACGACCGCTACGAGACCGCTTCGCCCATCGAGTCGTTCGTCGCGATCGACCTGGGCGGCAAGCCATCGCTCGTGGCCGGCTATGGCTGCTCGCCGATCGTGACGCTGACGCGGGCCGAGCTCGCGGCCGGCAAGCACGTGCGCGGGAAGACGGTCGCGGAGCTCGGTGGCGGCAATCGCCCGTTCGACATGATCCGCTACACGAACGCGAAGGGCAAAGAGTACATCCTCGTGGCGAACAGCAACCGGACGCTGACGCGGCTCGATCCCGAGCAGCTGGCCGAAGCGAAGGCGATGACGTCGTCGGTGAAGCAGGCGTGGGAGCCGGCGGGCGTGGGCTATCTGCCAGTGGCGATCGTCGGCGTGCTGCAGCTCGACAACTACAACGCGAACAACATCGTGATGCTGAAGCGCGACATCGAGACCGGGTCGCTCGATGTCGTGAGCGAAACGATGCGATGGCTTTAGGGAAATCGGGGCCGGACGCCGTTTGCCTGTTGTTCGGCGCCGCACTCCTTGCAGGGTGCGGCGCCGCTGGCGCCGCCGACCGCGGTGCTCCAGAGATCGCGGTCGAGCTGACCCGGACGCCGCAGGCGGTGGAGGTGCGGGGGCTCGATCGGGCCGCCGTTCGCCGTCTCGCGCGCCTCGCGCCTAACGACTCTTTGTGGCCGGCGTTGTTGGCCGTGTACGTCGAGCGCAGCACGGTTGACAGCGGCGCCACGCCACCCGTCATCGGCCACTATGTCGCGTTGGCCGATCGCGTGCGCTTCGAACCTCGGTTCCCGTTCGCGGCTGGCGTTGCCTACCGCGTGGAGGTCGACACGACGGCGATCTCGGGCGGCGCGAGCGCGCCCGCGTCGCACGCTGTCGGGCGGACGCCGCTCACGCATCGGTTCGCGGTTCCAGCGGTCACGCACGCGCGGACGACACGCGTCACCGGCGTGTATCCATCGTCCGGTCGCCTGCCGAGCAACCTCCTCCGCTGGTACGTGGAGACCTCGGCGCCAATGGAGGTGGGGAACGCGCTGGAGCACGTGCACCTGATGGATGAATCAGGTCGCGAGGTGCGAGGCGCGTTTCTCGCCCTCGACCAGGAGCTCTGGGATCCGGAGCGGCGGCGCCTGACGCTCCTGTTCGACCCCGGTCGTGTGAAGCGCGGCGTCCGAACGAATGTCGAGTCTGGCGCGCCACTCATCGCCGGGCGACGGTACCGCCTCGTCGTTGACGACCGCTGGACGGATGGCACCGGTGCGCCGCTCGCGTCGGGGTTCGAGCACGCGTTCGAGGTCATGGACGCGGATCGCCGGTCGCCGGATCCGGATCGGTGGCGCCTAACGGCGCCATCCTCCGGAACACGTACGCCGCTCCGGGTGTCGTTCGGCGAGCCGCTCGATCATGCGCTCGCGGCGCGCATGCTCACGGTGGTCGATGTGGGCGGGACGCCGGTGCCCGGATCCGTCAACCTCGCCGCCGGCGACAGCGTGTGGACCTTTTCTCCGAACATCGACTGGGTCGCCGGCGACTACGAGCTCCGCGTCGGCGGCGCGCTGGAGGATCTGGCCGGCAACAACGTCGTCCGCGTGTTCGACGTCGACCGGCGCGTCGACAGCGCGGGCGTCGACCGGGATGTCCTGCACGCGACTCGCTCGGTGCGGTTTCGGATTCGCCGATAGCGACTGTTCAGATGCGGATCAGATGACCCCGCATCGACCCACCCGATCACTCGCTGCGAAGCGCGATCGACGGATCCACGCGCGCCGCGCGCCGCGCAGGGAGGTAGCACGCAGCCACGCTCACGAGGAACAGGACGACCGTCGCGAGTACGAAGCTGAGCGTGTCACGCGGGGTGACACCGTACACGAGCGCAGACAGCACACGCACGGTCGCGGCGGCGAGCGCGAGGCCGAGCGCGGCGCCAAGCCCGAACAGCGTCACGCCACGGCGAAGCACCATGCCGATCACGGTCCGCCTGCCGGCACCTAACGCGATACGCACTCCAAACTCCCGCAGCCGCTGTCCGACACCGTAGGCGATCACCCCGTACGCGCCGACGCTCGCGAGCACGAGCGCGACGGTGGCAAAGACCGCGAGCAGGAGCGTCTCCAGCCACCGCTGGCCCAGCGATCGATCCACCACCGCGTCGAGCGTGCGGACATCGTGGATCGGCTGCTCCGGGTCGACCTCTCGAACGGCCGCGGCGATCGACGACGTGAGCGCCGCCGGAGTACTGCGCGTCCTCACGACGAGCGCCAGGCGTTCCTGCGGGCGCTGCGGGTAGTTCCAGTACACCTGCGGGTCCGAGTCGTTATCCAGCCCCGTATGCTGGATGTGCCCGACCACTCCGACGATCGTGCTCCACGGATCGCCGCCTTCGCGAATCCGCCGCCCGATCGGGCTCGTGCCCGGCGGCCACATCTTCGCCAGCCTCTCGTCGATGATCGCCACCCTCGGCGCATCGGCGTCATCCGACGATGCGAACGAGCGGCCGGCCTTGAGAGGAATCTCGAGCGCCCGGAAGTAGCCCGGCGACACAGTCCGCGTCTGGATGTTCGGCCACCTGGCATCCCGGTCGGCATCCTCGATCTGCAGCCCGGCGGTCTGATTGCCACCGCCGAGCGGGAGCCGATTCACCACGCCTACGGCGACCACACCGGGCAATGCCTGCACGCGGTCGAGCACTCCGGAGTAGAACTGGGTAACCTGCGCGTCGAGCGGATACTTCGATTGCGGGATCGCGAGATGCACGCTCAGAGCCATAGAGGGGTTGAATCCAGGGCTCACTGCTCGTACCGCGAGAAAGCTCCTCAGGAGCACCGTCGCGCCCACGAGCAGGACCAGCGTCACGGCGATCTGCGCGATCACGAGCGCGTCCCGGACGCGTGCGCGTCGCGGTGCGCCCGTGGACGCACGCGACAGCTCGGCAAGACCGGAGGCCACACCGCTTCTTGCCGCGTCGACCGCTGGCCAGATCCCGACGAGGAATGCGATGACGATGACGACCGCGGCAGCGAAGCCGAGCACCGGGAGACTCAAGCCAATGCTCTCCGTCCGCGGGAGATCCGCGGGCAGGAGCGGCACCAGAGCGCGTAACGCCAGCACCGCGGTAAACACCCCGAGCACGGCACCTAACGCCAACAGCGGCACGAGCTCGGTGATCGATTGCTCGACCAGCCGCCCGCGCGATGCGCCGAGCGCAGTGCGGACCGCGAGCTCGCGCCGCCGCGAGAGCCCACGCGCGAGCAGCAGATTGGTGACGTTGGCGCAACCGATGAGGAGCAGCCCGGCAACGGCGCCGAGGAGAATGAAAAGGGGCTGCTCCAGTCGGCCGACCATGTCCTCGAGCAGCGGCGTGATGCCGGCTTCGATCTCCTTGTTATCCGCGTATTGTCGCGCGAGGTTGGACGAAACGACGTGCAGGTCGGCCCGGGCCTGTTCGAGCGTGACACCCGGCTTGAGACGCGCCACCGCGCTATACGAGCCCCAGCTCCGATGGTTGTACTCGTCGGCGGGAACGGTGAGCGGGGCCCACAGCTCGACATCTGGATTGGGGTAGCCAAAGCCGGGCCTCATGACCCCGACGACCGTGGTCGAAACACCGTTCAGTGGAATCGCCTTGCCGACGATCGCCGGGTCTGAGCCGAACTGCCGTACCCAGAGCCGGTGGCTCAGGACGACGACGTTCTCGTGGCCGATCTCGTTCTCGTCCTCCGTAAATGTGCGACCGACGAGCGGCGAGGCTCGAAGGATTGGAAACAGGCTTGCCCACACGCTCGCGCCGAGCAATCGCTCGGGCTCGCCCTGGGCGGTAAAGTTGAAGCTCTGGTTGCTCTTGAATAGCGCGACGTCCTCGAACACGTGGTTCTGGGCGCGCCAGTCGCGCACGTTCGCCGCGCTCACCGCGCCGCGGCCGGAGGCGGTCCTCCAGAGCGTCCAGACTCTCACCAGTCGATCGGGGTCATCGAACGGGAGCGGGCGAAGCAGCACACCGTAGACGACGCTGAACATCGCGGTCGTGGCGCCGATACCTAACGCGAGCGTCAGCGTGGCGGCGACGGTGAACGTGGGCTGCCTGACGAGCGCGCGCACTCCAGCGCGCAGATTGTGCCGAATGCTGTTCATAACCTCCCCTATGTGCCGCGCTCGCTCTCGCTCCCAATCGTGGCGGCGGAGCCAACCCGCGACGCGATCCACATCTCCGAATCGGTCGCGCGCCGCTCGATCTGCCGTCTCGGGGGCGAGGCCGCTTGCTTCGTAGTGCCGCGATAGCATCTCGAGGTGGAACTGGATCTCCTCGTCCACATCCGCGGTGATGTCGGAGCGCAGGAAGCGACGGTAGCGTCGCCACATCGGTTCACGTCGTTCGCCGGACACGCGCGACCTCACGCCAGGCTCGGCGCCGCGCGGAGGACCTGCGTCACCGCGCCTGAGAACTCGAGCCATCGCGCCGCTTCGGCCTTGAGGTATCGCCGGCCGACGGCGGTGAGCACGTAATACCGCGCGCGGCGGTTGTTCTCGGAGAGCCCCCACTCCGCCGTGATGAAGCCTCGGTCCTCGAGGCGGCGCAGCGCGGGGTACAGCGAGCCCTCCTCCACGCGCAGCACATCGCCGGTCGTGGTCTCGACCCAGCGCGCGATGGCGTACCCGTGGAGCTCGCCGCCGAGCAGTGCCTTGAGGACGACGAGCCCGAGCGTCCCCTGGAGCAGGTCGAATCGTTCCTCGACCATCGCGCCTTCCCCTGTCAAGACGAGGGGAATGTGACGCATTCGGCGTGACGTTTCAAGGGGTCAGAGCCCTTGAATTCCGGGACCTCGGCTTCATAGAGATCTCGAATTCAAGGGCTCTGACCCCTTGAAACCCTTGAAACCTTGAAATCCAACAGAGCTAGCCGTCAACCTCGAACCAGACGTCCACCCGACGGTTGCTCTGCTCCTCGGTCTCCTTCTTCTCCATCGGGTTGTCCTCGCCGTGCGCGAAGCGGTTGATCTTGGCGGATGAGCCCAGCTCGTCCTTCAGGAGCTTGATCACCTTGTCGGCGCGCCGCCCCGACAGGTCCTGGTTCAACTGACCTTTGCCCGTGGCGCTCGCGTAGCCCTCGACGTTCACCTCGATCGTCCCCGCACGAAGCCGGCGGTATCGCACGTCGTCGTCGCGGAGCTTCTTCAGCCAGTTCTTCAGCAGCTGCAGCTCCTGGTCCGTCACCTTGTCGGAGCCCGGCGGCGAGAAGAAGACGGCGTGCCAGGTGCGCGAGATCTTTGGGGTGGAGACCGTTGTGATCTGCACGTTCGAGAACGTGGCGCCGGCCACGAACTCGATCTTCACCCTCTCGTTCGGATTCAGGTCGAACCCGATGTCGCCGTCCGACTCCATGTAGAGC
>JBKOYV010000453.1:0-15970 GCA_046725585.1 Gemmatimonadota bacterium | reverse complement strand
GAACTGACTTCATCTCGCTGCTGGCGGAGGGAGAGCATCTCGGAATCATGGATCGGTATGAACTGCTCGTGAACTGCGCGCTCCTCTTTTTCGCGGGTCACGAGACGACGGTGAATCTCATCGGGAATGGGATCCTCGCGTTCATCCGAAATCCCAAGCAGTGGGATAAGCTGCGCGCGAACCCGGAGCAACATGCGCGTCGCGCGACGGAGGAATGTCTCCGCTTCGATCCGCCGGTGAAGTCCACGCAGCGGATCGCGGCCGCTGACGTCACCATCGGTGGTCGGACGATTCGTAAAGGCGAGCGGCTTCGCTGGATCATTGCTGCGGCGAATCGCGATCCGGACGTCTTCCCGGAGCCGGACCAGTTCCGCATTGGCCGGCACCCGAACCCGCACGTGTCGTTAGGTTCGGGGATTCACTTCTGCCTCGGCGCGGCACTCGCGCGTGTCGAGGGGCAGGAGCTCTTTCGCGGGCTGGCCGAGCGGGTGTCGTCGTTCCGGCTGGAGACGCCGGAGCCGGAGTATCAGCCGAGCATTCAGTTCAGGTCGTTACGGGAGCTGCGGGTGACTCTGGAGTAACGTGGAGCGAACGTTCACGCTTTGGTCAGCGGCTCTGGCGCATGACCGCACCGGTCGCGCGCCCCTAGCGACACCCATTACTCCGGGCGTGTTCCGAACGATCATCAAATGGTGCCTCCTGACAGCCAAGTGATGCCGTTCCTGCTGCCAGCATAAGCCACGCGCGCTAGGTTCTGCTGCTCATGACGCGCACGCGCCGCCTCTGGCTCCTCGGCCTCGCCGTCTGGATCGTCCTCGGCCTCATGTCCGCCGCTCAGAACGCGGCGTGGCGTGCCTATACGGACCGGCCGATCAATTGGAGCAGCATCCTGCCCAATGCGCTCGGCGACTGGCTCAGCTGCGGGATATTCACGCCGGCCTTCTACTGGATGGTGCGCCGGTTCCCCATCCGCGGCGATCGCTGGTGGGCGCGGCTCCCGTTGCACCTGGCTGGCTCGATCGCATTCACCTTGCTCAAAGTCTCGATCTGGACGCCGCTCTTCAACGCACTGAATCCCGACGCGCACCGCACGTATTCCCAAATGCTCTTCGCCGGTTTCTACGGCGACATGCTCGCCTACTGGGCCGCCGTCGGCGTGATCCACGCGATCGAGTACTACGGCGAATCGCGCGAGCGGACACTGGAGGCGACGCGTCTCGCCCTCGACAACCTGCGCGCGCAACTGCAACCGCATTTCCTCTTCAACACCCTCCAATCCATCTCCACGCTCATTCATCGCGATCAGGCGGCCGCCGATCGCATGCTGACCGACCTCTCGGAGCTGCTTCGGCTGTCGCTCCGCAATTCCGGCAGCCAGGAAGTCCCGCTCCGGGAGGAGCTCGAATTTCTCGAACGCTATCTCCAGATCATGCGCGTGCGCTTCGGCGATCGGCTCGTGATCGCCGTCGATGTCGAGCCGGGCGTTAGGCAGGCGCTGGTGCCGAGCCTTGTCCTGCAGCCGATCGTGGAGAACGCGATCCAGCACGGGATGGCCGATCGACCCGATCGCGGACACGTGCGTGTGCGCGCCGCACGCGACGGCTCGGCGCTCAGACTCGAGGTTTTCGACGACGGTCCGGGTCCATCGACCACACCGTCTACCAATGGGATTGGACTCGCGAACACTCGGGAGCGGCTGCGCCGGCTGTACGGACCTGATGGACGGATGGAGATCTTGAAAGACACGGGGTTTACCGTGCGTCTCGTAATCCCTCTGCGCTCATGACGCGGGTGTTGCTCGTCGACGACGAAGCCCTCGCTCGCGAACGTCTACGCACCCTCCTGGCCTCCGAACGCGATGTGACAATCGTGGGCGAATGCTCGGGCGGACGCGAGGCGGTAGCGGCCATCGTGCAGTACCGGCCCGATCTCGTGTTCCTCGACATCCAGATGCCTGATCTCGACGGCTTTCAGGTGCTGGAAGCGGTGGCGATGGACTGGCTGCCCGCCGTGGTGTTCGTGACCGCGTACGACGAGTACGCCATTCAGGCGTTCGACGTCAACGCCATGGATTACATCCTGAAACCGATCGAGCCGGCGCGGTTCAAGAAGGCGTTAGGCCGCGCGCTGAAACGCGGGCCACTCGATCGCCTCGTGATTCGTGCCGGCGGCAAGGTCCTGTTCGTCAAACCAGGCGACATCGACTGGATCGAAGCGGACGGCAAGCTCGCGCAGGTGCACGTCGGCCGAGAGACGCATGCCGTTCGCATTCCGCTCAAGCGGCTCGAAGAGCGGCTCGAGCCGCACGGCTTCGTGCGCGTGCATCGCTCGGCGATCGTCAACGTGGATCGCATCAGAGAATTGGAGCCATGGTTTCATGGCGAGTACGTCGTGATTCTCAAGGACGGCACCAAGCTCACCTCGAGCGCGGCACACAGTCAGGCGCTCCATCGGATAGTTGACGCCGCCGAGTAACCAAGTCGCGACATTCTTGTAGAGGACAAGCCGCCCGCTTGATACCATGACCCGTCCTCGAACGGAGAGAGTCATGTCGATTCGATTCCTGGCCGCTGTTCTCCTGGTGTTACCGGCCGCTCTGCCAGCCCAGACGGCCTCGGATTCGGCCGGTATCCGCCAGGCAGCGCTCGATTACATCGAAGGGTGGTACGAAGGCAACGCGGAGCGGATGGAGCGGGCGGTGCATCCCGACCTCGCGAAGCGAATCATCAACACGGACCAGCGTGGGCGGAGCGTGCTGGGCCATCAGAGTGCCATGACGCTGGTGCAGAACACACGGCGCGGGGGCGGGAAGGACACCCCGATCGCTGAGCGTCGGCGCGACGTCACCATCCTCGATATCTATCAGAATGCTGCCAGCGCCAAGATCTACGCGTCGAGTTGGGTCGATTATCTGCACCTCGCCAAGTGGAATGGCCGCTGGGTGATCGTCAACGTATTGTGGGAGTTGCATCCGCAGAAGGCGCCATGATTGCGTTCGGAGGCCCGCCCCGGTCGGGCCAGTGACGAGTGCGCCAGTCGTCAGGCGTCGGTGTTCGGTCGTCAGTCCCCGGCGCCTCGGGCTTCCACCCGTCGAGAAGCTTGCATGATCCCGCTACCACGTCTCAGCCTTGCATTCGTCTTCGCTACCGTTCCACTTGCGGCACAGGTGCCCTCAGCGGCCGGAGGGTCTCCGGCACGCCTAACGAGGCAGACCGAAGCGGATAGCGCCGTCGCGATCGAGAACGTGAGCGTGATACCGATGGATCGCGAGCGTGTGCTCGATTGGCAGACGGTGCTCGTCACGCGCGGAGTCATTGCGAGGCTGGGCCCGACGCGCGCCGTGACGGTGCCTAGCGGCACTCGAACGATCGACGGAACGGGAAAGTTCCTGCTTCCGGGGTTCGCAGACGTGCACGTGCACCTCGCGAGCAATCCCGAGGACGAGCAGCGGACGCTGCTGAAGCTCTTTCTCGCGAACGGCGTTACGACCGTGCTCAACATGCGCGGCATTCCGCAGATTCTCGAGTTACGGCGCGCGGTGGCGGCGGGGCGGATTCTGGGGCCGCGTATCTATACCGTCGGCCCGTACGTCAACGAGCCGTTCGTCACGACGCCGGAGGAAGTCGAGCGCGCCGTGGTCGAGCAGAAACGCGCGGGCTACGACTTCATCAAGCTGCACGGCAGTCTGTCACGTGAGGCGTACGCGACACTGAACCGTGTCGCCCGGCGCGAGGCCATTCGGGTGATCGGCCATGCGCCCCGTAACCTGGGTGTCGAGGTGATGTTCGAAGAACGGCAATATGCTCTCGCGCACGCCGAGGAGTTTCTGTACGACCGGCAAAACCGATCTACCGATTCGTCGCTCCCAGCGGTCGAGGCCAAGATTCCCGAGTACGCGCGAGCGACGGCGCGTGCGCAGATCTGGGTCATGCCGAACCTGACCGCCGTACAAGATGATCGCGCGTATGGTTCACGACCTGCCGGCAGTATTGGCTCGGCCGGAGGTGCGTTACCTGCCAAGCACGGTGCGGGAGGGATGGGGTCCGGCAACGAATCCGTACACCAACCGCATCGCCCCGCTCCGCTACGAGCCGATGATGGCGCGTTACCGGCTGCTCGAGAAAATGGTGCGCGAGTTTCGCGCGAACGGTGTGCGATTACTCGTGGGCACGGACGCAATGAACACCGGTGTCGTACCCGGCTTCTCGACTCACGATGAAATGGCGGACCTCGTCGCTGCCGGGCTGACGCCTTACGAGGCGCTGCGCTCTGCAACCGCCAACGGCGCCGAATTTCTCGGTGAGGGCGCTCACCGCGGTATCGTCGCGCCCGGCCAGGAGGCCGACCTGGTTCTGCTCGATGCGAACCCGCTGGTGGACATCAACAGCAGCCGTCGCATCGCGGGCGTCATGGTGCGCGGACGTTGGCTTTCGAGCACGGATCTCATAGCGGGGACTAGGGACTAGGGACTGGGGACTCGGCCGGGAGGCTCTTAGCGCCGAGGAGGCCTCCACGTGAGAGAAGCTTCCCGGCCGAGTCCCCAGTCCCCAGTCCCCAGTCCCTATCTCTTGAGTTGCCCTGCGTATCGCCGACTCATCGTCACCGGTTCGGCGAGACCACGGAGATACAGCCGATAGCTGAAGTGCGACCACTCTTCGACCCGCTCGACGAACTCGAGATTGACGATCGTCGACCGATGCACGCGGGCGAACGCGTTCTCCGGAAGTCGAGCACCCCAATCTCTCAGCGACTTCCGCGCGCGGTGCGTGCGGCCGCCCGCGAGCCGTACGATCGAATAGTCGCCATCCGATACTATTGAGACGATGTCCGCGACCTTCACGAACCCCATGCGGTCATCGAGCCTGAGAAAAAGTCGATCCTGATAATCGAGCTTCGGCGCCTGGCCGGTGGCGACTACACCGTCGTTAGGCTTGCCGAGTCGCTCGACGGCTCGTGCCAGGCGGGCAGGCGCCACCGGCTTGAGGAGATAGTCCAGGGCGTTCGCCTCGAACGCGCGCACCGCATACTGGTCGAAGGCGGTGACGAACACGATCGCCACCGATGGGTCGATGAGCGGCAGAAGCTCGAGCCCTGACTCGCCGGCGAGCTGCACGTCGAGAAATACGACTTCGGCGTCGCACGTGCGAACCAGCTCCGCCGCCGCGCTCACGCTCTCCGCCTCCGCCACCACGCGCACGGCCGACGCGTGCGCTTCCTCGAGCATCGCGCGGAGCTCGCGGCGGGCGAGGCGTTCGTCGTCGACGATGATGGCGTTACGCATTACACATCCAGAACCCACGGGTCAAACGCATGAGCGGCATGAGAGAGATTCTGGGGATCCATCCAGCCCGCTGAAGACCCCTCGCGCAACGAGCTGAATGCGAGGGGAACAGCTTTTCGGGATGGTGGCGTCCCGAGCGAGCGGCAGTCCCCTTTTTCATTCGGCTCGTGGTGATGGGGAGCGTCCCGATCGAGCAGGATGCAAAGCATTTCTCTCATGCCGCTCATGCGTTCGACCCCTCCGTTCTGGATGCCAGAGTGCGCGGCCATGCGTTAGGCAGCCGACGACTGCCCGACCCGCGCCGGCAGCTCCACGAGCGCGCGCACCCACCCGCGTTCGTCCGTCAGCTCGAAGCGGTGACGACCCGGGAACAGCCGCGCCAGTCGCTCGCGTACGTTGCGCACGCCGATCCCGGTCCCGTTCGCGTCAAGTGCGGCGTCGGCGAACCCGAGCTCGGCACCGCGACGGGCGTCGTTAGGTGCACGCGACGCAAGCGCTCCGGTATTCCACACCTCGACCCGCAGCATGTCGCCCGACACTCTCGCGTCGAGCTTCACGCGGAGCGGGCCACCGTTGTCGCGCGCGCCGTGCTTGATCGCATTCTCCAGCAGCGGATGAATCAGGAATGCCGGGATCGCGCACGACTCGGCTGCCTCTTCGACATGCGTCTCGATCGCCAGTCGCTCCTCGAAGCGAATCTGCTCGATCGCCAGATACCCGCGAAGCGCCTCGAGCTCCGCCGCCAGCGTCGTTGTCTGCAGTGCGCGCTCCACCAGCGCGTGACGAAGAAACGCAGCGAGCTCCGTGACCATCTGGCGCGCACGCGCGCGATCCTCGTCGATCATCGCGCGGATGGACGTCAGCGCGTTGAACAGGAAGTGCGGGTTGAGCTGATAGGCGAGCATCTGCAGCTGTGCTTCCTGCGCGAGGCGCCGAGCCTCCATGGCTTCCTGCTCGCGCTCCTGCGAGCGCCGCCAGATCCGCACACCGAAGTACGCCGCGCTCCACACGAGGAACGCGAACACGAACTCGAGGATCGAACGCGGTGCGGTCGTCGGATCGAGGAAGATCGCGAAGGACGGCTGAAGCCCTATGCCAACCATGATCGCCGCGTGCACGAAGTAGCCGGCGATGCCGGTCATCACGGACGCGAGGAGCGCAATCGCCGCGACCCGGCCGTTCACCTCCGGTTCCGGCGCCACTCGGCGGTAGAACCGGAGCAGCCCGAGGCTCAACGCGATTCCGACGACGGCGCGGAGCTCCTTGTTGAGGAGCACCGCGAGCCGCCGTCCCGGCTCCATACCGGGCAGGAACGTCAGGAACAGGCTCGACGCGTACGCGACCCAGCCGCCGATCTGCGCGACCCAGAACCAGCCCCGAGACGAGAGTGCCCGCATGGCGCCCAACTTACTTCTTCTTCATCTCCGTCATGAAGATTTTGTTGATGATCCGCCATTCGCCGTTCGTCTTGAGCAGCGACATGTAGTCGACGATGTAGGCGTCGGGATAATCGAGCACGATCTTGCCCGTGGCGGCGTTCCCGGTGACATCGACGAGCTCGATGCGGCGCTTGCGGATACCCGTCGCTTCGTCGGCCGCCGGCTTCCCGGGCATGCGCGCTATGTACTCGTCCACCGTGCGAGTTGCGAGCGTGTCGGCGCTCGACCAGTAGAGGCGCGCGGCGGGGTTGAACGCGAGGCGCATGTGCGCCCCGTCCCCAGTGGCGTGACCCTGGATGTAGTGATCGAGCGTTGCGCGCACGGCGACCTCGTCCGGCGTCGGCGCGAACATCCACGCGCCGGCTCCCCCGCCAACGAGGGTGATGGCGAGCGCTGTATACACAGTCTGGCGTCGAATGAATGGCATGGTTGGCCTCCGTTTCTCGAGTTTTGCGTCTCTCACGGACGGGCAACCATTACCGCTCCCTCGGCGGATCGAAATGGATTCTCGCCGAGCGCGGTTCTGGTGCGCCAGGCGGTCACTGGGCGCGCTGAACGGCCGCGCCAAAGGCGGAGTCGAGGGACCCAGCCCAGGCTGCTCGCGTTCCGACCTCATCTACTCGATATTCTCCGTCCGCCGATGCCGGCGCCGCCGACGCAGCAGGACGCAGGGAGACTTTCCATGACATCGTCAGCTGATCTCAATCCCTCGCTTCAGTCTTTTGGCACGGGTCTCAATGGGACCGTCATCCGTCGCGGCGACGCCGAGTACGATCAGGCGCGCCGAGTGTGGAACGGCATGATCGATCGTTCGCCGGCGGCGATCTTCCGGTGCAGCTCCACAGCGGATGTCGTCGCGGCCGTGAACTTCGCCCGCGAGGAAGGTGTCGCGCTCGCCGTGCGTGGTGGCGGCCATAGCGCTGCCGGGCTCGCCCTCGTCGACGATGGTCTCGTCATCGATCTGTCGGGCATGCGTGGCGTCAGGGTCGACGCCGAGAAGCGAATCGCTTACGTGCAGGGCGGCGCGCTGTGGCGCGACCTCGATGCGGCGACCCACGCGCACGCCCTCGCGACCACCGGCGGCCTCATCTCGACCACCGGCGTGGGCGGGCTGACGTTAGGCGGCGGGCTGGGCTGGCTCATGCGGCAACACGGGCTCGCGTGCGACAATGTGCTCGCCGTGGAAATCGTGACGGCGGATGGTGAGGTGCGCCGCGCCAGCGCGACCGAGAACTCCGACCTTTTCTGGGCCGTGCGCGGTGGCGGCGGGAATTTCGGCGTCGTGACGAATTTCGAGTTCCGTCTGCACCCAATGCGGACGCTGTATGCCGGGATGCTCGTCTTCCCCGGTCCGCAGGCGCCGCAGGTGCTCCGTCGGTATCGCGAGGTCGCCACGAGCGCGCCTGACGAGCTCACCGTGTTTGCCGCGCTGATGACGTCACCTGACGGTCATCCGATCACTGCCATTTTCCCTGCCTACAACGGACCTGTGAGCAAGGCAGAGGCGGCTGTGAAGCCGTTCCGCGACCTTGGCCCGGTGGCCGATCAAGTGGCGGAGATGCCCTACCCCGCGCTGCAGTCGATGCTCGACGAGGGGTTCCCGTCCGGGCTGCACGTCTATTGGCGGTCGGACTTCCTGAAAGGTCTGCCTGACGACGCGCTCGACACGCTGGTCGACCGGTTCCGCGTGATCACGTCGCCGCTGTCGGCGCTGCTGATCGAGCAATTCGGCGGGGCCGTCGCCCGCGTGGGCGCAAACGAGACTGCGTTCGCTCAGCGCGACGCGTTGTTCAACCTCGCGGTCATCACACGATGGACCGAACCGGCGACCGAGTCGACGCACATCGACTGGGCGCGCCGGACCAGCCAGGCGATGCGCCCGTACGCCTCTGGCGGGGTGTACGTGAACTACCTCGGCGATGAGGGCGCGGATCGGGTGAAGGCGGCGTACGGGCCGAAGTACGAGAAGCTCGTCGCGGTAAAGAAGAAGTACGATCCGCAGAATTTGTTCAGGGTGAATCAGAACATTCAGCCGGCGGCGTGACGGCGCGTTAGGCGGACGGCGCTCACGGCTCCGACCGTGAGCGAGTGGGCAGACGGCAGCGAACCGAAGCCGGCGGTCGGCAGTGTGCGGTGGGCAGACGGCAGAGAAGAGAACGCGATGCAGGGCGTCCTCCCTGCCGTCTGGCCTCTGCCATCTGCCGTCTGCCGGCTTCAGTTCGCTGCCCTCTGCCGTCTGGCAGTCCGCCGTTGTGTGTGTCTGGTCAGGCGCAACTGATGGTTCCAACGAGCCCGAGTCGGGGGACGTAGTTTCCACGAGTCCCCATCTCGAGGCCGTTCCATGCAGAACCGGCGCGTTCACCTCGCGCTCTCGCTCGCCATCCCGGCGCTCCTCTCGACCCCGCCCGCGATCGCCCAGACCGGGTCGCCGGCCCGTACCGTGTTCACCCGGCCGGCCGCCCCATTCAGCGGCGCCCTCGACCCGAAGATGCTCACCGGGCTCCGCTACCGGAGCATCGGCCCCGCCCGGGGCGGTCGAGTCACCACCGTCACCGGCGTCCCGTCGCAGCCCTTCACGTTCTACATGGGCTCCACCGGCGGCGGCGTGTGGAAGACCGTGGACGCCGGCCAGAGCTGGCTCAACGTCACCGACGGCCAGATCGGCGTCGGGTCGATGGGGGCGATCGACGTGTCGCAGTCCGACCCCAACACCGTCTACATCGGCACGGGGTCCGACGGCCTTCGCTCGAACGTCTCGATCGGCGACGGTGTGTACAAGTCGACCGACGCCGGAAAGACCTGGACGCACGTCGGGCTCCGCGACGCGGGTAACATCGGCGGCCTACGGGTCCACCCGTCGAACCCGGACATCGCGTTCGTCGCCGCCATCGGCAACCCGTTCAAGCCTAACGCGGAGCGCGGCGTCTTCCGCACGAAGGACGGCGGCAAGTCGTGGCAGAAGGTGCTCTTCGTCTCCGACAGCACCGGCGCGGTGGACGTCGAGTTCCAGCCCGGCAACCCGAACGTCGTCTTCGCCGCCATGTGGCGTGGCGAGCGCAAGCCATGGACGATCATCTCGGGCGCGCGCGAGGGCGGGATCTACCGCAGCACCGACGGCGGCGACAACTGGACGAAGGTCACCAACAGTCTACCTAACGAGCTCGTCGGCAAGGCAAACATCGCGGTCTCCAACGCGAACCCGAACCGCATCTACGTCCTGATCGAAGCGAAGCCTGGCAGCGGACTCTATCGCTCCGACGACGGCGGCCAGTCGTTCCAGCTCGCCAGCACGTTCGCCCAGATCATTACTCGGCCCTTCTACTACACGACCATCACCGCCGACCCGAAGAACGCCGACGTCGTCTACGCGGGCTCCGAGGGCTACTTCCGCTCGAGCGATGCGGGCAAGACGTGGCAGCCGATGCGCACACCGCACGGCGACAACCACGACATGTGGATCAATCCGAACAACTCGGACGTGATGATCCAGTCGAACGACGGCGGTGCGAACATCTCGCTCAACGGCGGGCGCACGTGGAGCACGCAGTACAACCAGCCGACCGCGGAGATCTATCAGGTCTACGTGGACAATCGGTTCCCGTATTGGTTGTATGGCGCGCAGCAGGACAACTCGACGCTCATCGTCCCGAGCTTGCCGACGTGGAGCGGTCGCCTGGATGACCCGGCGCAGGCATGGCGCAGCGGGCCTGGGTGCGAGACGGGTCCCATCATGCCGCACCCGACGAACCCCGACACCGTGTACGGCTCGTGCAAGGGCCAGTACTCGCGCATGAGCATGCGCACCGGCCAGGAAAAGCAGTACTGGGTTGGCGCGCAGTCGCTGTACGGGAATCCTGGCAAGGATCTCATCTTCCGCTTCCAGCGCGTGTCGCCGATGGAGATCTCGCCGAATGACCCGCGCACGATCTACTACGGGTCGCAGTACGTGCACCGCACGCGCGACGAGGGCGTCACGTGGGAGAAGATCTCGCCCGACCTGACGGCGAACGACCCGAAATACCAGGACCGCCCCTCCGGTGAGCCGATCACGATCGACGTCACTGGCGAGGAGTACTACAGCGTCATCTACGCGATCGAGGAGTCGCCGCTCGAGGCCGGCGTGATCTGGACCGGCGCGAACGATGGGCCGTTCTACGTCACGCGCGACAACGGAAAGACGTGGACGAACGTCACGCCGAAGGCGCAGCCGCCCGGCTGTCGCGTGCAGAGCATCGACCCGTCGCCACATCGCCGCGGCTCGGCCTACTACTCGGTGCTGTGCTACCAGTTAGGCGACTTCGATCCGTACATCTGGCGTACGGATGACTACGGCAAGACGTGGACGCGGCTGACGGATGGCAAGAACGGCATTCGGGCGAACGAGCCGACGCGCGTCGCCCGCGAGGACCCCAATCGCGAGGGGCTGCTCTACGCCGGCACGGAGTTCGGGATGTACGTGTCGTTCGACAACGGAAAGCGGTGGCAGCCGCTGCAGCTCAACCTGCCGGCCACGCCCGTGACGGACCTCAAGATCCACAAGAAGGACCTCGTGCTGTCGACGCAGGGCCGCTCGTTCTGGATTCTCGACAACCTCACGCCGTTGCATCAGCTCACCGATGTGATCGCGGGAACCGCGCCGAGTCCCCAGTCCCCAGTCCCCAGTCCCTCGCTGTTCAAGCCTCGCGACGCCTATCGCTTCCGCTACACCGCGGGCTTCGGGGGCGTGGAATCCAACCGCTCGAATCCGGCGGACCCGCAGTATCCGCCGGCTGGCGCCATGATCGACTACTGGCTGCCTAACGGGACGACCGGGCCGGTCACGCTCGAGGTCGCCGACGCAAGCGGTGCGGTAATTCGGCGTTTCTCGAGCGAGGGCGCCGATGAGCGCGAGCAAAGCCCGGAGCAGCCCGGAATGCGCGCGCCGGAGATGGTCACTGTCGGTACGCCGCGCTTACCTAACGTGGCCGGCCTCAACCGCTTCACGTGGGACCTGTCGCTGGCCCCACCGATCGACCCGACGCGCGAGCGCGGTGGTGGCGGTGGCGGCGGCGGTGGTGGCGGCCGCGGGAGTGGCCCGGTCATCGTGCCGGGGAGCTACACCGTGCGGCTCGCCGCCGGCGGCAAGACGATGACGCAGCCGCTCACCGTGCTCATCGACCCGCGCGAGGCGAAGGACGGCGTGACCATTGCCGACCTCCGCGAGCAGTTCCAGCACAACATGCGCGTGCGCGACATGGTGTCGGAGGTGAACCAGCTCGTGGCGAACGTCGAATCGGCTCGCCAGCGTCTCAAGAACGCGAGCGGCCCCGCCGCCGACACGCTGCGCCGCCTGGACGCATTGCGTGCCAAGCTCGTGACCCCGGCAGTCCGCTACAGCAAGCCGGAGCTCCAGGCGCACATCCAGTACCTGTACTCGATGACGACGCAGGCCGACCAGAAGATCGGCCGTGACGCGATCGACCGATTCAAGACGCTCCGCGCCGAGCTCGATCAGCGACAGCAGGAGGCCAAGGCACTGTTAGGCGTTAGGGCGGTCAGTCTGCGATAGAACACAGGGGTCAGAGTCGTTTGAATTCGAGATCTCGGCATTGCCGAGGTCCGGGGAATTCAACGACTCTGACCCCTTGCTCTTCCAAGTAACCGGCTCAAGTAACCAAACCAATTACCTGCGTTACTTGCCGTTGACGCGGTATGCTTTGACCGTCGACCGCTGGTTCTGTCCGTATCCGAGCGCGACGGCCCAACCCGGCCCGGCCCGGACCTCGTTCGTGAACTGGCCGTTAGGTGGCAGCTCGACTCGCGTCAGGCGCTTCGTGGCAAGGTCGATCACCACGATTCCGCGGTCGAACGTCGCCGACGCCGCCCGGAGGCCCGGGCCCACGGTCGCCAGGCGAAACTCGTTCAGCGAGAGCTGAGCGATCTCCTCCACATCGCCCGTCGCGCTCACCGTGTAGAGGGACGTCGCGTTCAGGCGATGCACGGCACACGCGGCTTTCCCGCCGAGCGGTTCGCCGCACGTCGGCGTCCCACGCACCGACGTGAGTGGCCGCACGCTGTCCCCGTGCACACGCCAGAGCTCCATCGCCGGGAAGTCCACGCCGAAAAACGGCAGCGACCAGAGCGACACCGATGGCACGCGCTGTGACCCCGCCCGCGGCGCGCTCCGATACGACGGGAAGATCAACGTCGCACCCTCATCGAACACGATTGGCTCACCGGCCATGGGAATCGTGTCCGGAATCGATGCGCGCAGCGTCCCTCCCTTCTCTCCAATCCTGCCCGTGAACACCGCCGTGCGGTCGTTGTCCCCATCGGTGCCGACAACCACCCAGCTCCCGTGGTCGCGATCGATCGTGAGTCGCGGATCCGCCATCGAGGCGTCCATCAGCGTGTCCGCCCACAGGATGACACTGCTGTCCGCGCTCTCCAGCCGGAGCTCCACGCCGCGATCGAGCGCGGCAACCATCAACAACCGCGCCTCATCCACAAACTCGGCATCCGCTGCGACTACCTCTCGCGGACGTCCGCCAACGCGCCCAGTGACGAGAATCGGTCTCGGCCTCACGCCCGGTCTGTAAGTCGGCGTCTGCGTTGCCAGGAAATGATGCCCGTCCTGCGAAACGCGGAGCGAATGCGCCTGGCCACCCAGCTGAGTCTCCGACTCGGGCGTGGCGCGTGCGCTCACCTCGGTCAGCGCGTGACGGAGTGCCAGAGCCCGACGATCGACGCCGAGGATCGCGAACAGTGACGCCAGCGCGAGCCCCGCGTACGCAGCCGGCCGACTCCAGCGCGCCCGCGCGGTGAACAACGCCGCGGCAACGCCGAAGAGCGCCGTCGCGAACGCGCCAACCATTGGAGTACCAACCAGTGGCATCGACCGCATCTGCACTGCCTGCACGACGATAGCTGCGCCAGTGACTACCGCCAGCCCGATCAGCACAACCATCGCCAGTCGTTCATTCGTCCTCGCCTCGCTCGCGCGCTTGAGCCGCCATGCGGTGTAGATCGCGAACGCCCCAACCAGCGCCAGCGCAGCGAGACCCACGCGGACCAGCTCCACGTCCAACCAGCTCGTGCCTTCCAGCGCACCGATCGCCGCACGTACGATGCTCATCGCCCCCAGTGCAGCGAGCACCGCTGCACTCGGCTTCCACATCGCGAGGAGAATCGGCACGAGCACGACACCTGTCTGACCCGCGAAGAACGTCACCGCGAAGGCCGCGAGCGCTATTCCCTTCGGCGTGGCTCGAGCGGGTGCCGGCCCCGCCCTCCCGAGGCGCAGATCGACGACATCGAGCGCACGCTGCACGCGCCCGACGTCATCGCTCGCGATCGGAACGCTCCAGCGATCGCCCGCGCGCGTGCGCGCGGTGATCGTCCGCG
The DNA here is from genome assembly GCA_046725585.1 of Gemmatimonadota bacterium. Lineage (GTDB taxonomy): Bacteria > Gemmatimonadota > Gemmatimonadetes > Gemmatimonadales > Gemmatimonadaceae > JAJKIV01. The sequence continues at coordinate 1,867 of JBKOYV010000453.1, read as the reverse complement.
CGTCGCCGACCGCCGCCACGCGAAGCTCCGCCAGGTCCTGATAGTTCACCGCGCGATAGCTCGACGACGCCTCACGCAGCGCTGGCAGCTGAGCGTCCGTGCCTTCCGGCACCCCGTCGAGCCAGTACGAGCGTGTGTCCTCGAGAACGACCCAGCTGCCCTCGCGCGTCGATCGAATGACGGTCGCCGCGCCAAGCTGCTCGACCGCCGCCGTGCCTCCGGCACGAATGGCCTGGATGCGGCGGACCAGGCTCGGGTGCGATGCGACGCGCTCGATGTCCACATCGTACCGTCGTGGAATGCGCGCATGCAGGTGCAGCTTCACCAGCCCGCGTACGAGCGCCTCGGGATCGCCGCATAACGCGGCGGCGCGGAGGTCGCTTTCCGTCTCGTGCTGCTGGCTCTTCGCTGCGCGACGACCGACCGCCACGAGCACAATGAACGGCCAAACCCATCCGATCCACTGCGCCCACCCCACCCGCGCCAGCGCCGCCAGGAGCGGGAGTGCCACGCCCGTCACGATCAGCAGGCGATTGATGAGCTGCGACCCCCGAACGTATCGCGGCGTGAAGTGGTCGAAGTGCGCCACCTCGTGTGCGAAGATCGCCGCCGTCTCGTCAGGGTCCAGCAGGTCGAGCAGCGCATTCCCCATCGCCACCGACGGCTGGCGAACCGACGGCAGCGCCACCGCGTTCACGAACCGCGACCCTTGGGGTCCCACACGATACACCGCCGGCACGATTGTGCGCGCTCGTCGCACGATCTCGTCGAACCGAGGGTTTAGCTCCGCGCTCTCGAGGCGTTCGGCCGCGTGCGCCCGGAGCCAGATGCGCGGATACCGCGCCTCCCAGATGAAGAGCAGCACGGCCACGATCAACGCGAGCACAGTACTCGTCGCGATGAGCCACGGTCGCTCCGTGCCGACCACCCCCGCGATCCAGCGCACCATGGTCGGCGCGTAGCAGAGCGCGATCCAGAAGCCGAAGCCGCCGGCGATCGAGCCGGCGGTGTGCCAGAGGTACGCGCCAAATCCCCACGTCTCGCCGAGCACGCGCGTCCGCAGCGGATACGCGACGGCGATCAGCAGAATGATGAGTAGCGGAATCCCCCACGCCGCATTGGCGCCGCCGAGCACGATCATGAGCGCGACGGCCAGCGCAATGGTACGAACGTTTAGTCTCCGGCGGTTCGCGAGCAGCTCGGGCAGCGCCGGGTCGTCGGCCCTGCCGAGCAGGCGCCGATCGTTCCACCACGCGACGACGGCCGGCACCAGCGCCATAACGAGCACCAGCAGCGCGCCGAGTGTTTGACTGCCGAGGAAGGGGATTGGGATCATTTAACTGGCTGGCCTGCCTGACGCCGACGCACACGACCGGTCACCTACATTAGAGCCCCGGATGTGCCGGCTCTACGTTGTCGAACCCACCCGCGTTATGACAAGGACCACGTCACGGGGTTCGGCAGCTAAACGGCAGGTTAACGACGAGCGGGCGCGCCACCCGTTTCGCCCGTTAGGGCGTTAGGCTGTTAGGCACCGGTATTGGATTCGAAGCCGGTTGACACTATCTTAGGGCTCATGGCTACCACTACCCGCAAGCGCGCCTCGTCAGGCGCCAAGCGCCCCGGCATCAGCCGGATCGACCAGGAGTCCACTCGCACCCACGGCTTCTTCGCGCGCTTCGGCTATGCGCGTGACAAGAACGGTACGTGGCGCCCGAAGCACCGCGCGTTCTTCGGCGACGCGAGTCACGGCAGTAAGAAGAAAGCCCTCGCTGCTGCCGAAGCCTGGCTCGGAAAGATCGAGCGGGCCGAGAAGCGCGGCAGTAGCGGCGGCGCGAAGAAAGCCGCGAAGAAGAAATAGCGACGT
>JBKOYV010000266.1:0-5921 GCA_046725585.1 Gemmatimonadota bacterium | reverse complement strand
TGATCCGTCAGGGAATCGCGGCGACCGACACGCTCCATCCCACTCTGCACGACGCCGCATACCTCGCCTGGGGGCTCGCGGCGGTCGGCGACAAGAACCGAGCGATTCGACTGCTCGCCCGTTACAGACCGCGTGCCGATGTGCACTTCCAGCTGCACCTGCAGCGCGATCCGCTGCTCGATCCGCTCCGGGCTGCGCCCGCCTTCCGAGCGCTACTGGTCCGCAAGGACCAGATCCGGGAGAAGTAGGGGCTCCACGGCCATGCGGTCGTGGCAAGAACGAACGGCGACCACGAGAAACGGCAAACCACGAACGCTGACGGCGCTGATCTGTCGAACGCTGTGGCCGCTGAATCGTTCTCTGGCCCGAACCACTCGACCGGAGCGTCGGCTCAATCACATGAACAATTGAGGTTTGCTGGCTGTTTGTTTTTCCCCAAATAGCACCCTCAGAGTTGTCAGCGCCGCTCGCGTCTGTGGCTTCAGCGTTCGGGGTTGCCCTTTGCAGTTGCCGTTCGTGGTTGCCGTTTTGTCCGAAGCGGCCGTTGTGAATGAGCCTCGCCAGATTGGTCAGTGAAAGCCGCTCGACGCTGAGCGCGGAGGGAAATCGGGGGTTAGGAATGGCGACCAGGCTTAACCAAATTCGGTGACGCTCATTGGCTGCCCGTTAGCTGAAACCGGTTCACGGTCTTACCGTACTCCCCGGAGAACAACTTCCCGGGACCCCCCTGTGACTCCACGCCTCGTCCGCGTGGTGGCCGCCGTGTTCGGCGCCACCCTTTTTTCCATTCCGACCCACCTCCGCGCCCAGGATGAGCGCAACCGAGACCGCGACGGCCGCCGCAGCCTCGACATCGGGGTCAACGGCGTCGGCATAAGCTTCGGTGACTCGCGTGAGTGGACCGGCCTCCGGTTCAACTACAGGGATTCGCGGCTCGTCGAGGCGAACGGCGTGAACCTCACACTGTGGTACCCATACGAGAACGGCGCCGGTCGCGTGAACGGTTGGGCGATCGGACTACCAACGACGGGCGCCAGCGAGCTTACGGGGCTCGGCGTCGGCGTCTTCGGCTTCGGCGTGGAGCGCCGCTTCACGGGCATCGGCATTGCCGGACTTGGAATGGGCGGCGGCGGTGACATGAAGGGGATCATGCTCGCCGGCGCGGGCATGGGAGGCGGCGGCGACATCACCGGCATCAGCATCGCCGGCCTGGGCATGGGAGGCGGCGGGAATCTCAGCGGCCTCGCGATCGGCGGCCTTGGCGCCGGAATGGGCGGCAACCTCACGGGCGTGTTCGTGGGAGGCCTCGGCGCCGGCGGGGGCGGCGACGTGAAAGGGATCGGCATCGGCGGCCTCGGGTTCGGCGCCGGCGGCAGCCTAACGGGGGCCGCTATCGGCGGACTCGGTGTCGGTGCGGGCGGCAACGCCAAAGGACTCCTGGTCGGCGGGCTCGGCGCGGGGCTTGGTGGCGACTTCACCGGCATCGGCATCGGTGGCCTCGGCATCGGCACCGGTGGCGACCTGACAGGACTCGTGATCGGCGGACTCGGTGCCGGCTTCGGCGGAACGCTCCGCGGTGTGGGGATCGGCGGCCTCGGCATCGGAGGCTCGCGGATTCGCGGGCTTGCTATCGGCGGCCTGGGCGTGGGCGCGCAGGACGTGAAAGGCGGCGTCCTGTCACCGATCCTCTTCCGCATCGAGCGCGGCGGGCGGTTTCAGGGCGTGGCCGTTGCCGGCTACAGCCAGATCAAGGGCCGGCAGGATGGCTGGACGATCGGCGTGATCAACTACACGCACGACCTTGGCGGCGTGCAGATTGGCTTGATCAACATCGCCAAGAGCAATCCGAAGTCGACGCGAGTGCTGCCGTTGTTCAACGCGGATTTTCGCAAGTAGCCGGAAGCGGGAGACGGAAAACTGCCGGGAAGCGGGAGACGGGAGACGGGAGACGGGAGACGGGTAAGATGCGGAGAACCCTCGGGACGCTCATCTCGCATAGAGAGGCCTCCCGAGGGTTCTCGCCTTCTACCCGCTTCCCGTCTCCCGTCTCCCGCTTCCCGGCCGTTCAGCTCTTGATTGTCCTGGCTGCCTCGTCCCACCTAACGATCGCCTTGCGGAAGTACGACTCGTTCGCCATGTGACACGCGAGCGCCGCGTTATGGCCGAACGTCGCGTCCTCCACCACCGGTTTCCGCGTGCGAACCGCGTCGAAGAAGTTCGCGAGGTGCGGCCGCAAGTCATCGAAGTCCGGCCCCCGGAACGTGATCGTCTCCTCGAGCGGCAGCTGCGCGATCTGCGGGTCATTCTCCTTGTGCCAGTCGCGCACGTACGCCTCGCGCATCGCGCGCGGATAGCTCCCCGTGTAATAGCTCGGATACATATCACGCCCGGTCTGCGGCGTGAGCGTGACGCTCGAGCCGGTAACCTCGAGAATCCCCTTCGAGCCCTGAATGCGATACGTCTCCGGCATTTCGGTGCCGAGGCTCAAGCGCAGGTACACGGGGAGATCGCCGTAGTAGTACGACACCGCGTGGACATCCGGCATGTTGCGCCCGTCGGGCCAGCGGCGAATCCCGCCAACCGACATCGCCTGCGACGGCGGGCGGTTCATGCCTAACATGTAGATCATCCCGCTCACCAGGTGCACGAGCAGGTCGCCCGCGACGCCCGTTCCGTATTCCTTCCAGCAACGCCACCGCGCGAAGATCTTCGGATCGAACGGACGCTTCGGCACCCTTCCCTGCCACGTGTCCCAGTCGAGATTTTGCGGCGAGAGGTCGGGTGGCGGCGGGTACTGCCACGCGCCGGTGGGGTCGTTCCGTCCCAGCCAGCCTTCCACGAGCATGAGGTCACCGATTTTCCCCTGCGCGATCAGCTCTTTGGCCTTCGCGCACACCTGTGAGCTCACGCGCTGCGACCCGATCTGCACGATACGTCCGCTCTTCTTCGCCGCGTCGAGCATCGCCACGCCGTCTTCGGCGGTGTGCGACATCGGCTTCTCGCAATAGATGTCCTTGCCCGCGCTCACGGCGTCGACAACGACCTGCCGGTGCCAGTGGTCGGGTACCGCGGCGATGATGCAGTCGATGTCCTTGTTGTCGAGGAGCTCCTGGTAGCGGCGCGTCACTGGCAGGTCCGGGCGCACGATCTCGCGGGCGAGCACGTGGCGTCCGTCGTACAGATCGCACGCGGCCGCGCACTCGACGTCCGGCACGTGAATGGCAGTGCCAAGTAGCCCACTGCCCTGCATCCCCACGCCGATGATCCCGAACCGCACACGCTCGCTCGCCGGCGCGCGGGCGGCGGTGCGGGCCGACGTCGCGGCCTTGGCAAGCACCGGGTCTCCCAGCAGTGACGCTCCGGCAACGGCAGCACCGATTCCCACGAACTCCCGACGCGAAACCTTATCCGCGCTCATGACACAGCCTCCGTTCGCTTGGCCCTGCCAACAGTATGCGACCAACGGGGCCTTACCGTCAGAGTGCCGTCAACGCATCGTGAGCCGAGTGTCATCCCGAGCGTAGCGAGGGATCTTCAGGTTCCCGACAGGGGGCCTCTCTCGGGACGATGAGGATCCTTCGCTTCGCTCAGGATGACGAATGGACTCGTGTACCCGTCTTCCCCCCGATCCCTAGGCAACCGTGTCCATCCGTCACTGCGTCGCAACCGCCGCGCTCGTCCTCTCCGCCCCGCTGACCGCCCGTGCGCAGAAGCCTAACGACTCGCTGCGCACGAACCTCGATCGCGTGTTCTCCGCATGGAGCTCGAAGGACGGACCTGGCTGCTCGGTCGCGGCAAGCCGCGACGGCAAGAGCGTGTACGAGGCCGGCTACGGATCCGCCAACCTCGAGGCGGACGTGCCCATCACGCCCGCCTCGATCTTTCACGCGGCCTCGGTCTCGAAGCAGTTCACGGCGATGGCCGTTCTCCTCCTCGCGCGCGAGGGCAAGCTCTCACTGGACGCCGACGTACGCACGTATCTCCCGGAGCTTCCGGACTACGGCCATCGCATCACGCTCCGACACCTGCTCACGCACACGAGCGGGTTGCGAGACCAGTGGGACCTCCTCGCGCTCGCGCGCGGCCGCTTCGAGGAGGATCGCATCACCGAAGCGGACGTCTTCGATATCGTGACGCGCCAGAAGGTGCTCAACTTCGTCCCCGGCACGGAGTACCTCTACAGCAACACCGGCTACACGCTCGCCGCGATCATCGTCGGCCGAGTGGCCGGAAAGCCCCTCCGCCAGTTCGCGGACGAACGGATCTTCAAGCCGTTAGGCATGACGCGCACGCACTTTCACGACGACTACACGATGCTCGTGAAGGGCCGCACGTCGGCCTACGAGCGACGGCAGGACGGCTGGCACGTCGGCATCCCGAACTTCGACACCTACGGTGCGACGAGCCTGTTCACCACCGTCGGCGATCTGCTCAAGTGGCAGGAGAACTTCCGGCACCCCGTCGTCGGCGACGACGCGATGCTGCGGCAAATGCAGACGAGCGCGGTGCTCGCCAATGGCGACACCACGGGTTACGGGTTGGGCGTGCAGATCGGAGACCAGGCCGGCATGCGGCTCGTCGGCCACTCCGGCGCCGACGCTGGCTATCGCTCGTACACGGGTCGCTATCCGGAGCACGCGTTCGCCGTCGCCGTGCTGTGCAACGCCGCGACCGCTGACCCGGCCGGCCTCGCCGCTCGCGTTGCCGGAATCTATCTGAGCGCGTTCGCGAAGCCCGCACCGCCGCCACCGGTCGCCACCGCGAAGCTCACGACGCAACAGCTGTCGCGCTTCGCTGGCGTCTACGTGAACACGGTGACCGGCAATCCAACCTGGGTGACCCTCAAGGACTCGACGCTCGTCGCGGGGCGAAGAACCGGTCCGACGCTCGTTGCCGTCGGCGACAACCGGTTCCGGGTCGCCAACGCCGAGTGGGAGTTCGCGCCTAACGGCAACCTGGTGCAGAGGTTTCTTGGAACGCCACCCAGGCATCCGGTCACATTGGTCAGGCGAGAGGCCGCGCGCCCCTCGGCGGCGGAGCTCGCTTCGTACGCCGGCACCTACACGAGTGATGAGCTCGCTGCGACGTACGTCGTGACGGCCGCGGACACCGCACTCAACCTTCGGACGCGCACGAGCCCACCCGTAACCGTGACACCCGTCTACGCCGACACGTTCGCTGGACCATTTCTTGTCGAGTTTACTCGCGACCAGGGCGGTCGCCCGTCGGGTCTCCTCATGAGTACTGGGCGCGCCCGTAGAATTCGATTCGAGAAGAAACTGTAAGGAGCCGCCATGCGAATCGATCTGACAGACGACGAGACACGTACGTTGCGAACCATGCTCCGCGACTACCTGCCGTCGCTCCGCCGCGAAGTCGCACGAACGGACTCGCATGACTTCCGGCACGATCTGGTCATGCGACAGGACCTGTGCGAGCGCCTGCTCGGGTTGCTCGACGAGGTGCCGCGCTGAGCCTCGCCGGCCGGTCCCCGCAAGCAGCGTGGCGACGAGGGATCTTCCCTACGACCGTCCTGCGAGTGGCTCGGTGAGGTCGAGGTCGATCCCCCGTCGCGGCGATGACGCTCCGTGGACGGCGTCAGGTGACCGGTCCCCTTCACTAGTGGAGTGATTGCCAGGTGTTGATAGCAGGCGGGAACAGCCTGTATGGCAGAATTGCCATAGCGCCGATCACTTGACCCGATACGTCTAAGTCTCCCTATGGCAATTCTGCCATATCGGCCCATCCCGCCTGCTATCAACACCTCCCACGCGATCCACTAGTAGTACACGACCCCCGCCGACGGCTGCGGAGTGGCGGATCGGCTCGCGCCGCCGAGTACCATGATGTGGCCTCCGCCCTGGGCATCGACGAAGAAGACAGCAGCCGTGTTGTACAGCGCGTAGCCGAGCACCACATCG
>JBKOYV010000312.1:0-23807 GCA_046725585.1 Gemmatimonadota bacterium | reverse complement strand
GCGACGACGTCCCTGCCGAACGGCCGTATCGTGACGGCCCTCTTTGCCGGCGCCCTGTTTCTCAGTGCGTTCCTGCTTTTCGTGCTCGAGCCGATGGTGGCCAAGAGCATCCTGCCCACGCTCGGCGGCACACTGATGGTGTGGAACACGCGCCTCCGTGGCACTGAGGTCGTGGACCTTGTTGAGGCCGAGGCGGCGCGCGATGACCGGTTCAAGTGGGCTCTCGGCAAGACTTGGATCGTTGCGAAGGGTTTGCCGCCCGATGTCGTGGAGCGCATTGTCATCGCTAGTGGCAATGCCATTCGGCCAGCGTAGTCCACGTAAGTCTGAATCTCGCGCTTGCTACCTAACGAACGTTGCAGCTGACAAGCGATCTAGGGGTTGCGCGTGGCTTCGCCACGCGCTCTTATTGACTCGCTTGCAGCTGAACTTTGGCGTTAGCCAGCCAATTGCGTTCCATGAAGCATATGGATTCGCGTCGCATACGATACCGAGTGGCGATGAGCCTGGACGGCTACATCGCCGGTCCGAACGGCGAGATTGACTGGATCATCGCGGATCCTAGCGTCGATTTCGGCGCGATCTACGCCGACTTTGATGCGGCGCTCCTCGGGCGACGTACCTACGAACTGACGCAGCAGCCGGGGGCGCCGCCGTGGCCGGCGGACTGGCACATTTACGTAGCCTCGCGCACGCTCCGGCTAGCGAACACCCAAGGGGTGCACGTGATCGGCACGGACCTCGAGTCTACGGTGACTGGCCTTCGGACTAAGCCAGGACGTGACATCTGGCTCTTCGGGGGCGGAGCGTTGGCCGCGAGTCTTCTGTCGATGAAGCTCGTGGACACCGTCGAGGTCGCGGTCATGCCGGTGGTGCTCGGCGCAGGCGTCCGGTTCATTGGGCACGGTGCGGGGCGCGCCGGGCTGAAGCTCAGGCAGGTTCAGCACTCAAACAACGGAATAGTGCATCTGCTCTACGACGTTCTCCGCGCTGAGTAGCCGGGAACATGGGTAACACAAGTGTCCGGGAACATAGGTAACACGTGCGTCAGCCGGTAATGATGTAGTCGCGCTCGTCGAAGGTCGCCAGCAGCACGCCGTTGAAGTGGATCGCCCAGATCCCGTCGTCGGTCTCTTCGAGCCCGATGTGCTGGTCGACCATCGCCTTCGCCAGGTACAGGAGCCGGCGCTGGAACCGGAACGTCCCGCCGGTGGTGACCTTCTTGACGACAAAATGGCCCGGGTACTCGATCGGCGTTAGGCGCTCCGGGTACGCTCGCGGCGACGGGCGGTAGCGTGACGCCGGGGTCTGCTGGCCCAGCCGCTCGTGCGGGCGCTCGGTGTTGTACTCGCGGCGGAAGGCGTCGAAGTTCCGCTGCTGCGCCGCGCAGCTCCCGCGCACCGGCTTGACCGCCTGCCGTTTCAGGGTGCGGTGCATCCGCTCGTGCGCCCCGTTCTCCTGCGGGCACCCGGGCCGGATCCGCTGGTGGGCGATCCCGAGCCGCATCCACCAGACGTTCAGGTACGAGAGCCCGTGGATGGCCTGCGTCGCGAACGGCACGCTGTTGTCGGTCCGGATCGCGACCGGGAGCCCGTACTCGCGAAACAGCCGCTCGAACACCGGCTTCGCCGTGACGGTCTCGGTCGAGAGCAGCGCGCGGCAGGCGAGCAGGAAGCGCGTGTGCTGGTCGGCGATCGTCAGCGGGTAGCAGTACGCGCCGTCGCCGGTGCGGAACTGCCCCTTGAAGTCCGCGGTCCACAGGTCGTTAGGCGCTGCGGTGTCCGGCCGTACGACGCCCGGGTGCGCCGGCGCCCGCCGCCGGCGCCGGTGCTGCACCAAGCCGCACCGGGCGAGGAGGTCGGCGGCGGTGCTCGGCGCCGGCCACGCGTCGATCTCTGGGTGGCGCACCGCGAGTACCGCGAGCAGCTTGCGCGCGCCCCAGTGCGGGTGTGCGGTGCGCGCGGCGATGAGGAGCTCGGCGATCTCGTCCGACAGTCTGTGCCGGCAGCGGTGCGGGGCGCGGCTCCGGTCCGCCAACCCCCGGCGGCCGTCGGCGTCGTAGCGCGCCAGCCACTTGTAGCCGACGCGCCGGCTCACGCCGTAGCGGGCACACAGCTCGCTCATCGTGAACCGGTCGCTCAGCGCGTCGCGCACGAAGCGCAGTCGCTCGTCCATGGCCACACTCTCCTTCCAGGGCATCGGCGGTCCTCGCTGACTCGAGTCTCGCCGTGCAGGTTAAGACGAGTGTTACCCATGTTCCCGGACAGTTGTGTTACCTATGTACCCCGTCTGTACCCGCAGCTGGCTAACGAGCTCGCTTCGCTCGCTACTTATATGGTTCGCCCGCGGCTTAACTATGGCGTTAGGCGTCAACAAAGGGTAGCGGTTGATTGGGCTTCGCAGGTTCTTTCCTGGAGTAATTACCATGTCCGTGACGATTCGACGTTGTAGCTACTGAGTGTCGGGGATTCAGGCCGCCCGTGCGGCGGCCTTCTTGCGCAAGGAGCTGGGCATTGACGCCGTTCTCGTAGAGGGCCACTACGGCGAGCTATCCGTTCAGGTGAATGGGGAGGAGGTGATCAACGGCGGGGCTCTCGCGTTCTTGGGCGTGCTGCCGTCCCTCCGCCGTATTCGGGACGCGGTCGCGGCGAAAGTCGGGTCGCCGCAGAATTCGCCCGCAAGCTCCCCATCACCTGACGCCTAACGTATGTTGGAGCCGACGAGCGCCGCGGAGCATCCGGTTTCACGCCAGCATCCGGTATTTAGCACGTCGGCATCGCGAGCCCGTCGAGAAGGGCGCTCGCAGCTCAGCTTCGGGCGTTAGGCGGACGACCAACCGTCCGAGGGACGAGGGACGGGCTTTTCGGCTGGCTCAGACGAACACCTATACCCGTCTACGCCGACTCGACCTTGCAGCCGTATCTCGAGCACTGGCCGAGCGACCGCCCACCGCGCGCTAAGTCCCCTGAAGCGCCATTTCGCGTGACAACCCCTCGATTCGATAATCCCCGAGTTGCCAGCGCGGATCCGGCTAGGCTATGGTTTCGTCGAGGCTGGGTGAGTGACCGCGCGACGCGGCCGCGTAAGCCTTGAAGCAACGATTCAAGGCCGCGCTGCCTCGTGTAAGGGCACAGTCCTGAGGACATGATGCGATTCTCTCGCAGCACCGCGCTCGCCTCGCTCGCGGCGGCCACGCTCACTGTCAGCGCGCACGCGCAAAAGGCGGACGCCGCCATCGATCGTGCCGCGCTCGAATCGTTCATCCGCGGCGAGATGATGAAGCGCCGCATCCCCGGACTCCAGGTCGCCGTCGTGCGCCACGGCGCGCTCGCGTATCACGGCGAGTTCGGGCTCGCGAATGTGCAGGACTCCGTGCCCGTCACGCGGCAGACCACCTTCACCATCAACTCGATCACGAAGGCGTTCGTGGGCGTCGCGATCATGCAGCTCGTCGACGCCGGCAAGATCGACCTCGCCGCCCCGGTCTCGCGCTACGTCGACAGTCTCCCCGCGTCGTGGCGCGCCGTCACCATTCGTCAGCTCCTGACGCACGAGTCGGGACTGCCGGACATCATGAACCCGAACACCGGCGCGATGCCTGGCGACAGCGAGACGGCCGCGTGGGCCGCTGTGCTACAGATGCCACTCCAGTCCGCCCCCGGCGTCCGCTTCAGCTACAACCAGACGAACTACCTCCTGCTCGGGAAGATCATCCACTCGCTGACCGCCAAGTCGTTCCCCGACTTCATTGCCGAGCGACAGTTTCGCGTCGTGGGGATGCCACGCACCGCGGCCGCCGGCTTCGGCGACTCGCACGACGTGATCGCGCACGGCGCCCGTGGCTACACGTTCTTCCGAATCGAAGGGCAGGGTCTCCGCACGACCGACACGCTCGGCAACGTCTTCGAGCAGTTTCCGCCGTCGCTCCGAACCGCCGCCGGCATGAGCTCGACCGCAGAGGAGATGGCGAAGTGGATCATCGCGCTGCAGCAAGGGAGGCTGCTCGCGAGCCCGGCCAGCCTCGCCACGCTCTGGACGCCCGGGCGACTGAACGATGGCAAAATCGCCAGCTTCGGCGGCCTAACGAACGGTTACGCGCTCGGCTGGCCGACGGTCGATCGGTCGCCGCACCGCGCCATCGCGGCGCTCGGCGGTGCGCGTTCGGCGCTCTTCATCTATCCCGACGACGACCTCGCCGTCGTCGTGCTCACGAATCTCCAGGGTGCGCAGCCCGAGCGCATGCTCGACCCGATCGCGAGCTTCTTCGTCCCCGACATCAAGAACGTCGTCGCCAAGACGCCGTGATCCCCACTCTCCGTAGGTCAATGCCGATGCGTACGTCAGCTGCACACACCGTCGTGATGGCTGCGGTGGCTGTCGTCCTGGTCGCGCCGCTCAAGGCGACGGCTCAGGACCGCGCGCCGCGCACCAGTGTCTCGCGCGCTGCAAGCGCACCGCCGGGCCTCGCGGCTATCCGTGAGGCGGACCTGCGGCGCGATATGGAGGCGCTCGCGGGCGACGCGATGCGCGGCCGCGAAGCGGGTACGCTCGACGAGTTGCGGGCGTCGGCGTGGCTCGCAGAGCGCGCGCGGGCGGCCGGACTCGAGCCGGCCGGCGAGGACGGGACGTACTTCCAGTTCTGGCCCATGCGGCGCGCCGTCACGTCGCCCGCGAGCCGCGCCAGCTACGACGGCACGCGCCTCGACCTGGATAGCGAGGCGGTGGTGACGCCGCCGGTGGACGCGACGATCGATGCACCGATCCTCGCGCTCGCAGCGGGCACGACCCCGGACGCGTCGGCTGCAAGAGGCAAGGTGCTCGTCACCACGCTGCGCGCGCCTGCCAACTTCAGTGGCCGCACGAAGCGGAACGACACGTTCATCTATACCCTCCTCGGCTTGTTCGAGGAGGTGGGGCGTCTCTCGAAGCTCGAGGCCGCGGCCATCGTCGTGGTGTGTGACTCCATCGCCGACGCAGGCTTCCAGTTCCCGTCCACCTGGATGCGTCGCGGCGAGTATGGGATCGACTCGGCTGGCACGCGCGTGCGCCTGCCTAACGAAGGCCCGCCGGTGATCCTCGTGCGGCGCGCACCGGGGCACCGGATCGCGAGCGCGACGCGCTTCACGGCGACGCTCATCGCCAACCGGTTCACGCAGCCGAGCGTGAACGTTATCGGCCGGGTTCGCGGCACGGACGCCACGCTGCGTGACGAGTATGTGCTCTTCAGCGCCCATCAGGATCACGACGGCGTGCGCTTCCCGATCAATGGCGACTCGATCTGGAACGGTGCCGACGACAACGCGTCCACCAGCGTGGCACTGCTCGCGATCGCGCGCGCCTGGAAGCAGCACCCCGGCCGCCGCTCCGCACTGTTTGTGTGGCACGGTGCGGAGGAGCGTGGCCTGCTCGGCTCGAAGTACCACGCGGCGCACCCGGTGGTGCCCATCACGTCGATCGTCGCCGTGGTGAACGGTGACATGATCGGCCGCAACAATCCCGACACCGCGTCGCTCCTCGGGTCGCAGCCACCGCACCGCAACTCGGCGTCGCTTGTCCGCATGGCAATCGACGCGAACGCGCGCGTGTCGCACTTCGCGATCGACTCGCTCTGGGACCGCCCGGCCCACCCGGAAGGCTTCTACTTCCGCAGCGATCACACGCCGTACGCGGCGCGCAACGTCCCGTCGCTCTTCTTCACGACGGTGCTACACGACATCTACCACACGCCGTTCGACGAACCCTCGCGGATCGAATATCCGAAGCTCAGGCGGATGGCGAAGTGGATGTACGCGACGGGGTGGGCGGTGTCCGAGACGCGCGAACGGCCGGCGATCGATCCGGGGTACAAGTTCTCGCGTTGAGTATCTGAACACGCAGGGTCAGCGGGGATATCGCGAATGCCGAACGTGCGACGGGACCGGCGCGTCATGGTGCGCCGACGAGGCTGGCGACGCGGCTCGAGGAGACGCGAAGAATTCGTGCGATGGGCCGAAGGTGCAGCAGTTGTCGGCGGCCCTAACGAGTCTGTCGAACACGTCGGTGCCATAAAGTACCAAATTCCGACTTCAGGCGCCCGTCAACCACGCGCGGGATAGGAGACAGGACGCCTGTGACTTCACCCCTGCTTGGGCGGGGGTGATGGATCTTCTTTACACGCTTCGTGCCGGCCTACGAAGACAAGAATTGCGTCAAAAGCGCCTTGAGGCTACAGGCGAGTACATAGCTGAGGATTGGGATGACGATGTGCTTGCGCTCTAGCACTCGTTGCAGCTGACAAGCGATCTAGTGATTGCGCCGAGCTTCGCTCGGCGCTTTTCGTTGACTCGCTTGCAGCTGAACTTCGGCGTTAGGCCGCACACGCGCTTTTGAGTAATGCAGATTGTCTCTGATTACCGCTTTACTCGCCATCAATGTCCGAAATACACCGGCTTTCGCTGCCAGACCGCGTCGCGGCGCGCTCGCGAGTGGTTCGAGTCTATCCGGGCCGGCCCAATTTCGAGTGGCGCTCGATCAGTTCAGCAAGCGTGGCGGAATCCCGCTCTCCTGCAACCTCGCGCTGCACGACGTCATCGAGATAATCAAGACAGAGGACAACGTGTCGTCGGCTACAAGTATTTGCAGGCGAGCTAGGTTTCGCATAACGATGATGTCATCCCGCACGCCGGATGACATCATCGTTCATGCTTTCTCACCACCCACGTCCCCATCGACCGCTGCTTGTGTACCACCGTGCTCTTGAGCGGATCGAGGAGCGAACCGCCCAACTCTCGCGTCACGTTCAGCAATCGCTCATGGTCGACCAGAAAACGCGTCGTCCCGTCCGGCATCACATAACGACCGCCCCCGAGCGGCTTCAGATGTGGCTGGCCGACCGTGGTCGCTAGCCGGGCGAAGAGCAGGCCGCCCGGCGCGAGCACTCTCCACATCTCATGTACCATTGCCAGCCAATGGCTGGCGTCGCGCGCGAAGTGGAGCACGGCACTCGAGATGACAACGTCCATCGAGTCGGTATCGTGGGACATCGACTCCACGCGCTCGACCCGAAATCGTCCCGGAGACACATCCGGCGCGATGTCGGTGGCGAGGCGCTGCACCGCGGCGATCGCCTCCTCGCTCTCGTCAACCCCCCACACATCGAAGCCGGCGCGCAAGAGAAAAATGAGATTCCTTCCCGAGCCGCAACCGGCATCGAGCACTTTCATTCCCGAAACGATCCGCCCGCGCAGCAGCTGATCGAACAGGTAGACATCGATGTCTCCGAATTGTTCGCGCAGGCTGTCGGACGGTTCGCTCATGCGGTAGCCGCGATCCTTGCGAGTTCAGCGTCGCATTCGGCCACGCCCGCACGGTCACCGATGGCCTCCCGGATGCCGCGACTTTGCTGAAGCAATGTCAACGACGTCGCGTCATCGCCATTGGCGCTCGCCGCGGCCGCAAGCAGCGCAAGCGACTCGGCCTCGCCATACCGGTCCTCCTCGGCGCGTCGCAGCGCAAGACTCTCTTTGCCTAACGCCTCGGCTTGCTCGTTGAGTCCAAGCAGGCGTGACGCCCAACTCGCGAGCGCAAGACCATGCGCCACGCCCCACCGATCGCCGAATCGACGGAGGCCGTTGATCTCGAGAATCTCTGCGGCACGCGCGGCATCACCGAGTCGCAGGAATGCGTGCGCTTTGATCTCGCGCGCGAAATAGATCAGCCGGCGATCTCCGACGTCGTCGAGCGTTTGTTCGGCGCGCTCGAGAAGCGCGATCGCGTCCGACATCTCACCCATCCGGCACCGCGTCCACGCGAGAAACGTGTCGGAGAACGCCACACCCCGTCGATCCGCCACCTGTTGGCGCATCGCCGAACTGCGTTCCAATGCCTCGCACGCCTCTTGGAAGTTTCCTTCGAAGAGCGCCGTCGCACCGAGGTTAGTGAGCGCGAGAGCAGCCACTCGCGTCGCACCGACCTCCTCGGCCCGCGTTAGGCACTCGCTCGACAGCTGCCGCGCCTTCGGGAAATCACACTGGCGCCAGGCAATCCAGCCCAAGTCCGCGAGGGCGCGTGCGATACCCGCCGCATCGTCGTGCGCGCGACGAATCGCCAGCACCGCCTCGAAATACTCCTTGGCAAGAGCGACGGCTCCGTTGTTCTGAGCCAGAGTCCCGGCCCCCGTCATCGCGTCAGCGCGTAACCGATCGAGATCAGGCGCCCGCGACGCCGGCATCTCGAGGACGCGCGCCAGCCAACGACGACCTTCCTCGAAATGCCCACGCACGAGCCAGTACCGCCAGAGCGCTGCCGCTAGCGCAAGCGCACCTTCGGCGTGATCGCTGCGGATCATCCAGTCGAGTGCGGCGCCGAGGTTGGCGTGATCGCGCGCGAGCGTCGTCAACGCGTCCTGTTGCGTCTCGCTAGTGAGCCTTGGCTCGAGTTGCATCGCCAGCCGCTGGTACCACTCAGCATGCCGACCCATCACGGCGTCCTTCTCAGACGAACGCAGCAACGCACGCATCGCGAATTCGCGCACCGTTTCGAGCATGCGAAGGCGCGGATCGTCGCGTTGCGCAGGTTCAGCCATGAGCAGGCTCGCGTCCACCAAAGCACTCAGCGCGTCGAGCGCCGAGGTCGACTCGTTGCTGTCGGCGCAGACCCACTCGGCTGCTGCAACGGACGCGCCCCCGGCAAAAGCGCTTAAGCGCGCGAACACCCGTCGTTCGGCATCGGATAACAATGCAACGCTCCAAGCGACGGTCTCGCGAATCGTCTGTTGACGCGCCGGCATGTCTCGTCCACCGCCGGACACCAGGTCCAGCCCAGATTCCAGCCGAGTCGCAATCGTTCGGGGCGACATGAGACGACATCGCGCTGCGGCGAGCTCGATCGCCAACGGCAATCCGTCCACGCGCACACAGATTCGCGCAGCGGCGCCAAGCGTGTCGTCGTCGACAGCGAGCGACGGATTCGCCGTAGCTGCGCGACGGAGAAATAAGCGGACCGCGGAATTCGCTCGCAGCGCACCGATATTGGTTGGATCCTCGGGTAGCGCGAGCGGCGCGACGAAGAATTCATGCTCGGCGCGAATTCCGAGTCGCATTCGGCTCGTGACGAGCAGTTTCGCCTCCGGCGCAACGGTCACCAGCCGCGCAACCGCCCCTGCCGCGTCGACAACCTGCTCGAAGTTGTCGAGGACGATCAGCACCCGACGCCCGGCAAGCGACGATGCGATCGCGTCGACCGGATCGCGCCCGGGCTCGGGCTGGACTCCACATGCGAAACCAACGGCCGGAATCACCGCCGCCGAGTCGCGCAATGCCGAAAGGTCTACGAACCAGACGCGATCAACTCGCGGCTCGACCGCGCGAGCCACCTGAATCGCGAGGCGCGTCTTTCCCGTTCCACCAGCACCCGTGAGCGTGAGGAGTGAAACGTCGGATCGCTCAATGAACGAAGTGGCGACACGGAGCTCATCGTCGCGTCCGATCATTTCATCGGCGAACACTGGAAGGCGTGACGGCGTCCCTCGCAGTGAGGACGCGTACGCCATGATCCTGGCATTCGGCTCACCGTCCAGATCCTCGCGGACACGCTGTGCATAGTGTTCGGCAGTTCTCAACGCTTCGGCGCGATCGCCTAACGCGACCAGCGCCTCCATAAGGCCAAGCACCGCCCGGGTCTTCAGCGCGTCGAGTCCCAATAGCCGGCGCCACCAGTGCGAGGCCGCCGCGAAGTCCCGCCGACTTTCGGCGTCCATCGCCAGATGCTCGAATCCTTGCTCGGCGGCTTGGCTGAGCCGCAGGCGAACGCCATCGAGCCAGTGCTCGAAATCCACAGCCTCGGAGATGAAGACGCCGGCGAGGAATGGCCCGCCGTAGAGATTCGCCGCTGCTTCGAAGTCTCCCCGAGCGATGGCGTGCTCAAACTCCGAGACGTCGCTCCAGAGAATGTCACTGTTAGGCGTGAGAACGTCGTGCCCTAGCACGAGCTCGTCCTCGCCGGTGTCCCGTTTGAGCGCGTACAACGCCTGCGAGAGTGCCGCTCGCGCGCGGGCCTCGTCTACCTCAGGCCATAGCAGGCCGACGACGGCGTCCCGCGTCATTCCTTTCTGACCGGCGGCGGCGAGCGCTGCAAGCAGGACAAGCCGTCGCCGCTGGGCGGCCGCCCCGGTCAACCGACCCTCGTCACCCTCCAGCCACAGGCCTCCGAACGTCTTTAGACGCAGCACCTTGCGCGGTTCTTCGTCGCCCGAGTGATCCAAGTGAGACCGAGGTGAGATCGGTGCCCCATACTAGGCCTCGTTCGTTGGACCAGCAAGCAAGCACGCCTTCGGAGCACGGCATGCCTAGGTCGGGTTTCCTCAGTTTGTCGACGGGGTCGACAAGTTTGCCTTTTGCGCGGGAGCCAACGTTGTCACGGTGCGCCTCGCGTCCGGGGATGAAGGGTCAACGGTCGCACGTCCCTCGATCGAGGGAATCGCACTCTGGTATCAGAGCGACGAGGTGCAGCGCATCGCGTCAGCGTTGACGGCCGCGGGGTCGAGCACACGTCAGATTAGGCTGGCAGCGGGCGACACCGGAACGATCACAGCGAAGATGCATCACTTCGCGATCGCGCGCGTCGCCACGGAGTTAAGCATCCGCGCCGAGCGGTTCTTCGCAACGACCTACGCGAATCCCGCGGACGATCCCAGAAAGAAACACTAGTTACTTAAATCGGCTACAAACAAAACCCCATTAACAATCGGAAGCGGAGGCGTTATGCAAGCTCAATTAATCACTTATCAATTAAAAGATATCTCCCAAGCGGAATATCTTAAGCAAATGGTAGAACCCGATGCACCAGTGTTAGCGAAAGTACCAGGCCTTATTTCAAAAGTGTGGTTGGCAGACGAAGAGAAAAATACTTTTGGAGGTTTCTATTTGTGGGAAAACAAAACTGCAATGGAAGACTTTATGCATTCTGACCTTGTAAAAGCGGTTGTAAGCCGACCGTTCGTAAGAAACGTTTCTTCGGTTGACTTTGAAGTGAATCAAAACGCTTCATTAATTACCAGGGGACTAAAGTAGGGAGAGGGAGACCAAGGTGAGCGTCGACAGACACGGCCGACACGGAATCGGCGCTATTCCCGCAACCTAACCAGGCTTGCTGCCGTCGAACGCGGACCTGTCGGAAGCGCCTCGCGCACTATGTGCGCGAGGCGCATTTGTCTGAGCGTTCGCAGCAGGCCATTTCGTTAGGCGGCGACATTATTCGGTGCAAGCCCGGGCGCAGCCGGCTCCCCACGCGGTCGCCTAGGCCATTGCCTTCGCATACCTCCCGGCAGCATCGTTCCACGTGCCGAGGTGACCGGATCGCTACGGATCCTCGCCGACCCGTTTACCCCCCCGAGGCGTGGTATGAGTACTTCGCGCAGCCAGTGGCAGCGAATACTCGCGGAGGCCTGACGGTGCTTGCGCGCGTCCATTGATTTTGTTCGGTGACCGCGACCGTAGGACAGCCACGATGAACGAGGGACAGCCATGAAGAACGCACTCCTGAGCGCATGCGCCTGCGCGCTCATCCTGCTTGTTCCGATCGCACCCGAGCCCGCTCGTTATTTGTTCGTATGGGCGGGTGATTCCGCGGGACAGGCGAGCGATTTCCTGGCTGTCCTCGACGTGACGCCGGGCCACCCCACGTACGGCAGAGTAGTCGGCTCGGTCGCTGCTGGTACTGTGGGCACGACCCCGCACCACACCGAGTACACCCTGTCAGAAACGGGCTTCTTGTTCGCCAACGGATTCAAGTCCGGTAAGTCATTCATCTTCGATGTGCGTGAACCGCTGCGAGTGAAGTTGGTGCGGGCCTTCGATGACATCGATGGCTACAGTCATCCTCACTCATTTGTCCGTCTGCCGAATGGCCACGTATTGGCCACCTTCAGCATGAAACACGGGGAACGCGGCGGTGGCTTAGTCGAGATGGACAACGACGGTCGCGTTGTTCGGACGTCCAGTGCGGTCGATCCGAGCGTTCCGGATGTCCTCATTCGCCCCTACAGCATCGCCGTGCTTCCCAATCTCGACCGCCTGCTGTCGACGAGCTCACCCATGCCGTTCCTCGATGGCCCAGGTGTCGCCGTCCAGGTGTGGAGAATGTCGGATCTGAAGTTGCTGCGGACGATTCGGTTGTCGCCCGGACCGCGCGGCTACGGGCACGAAGACCCTCAGGAACCACGCGTACTCGCGGACGGCAAAACAGTTCTCGTCCAGACCCGGTCCTGCGGACTCCACCGAATCACTGGCCTCGACAGCGACAAACCCCAAGCGGACCCGATTTATACCTTTGATGGCGGGCTTTGCGGTGTGCCGCTCGTAGTAGGCCACTATTGGATCGAGGCCGTTCCAGCGATGGGCGGTGTTGTGGTGTTGGATGTCGCCGACCCGGCGAAGCCTGTGAAAGTGTCCCAGGTGTCGCTCGGGCCGGATCAGTTCACCCACTGGATGGCTTGGGACGACGCTGGTAGCCGGATCATCCTCAATTCCGGGGGCGCGGACAGTCGGTTGTTCATGCTCCACTTCGACCGCAACTCAGGTCACGTTACTCTCGACACCGAGTTCAGGAACTCTGGCTCCGCTAGCCCAGGTTTCAGCATGAGCGACCTGAACTTGCCTCACGGTTTCCGTGGCGCCGGACTTCCGCACGGCGCCGTATTCTCTCGGTAAAGCTCCGTCGCAGTAGTAAGTCTCCCATGGAGCCGGTAGCCGCCCGCTGGCTTCGCCGGCGGCCGCATCGCAACCAGCCGCCTAACGTACGTTGGAGCTGACGGGCGATTTATGGAAGCGGCTACGCCGCAATGGTGATACCTCGCCCGCAGCTCAACTTCATGCGTTAGGCGCCACCCGCTTTCTACCGCGATTATGGAATCCGAGGAGTTGGGCAGACTCCGGGCCGTTCTGGCCGAATGGGCGCAGCAGTATCAGCAGCTCGGCCCAACGCCCAGTGGCCCGGTTGTACTCCCCACCGATTTGCATCCCGACGAAGCAATCGGGTTTCTTCGTGGGCTCAACGCCGGGATTGTCCGCGTCGATGACTCCGGCCGCTGCGCGCTGCCGTCGATTCACCGCGCAAGCGCGAAACCGACCGAGCCATGTCTGTTCAGTCGCCGCCCCGACGGCTCGATCTACCTCGCGTGGCGAGAGTACATCACGCAAGTAGGTGCGGTCGCGAGCCTGGTCCTGGACTACGGCTGGCCGCTCGAGTTGGTTGCTTTGGACCCTCGAACTGTCGAATTCGACGTTGCTGGTTTTGCGTCGCCCGCAGGCGACGCTTTCATGGCAGTGGCCGGCGAGACAAAGAAAACGCAACGCGAGCTCTCCAAGCTCCTTACGCAAATGGACGCGGTAAGTCGCTCCACTGACGCATCGACTCAGCAAGCGCCGACCGATGGATACAAGAAGTACCGCGGCCTTCTCAAAGAGCGCCCACTGTATTTCTGGGCTGTCGCACCAGGCGTCCGTAGGGCTTTTCGAGTGAATCACGAGGGGCCATCCGCTGCTTTGGAGGAGATAGGCGATTTGCCGCCCTATTCGAGTGTTTCAGCCAGCTTACGAACGCTGTTGCCGTGAGAAGAGGCCGTTAGCAGACTTCAACCGAGACCGCGCCCGGTCGTACCGCAGACCGGCGGGCTGTTCCGGCGTTGCTTTCAGGGAGCGGCCGCCTAACGTATCGTTGCTGCGGACAAGCGATGTCGGATGCGGCTTCGCCGCAATGGTGAGACCTTGCTAGCAGCATAACTTGTGCGTTAGGTCGAAATGGCCGAACGCGAGACGCGACCCCTACACGAGGTCCGGCGTGGCCCTTCGTTGGCGAATTCCGGATGAGATTTGGCCCGGTTTGCTCGGCGGCCTCCTGAGCGGTCTGGTAGGTGCCTTACTCTTCGCCACCGCTCACGCGTTCCTCATCGTGCCGATCTGGGCCCGAATGGGGTCAGGGATGGTCTTTGGCGCGCTTGCCGGCACCGCCGCCGCCTGGGCGTTGCTTGAGAACTATCCCACGCTGATGACTTTGCCTCCTCGCGAAGTGGCCCGGGTCGGCGCCCGCTTCGGCGGCGTTCTCTGGCTACTCGTCGCGCCGGTGACGGCGGCTGACGCCCTCTTGCGCGCCGTAGGCATCGCGCCGCGCCACGAACTCATTGCGGTGGGTGTCGCGCTTGTCCTCGCGCTCGGCAGTGGAGCGACGTTCGGCTGGCGCCGGACGCACAGTCGTCGCGGGATGATCTCGGGCGCCGTCGCAACGCTGGCGCTCACAATAGCCATGTCAGGTCCGGTTCCAGTCGCACGCAGCCCGCGTGCGTTCGGCATTTTCGCCGCTGTGCTCCCCGCCGCCGTCCTAGCGGGGAGCATCCTCGCGCTCTTCGCTCAGTGGTTCCATCGCCTGCGAGTGGGGCGAACCCTCGCACGTCCCGCAGCGCCTGAGCAACCGGGAACATCGGTAACAGAGTAAACCGGGAACATGGGTAACACTCTCGGCCCCGGTTGAGCGTGCCGGTTCGCTCATCGATCCGAGCGAGCAGCACGTGACAGAAGTAGACGGACCAGATGCCGTCGGCCACCTCCTCGAGCCCGACGGAGTAGTGTTTGAGGGCGTTACTCAAGAACAGCAAGCGGTCCCCGAAGCGGAACGTCCCCGCCGCCGTGATCTCGCGGATCGTGAAGTGCCCGGGGTACTCGATCGGTGGCAGCGGGTCGGGGTACGGCCGCGGCGACGGCCGGTAGCGCGACCCCGGCGTCTGGCCGCCTAACGCCTGGTGGGGCCGCTCCGTGTTGTACAACTCCCGGAACCGGTCGAAGACGCGCTGCTGCGCCGCCAGCGTCTGGCGCGGCGGCCGGATCGCGCCGCGCTTGAGCGTCCGGTGCATCCGCTCATGCGCCCCGTTTTGCTCCGGATGCGCCGGCAGGATCCGCTGCGGTTGGATGCCTAACCGGATCCACCACACGCTCAGCGTCGACAGGCCGTTCAGGCCGGTGGTCGCGAACGGCACGCCGTTGTCGGTGCGGAGCCCGCGCGGCAGTCCGCACTCGCGGAACAGCCGCTCGAAGACGGCCTAGGCGCCCATGGTCCGTGTGGAGCGGAGCCCGCGGCACTCGAGTAGGTAGCGGGTGTGCTGGTCGGCAACGGTGAGCGGGTAGCAGTACTCGCCGTCCCCGGTCCGGAACTCGCCTTTAAAGTCGGCCGTCCACAGATCGTTAGGCGCGTGGGTCACTGGCGGCACCACCCCGGGGTGCGTGGCGTGGTAGCGGCGCCGGCGCGGCTTCACCAGCCCCGCCCGCTTGAGGAGGTCCCGACGGTACTGACCGCCGGCCAGTCCACTCCGGGGTGACGGGCCGCAGCCAATCGAGAAGCTTCTCCGGCCCCCAGTCGCGATGCTTCCGCCGCGCCGCGCACAGCAGCGCGGCCGTGGCGTCGTCGATGCGGTGCGGGCAGCGGTGCGGCGCGCGGCTCCGGTTGTGGAGGCCGGCTCGGCCCTCGGCGTCGTAGCGCGCCAGCCATTTGTAGCCGATGCGTCGGCTGATGCCGAAGCGCGCGCAGAGCTCGGTCATCGTAAAGCCGCCGGCGCGGTGAGCGTCAATGAAGCGTGAGCGTTCGTCCACAGGTGCAGTCTCCCGCCATGGCATCGCGACCTCCTGAGAGATCGCGCTTCTAGCCACGGCAACCGAGTGTTACCTATGTTCGGTTTGGACTGTTACCTATCTACCCGGTTTCTACCCGCACCTGCCTAACGAACGTTGCAGCTGACAAGCACTGTTTGGATGCGACTTCGTCGCGATGGTTGTACGTGCTTGCAGCTGAACTAAGGCGTTAGGCCGATGCCAACCAACGCGTAATGCACGCATGACCGAACGCGATTTTGATTTCCTGGACCGATTTGGGCCGTTGTCACTCACGCCGGTCGAGTTCGAACGGCTTGTCGCTTCAGTGCTTCAAAAGCAGGGCGTTGGACTGAACGACCTCGACGTACGGCACCTTGACCCTATCCAAGGCGACGATGGGGAGTACAAGATCGACGTCACAGCGCGGTTTGAAGCGTTCGGTGCAAACTTTCTCGTGCTGATCGAGTGCAAACATCAGTCGCGTCCGATCGAGCGAGATGTAGTGCAGGTACTCGCCGACAAGGTTCGCAGCGTAGGCGCTCAGAAAAGGATGCTGTTTTCTACTACGCGATTCCAGCGAGGCGCTCTCGAGTACGCGAGAGTGCACGGAATTGCCCTCGTACGCGTGGCTGACGGAAGGACGACATACGAAACTCGATTCGCCGGGCCGACTACGTCATATCCACCGTGGCTGCCTCGTTACGTAGGTTGGCTGACGCAGATCGACCCAGAGGGCCGCGAGAGTTTCGCTTCTCTCGGCGAGGTCGAGATCTCGAGTCTTAAGGATGCTTTCGAGCCGCGCACGGCCTAACGTGCGTTGGAGCTGCCAAGGGCGCTATGGAAGCAGCGCCTCCGGCGCTGCATCTTACGACCTACCCTTGCAGCTCGACTTGATGCGTTAGACAACAGCAGAAGTCCCATGACCGCAGCCCAGTACATGCGCGCGGATCAACCGCGCGGCTGCGGCGACCAAATCAGCGTTGTCCCGTGCCGGCCTACCGTCAGGCAGTAGCGTGATGTCTTCCAACCCAGTACGGATACCGTGCCCTCTATCGAGGCCGCGTCGATTGACTGCCCAACACGCTAGGCCATAACCGTGGTGAACCTGGTCCAGCGTGATGCCCGCGGACACGACAATGTCTTCCACCTGGGCAGCGTGGTGCACAGCAGCGTCAGGATCGGCGTCAAGCGGCTCGATAAGAACGCGGCGACACCGGCCTGCCAATCCGGAAAGCACAAACGCTCGCGCATCTTCACTGCTCAGCAATCCGGCCTCGATACCGACGCCTCGGGACAGCAGTAACTCGCAGAGCTCTACAATTCCCGGCTCGCCCTGGTTCGCGGTAACAAGGTCAGGCATTTCTCCCCATGCCTCGACGACCCTGAAACGCTCGCCTGGATTCCGCACAATCGCCGCTGACGTCGTTAAGGAAATCGGAGTCTCAGGACAGCGCACTCGGATTGCGCGCAGCACCTTAGCGCAAGCGGCGCCCTCGAGAGTCTCCCGACCAGCATCGTCGAACGCATGGACGTGCACCGATTGAGCGCCCGCGTCGACGGCCGCGCGAGCCGCTTCCGCGATGGCTGCTGGAGTGCGCGGCGCTGCCGGGTGAATCGAGTCGCCATTCAGCGCGGCCTGCAAGAAAATCGTCGTCTGCATTATCTACCGTACAACGAGCCGCGTCCCATTTCCAGCGTTGGTGGGCAGCCCGACTCCGCGGAACCGCCCCTCTCCGATATCGCGACAATCTCGGGATTCTATCAGACCTTGACCCGCACCTTCGTTCTAGTATAGTGCGCCGCTGTTGTCTAACGATCGTTGCACTTGACGAGCGATCTTAGGATTGCTCGCTTCGCTCGCTTTCATTGATTCGCTCGCGAGTGAACTGGGGCGTTAGGCCGCGACACAACCACACGCACCGCATGGCATCGCAGGACTGGATTTGGTACTCGGCGGTCGCCGCCCTGATTGGCGCCCTGTTCTTCAGCTTCCGCTCGGCCGGCCACCATCGCGACCCGACCGCGAAGCCGCCGAGCGTGTTCGCAGGACGCGTGGACTTCACGCCGATGCGGTGGCGCTACCGGGTTCTGGCACGAGTGCTCGGAGGGGTCTTCTTCGTATTGATCGTGATCTGAATGCTCATCACGCCAGCCCGCTAACATGTAGAAGGCCCGTTGTAACCTATCGCGACCCGCAGCCTAAGGTCCGTTGGCGCGCTGTAGCGCGTGGGGGTGCACCGGCGGCAGGATCCGTACGCCCTCACGGAGGACCTGAAAGAAGGCGTCCTGACGCTGACTGCGAGGGAAACCCACGGTTCTAACGCTTCGATACCAACGAGAAGCGGCCGACCGATTGGACGTGACCAAGGGCATCTGGTGCAGGCGCGGCTCCGGGCCATCGACCTGACGATGTTTCCGCTCCGGCGACCCAGGCGCCGAAACTAGCGCGCGCAGGCCCAGCCGAAAGCTGCTACTCGGTCAGGGCAGCGGCAGCTTCGCGATCACGAAGGTCTCGAGAAACTCCCGCGCCCACGGCGACGCCTCGAGCTTCCCCGAGCCGAGCGGATAGGGCGCGGACAGTCCATCGGTGTTCGCCAGCAGGACGAAGGTGAGTCCCTGGGACGGAACCTTGATGACCAGCGAGGACGACGCAGTCCAATAGCCGTAGTGCCAGATGACACGGATGCCCTTGTAGTCCGTTGCGAACCAGCCGAGTCCATAGGGAAAGGTTTGGCCCGCGGGGCTGACGACCGGCGTCCAGGCGAGCGCCTTCGTTGCGGGCCTGAGGAATGCGTCGCGATCCATCGCCATCGAGAACGTCGCATAGTCACGCGCCGAGGCGGTGAGCCCGGCCGCCGTGCTGAAAGCCGTCTGGTATGCGGTGGGCACGTACCGTTCGCCGTTCCACGTGTAGCCCGGCGCAACGTTCGCGAGATACGCGGTCTTATCGAGTCCGCTGGCCGCGAACGCCGCCGACTGCGGTGTCGGTGCCATGCGCTTCAATCCGAGTGGGGCGATGATGCGCTCCTGAACCGCGTCGGCGAACGGCTTGCCGGCGGCTTGCGCAACCACCGCATCGAGCAGGCTGAACCGATCGCCGTTGTACGCGTATCGGGTTCCGGGAATGCCCTCGGACGTATGGCTCAACAGGTGCCTGACGAGTACCGTTCCCGGAAGGCCGACGCCATACCTGGAGACGGGATCGTCGAGCGAGACCTTGCCCTCATCCACCAGTTGGAGAATCACCGTGCTGGCGAGGGGCTTGGTGAGCGACGCGAGGTGAAAGACCGTCGTGTCGCCAACATTGCCGGGCACACCCTCGGTTCCACCGAAGGAGCCGCTCCAGGCGATGGACTGATCCTTCGAAATGACGGCGCTGAGCGCCTGGATGTGTCCCGTAGCGCGCAGCGACTCGAGGCGCGCCGCGAAATCGCCGAGAGATGAAGCCGGTTTCGTCTGAGTTGGGGCCTGACAGCCACCGGTAACGGCGAGCGCTAACAGGAGTGGTTTGATCATGCGTAACGAATGCTAGCTCCGGGAGGGCGAAATGGCACGACCGGCCCGGGCCGACATATCTCCGCACTGTCGTCTGCCACCTTCAACCGTCGCCGGTCAGCGTCCCCTCAACGCGCGAGTCAGCGCTCGGTCGACCGCGTTCGCGAACGCCTTCTTCTCGCGCGTCCCGTACTCTCGGTGCCCGCCGGTATCGACCGGGGTGGACCCGCCCTTCTCGCGGGCGTCGGGACCGTCATCTCGGCCGGCGTCGCGTTCCTAGCGGGATAGCCAGCGGCCGCCGCCATCTCGACCCGCCGCCTAACGTCCGTTGCACCTGACAAAGCGACCGGCATCAGGTTGTGCGCCTGTCGGCCGCGTACCAGATTCAAGTTCCGGGCGTCGGCAACCACGCGCTCTGCAGGTGAACTTCATGCGTTAGGTGGCCACAGGCCTCCGTAAGTCCGGCGGGAAGCAGGCGCTCACGGCGTGTCGGAGCTGTATGCCAGTCGTGGGAGTGCTACACTGGACTGTAGAGAGAGCTCATGGACCCACGCCTGCATGACGTCCGCATCCCCCTCCGCGGCTTTCGCCACACGCCTGCTTTCACCGCGGCAGTCGTGGCGACCTTGGCGCTGGGATCGGCATGGCGTCGACCATGGCCGCCGTGACCGACGCCGCGTTGCGCCGGCCGCTTCCCGTGGAGGCGCCTGGGGCCGCGCCCTCGGCGGGCAATCAACGATGCGATCGGTGCCTAACGAGCCGAGGGATGACAAAGGGTCGCTGTCCATGGATCCTTTGCGGCTGAACTCCGGCGTTAGGTGACCCCAACAGCTGTGAATGTCGCCAATCTGCCCGCTAAGGATCGCAGCCCTTGGCAGCCTTCGCCTGATACGCCGCGAGGCGTGAAGGCGGCGTGCGGCCAGCTGCGACTCGCGCGGCGTTCTGATAGCTCCGCTGGCCGGCCGCCCGGTCGCCTGAACGGCAGTACGCATCGCCCAGGCTGTCGTGGGCGTTTGGGGACTCGGGAAACCGCTCCGCGTTCATCTTGAGCGCCGCGATCGCTTGCGCTATGCGACCCCGCCTGAGCAGGTCGTAGCCGACCTGGTTCACCCAACTCTCCGCTGCTCGTGGATATGGGACGGAGTAACGCGCGGCCAGATCGAGCACGTCGGCGTGGCGATCGGCGGCGACGTAGATGCTCGCGACCGACGAGAGCCGGTCCTCCGGAATAGACGCGGCGTATCCATAATGTTTGGCGAAGCGGTCATAGTGGCTTTCGAGCGCCTCGAGCCCACCAAGGCTATCCAGCTCGGCAAGCGTCTCGAAGAATGGGAAGCGCCATTTGGCGTAACGCGTCTCGAGCGCCCAATACAGGCTGGGCATCGGCATGGAGTTGTGGTCCTGGTCCTTCATGTCCGAGAACGACCACTCGGGAACTGTGGTGGTGTTGCCTGGCTTGAGAGCGTCGACGAGTTGCTGCACGCCGCCTCGAAGGTTCGCGTTCTCGTATTCTCCCACCGCGAGGTAGACGGCCACGCGGGCGCGGGCCGCACGTGGAAGGCCGGCCGTCATGTCCGCCGAGAAGGTCGCGTAGCGCCACACGGGCGCACTCGCCGCGACGTAAGCCCTGAATAGCTCCGGACGATTGAGCAGCACGTGTACCGCGAAACTCGCACTCAGCGAATGCCCCCAGAGAATCCGCTCGGACGCGGCGCGGTAATGGTTCTCCACCCAGGGAATTATTTCCTCGGCGAGCACGCGCTCGAACGTCACCGCGCCAGGTCCTGGTGTCAGATCGCGGTTGCGATTCCGGTTCGGGATCGCCACGACGATTGCCTCGGGAATTCGGTTGCGTGCGTGCGCGAGGAACTGAACCGACGCGGTGGCGTGCAGAAAGTTGGAGCTGCCGTCGAGGACAAACAGTACCGGATACTTGACGGTCGTACGCGAATAGCTCTCGGGTACGGAGACCTGGAGCTCGCGGTCCTCATCGAGAATCGCGGACCGGACGACGAAGGCTTCGCCGAGCGGGAGGGGGCGCGGAGTGGGCTGCCCGGACACCCAAAGCGGAAACATCAAAGTGGCCGCCGCGGCGAACAGCCGAGTGCCGGCGGCAACTGAGCGTGCAGCGTACATCCGTACCCGAATGAGAGTAATCGACCGAGGCGCCGTCGCGAGGGAACATACACCCAGGCCGGAGACAGTCTATCGCACTATCCAGTTCGACAGCGAGTGATTCCACGGCGATCCGCTGAGCCTCGGCGTGCCCGGCCCCGTAATGACGCGGATCGTGCGGCGAAGCGCGTTGGGAACCCACTCGGATCAAATGTGCGAGACAGTGGGAACGGCGTCACTGAGACGCAAGGATAGAGTTTCGGACAATTCATGGCGGGTCGATCTCGCAGGGCTTGTTCGCAACTCGCATTACGGGCGACCGTGCCGCCGTGCTCGCGTCGATCCGCCACGCGCTGCACGAGGTTGCCCCCCGGCTCGACCTTTCCCACCCGCAAACGATGGAGGACTGCTTAGCCGGCCCGATGGCGCAGCCGAGGACGAGCGCGGTCCTGCTCTCCGGCTTCGCGCTCGTCGCGTTGCTCCTTGCCGCCATCGGGCTCTACGGCGTCCTCGCGTCTGCGGTAGGGAGCGCACCAGCGAGCTCGGCATCCGAGCTGCCCTCGGCGCCACGCCCAGACAATTGCGATGGGAGCTACTCGGCCAGGCGCTCGCGGTGTGCGGGCCGGCGCAGTCGCGGGTGTCGCCGGCGCGCGTGCGGCGTCCCGCTGCTGACCGCCCCTTCTTTATGAGGTAAGCCCATCCGATCCGGCGGCGCTCTTCGGCGCGTGTGCGCTGCTCCTCGCGGTTGCAGTCGTCGCGACCTATCTGCGACCGCGGCGCGCGACGCGGATCGACCCGGCGCGTGTGCTGGGCGCCCGAGTAGCTTGCGAGTCGATGCGCCTGGGAGGCGGTGGCCCGTCATCGCGCGTTCGTTAAGTGGCTGGCTCGATGGGACGACTGGTAGTTCGAGTGCCCGACCGGCCACCTAACGTATCGTTGAAGCTGACGGGCGATCTGAGGAATCGCGCCGGCTGCGCCGGCGCCCCTATATGACTCGCCGCAACTTAACTTCAGGCGTTAGGTGGCCACCGGTTGTTCCGCGAGCGTCGAGTCCGAGGCTCGCCGTCTAGCGCCACCGCTCTGGTCGTCCGCTGCCTGTCGTGGGGGCGTCTCCGCTTGACGGACGCTCGTCCGAAGCACCACTTCAAGGGAGCGTCGGGCCCAAGGCGCGCCGCGCACCACCCGAGGGAGAGGACATGCCCAGTTTGGACCGGCCGGCGGCAGAAGAGCGCATCGAGCGCGCACTGCTCGAGCAGTGGGACCCTCTCGGCGTCGCGAGCGCGCCAGGTGAGCACCCGGAATATCAGCCCTATGCGCACGAGCTCTACAACCTCTTGGCCCGCGGGGCATCGGACGTGCAGATCGCCCGCTACCTGCACCGGGCCGAGGACG
Organism: Gemmatimonadota bacterium; assembly: GCA_046725585.1. GTDB lineage: Bacteria > Gemmatimonadota > Gemmatimonadetes > Gemmatimonadales > Gemmatimonadaceae > JAJKIV01. The sequence goes on along the minus strand of JBKOYV010000312.1, from coordinate 1,191 downwards.
GTGAGCTCGGCCATCCCGAACTGGCGTCTCGCGATCTCGCGCCGCTGGTTACCCGGCTCCGGACGATCGAGCGCCAGATGTAGAGTGACGAGCGCGCAGCGCCCTCGTTGGCGGCCGATTGATACGACGCCGACGCGTTCGCAGTTTGGGAACACCGAGAGAAGGATCGGGCGCTGGGGCCCGACGAGTCCCTCCGTATACCACTGGCGGTCGACATTCTGGCGCCGCCAGCCGGCCACCTAACGTATCGTTGCAACTGACAAGCGATCTGCAGTTGAACTTGGGCGTTAGGCGGTCGCACCAGCCGGAGGTCTATGGCGAACTCGAAGCGCATATCTGGTCTGCTAGGTCCCACCATCGTCATGATGGTCGCCTCGGAGTTTCCACTCGTGCAGCCGCATCTCTACGGACGCCCAGATTCCCCCAGTCGTTTATCTCTCCGGCGTACTGATGTTTCTCGCCGGTCTGGCGATTGTACAAGCACACAATGTGTGGCGGCGTGACTGGACAGTGCTCGTAACACTGTCAGGTTGGTTTTTCCTACTCCTCGGTCTGTTCCGCATGTTTGCCGCTGGGCTCTACAGCGAAGCTCCGCAAGGGCGAGTTCGATATTCTTCATGATTCTTGAGGGCATCTTGTTCGTAGTTGGGCTCATCATGACCTTCAAGGCATACAGCCGCTCGGCGGCCTAACATGGGATCGAGCATTGAGGACGCCTCAGGAGCTATTAATAACGGGGGCGTTAGGCGGCAATCAACCAAGGATGCCATGAAAGCCTCCGTGTTCATCGCGACCAGCCTGGATGGCTTCATTGCCCGCTCGGATGGGGGGCTCGACTGGCTCCCGGAGGGCGGCGGCGAACCGCACGGCTACGCTGAGTTCATGGCGACCGTGGACGCGCTCGTCATTGGACGCAAGACGTTCGAGACGGTCTTGTCGTTCCCCGAATGGCCATACGGCACAAAGCCGGTCATCGTGCTCAGTTCAAGCCCCGCGACACTCGAAGCACCGCCCGGCGCGATGTGCACATTCATGGCCGCGACGCCAGCCGAGGTCATCGATCGCTTGGCCGCACGGGGCATGGCCCATCTGTATATCGACGGCGGCGTGACGATCCAGCGCTTTCTGACGGCGGGCCTCATCCAGCGCCTGATTATTACGCGCGTGCCGGTCGTCCTCGGGACGGGGATT
>JBKOYV010000036.1:0-7457 GCA_046725585.1 Gemmatimonadota bacterium | reverse complement strand
ACCTCGATTGTTCGTGTGATTGAGCTGACGCTCCGGTCGAGGGCTTCGCCACAGGATGAATTCAGCGGGCACAGCGTTCGACAGATCAGCGTCGTCAGCGTTCGTGGTTGCCGTTTGCCGGTGGCGTTCGTGGTTGCCGTTGGTTCGTGGTTGCCGTTCGTTCTTGCCACGACCGCATCGCGACCCACCCCGCAGACCACATCAGAACCTACGTGAGGCTCGTTAGTAGGCCGGCCCGCCTACCCAGACGCCGCCCACCGGGGAGCCAGGCCAGGACCCACCGGGATAGGCCACGCCCATGCCGACACCGGGATACGCAACGCCCACGCCGACACTGACGGAGCTCCCGGGGCCGCACGCCGGTATCGCGAGCGCCAACGCGAGGACGACCAGAGCACGCGCAGTTCGCAGGGATGTCATCGGTGTCGCTCCAGTGCCTAGAAGGGCCACTTCTGCAGCGCGACGGCAGCGCCACCCGGGTCGACGATCACTGCAACCGATCCTTTCCGAATCTCCGGGCTCGGCCGGACTATCACGCGCCCGCCAAGCTGCTCGGCCCGCGCCGCGACGGCGGCGGGGTCGTTCACGCGGACGTATGGGAGCCAGTTCGGCTTGATCGGCCTGTCACCGATCGGTACCACACCTGCCACGGGACCGGGTCCGCTGTGGGTGAGGATGTACTGCACGAGCGAGTCGGGCCGGACCTGCCGGGTCGCTCCGAAGTCCGCGAGGTCGGCGTAGAACGTGCGCGCGCGCTCGACATCCGTGGCGAAGCAGTCGCGCCAGAGGAAGCTCCCGACCAGCGCCGAGGGTCCACCCTGCGGCGGGTTGAGGTTCGGCCCGAGCCTAACGAGCCCGAACGGTGCGCCCTGTGGGTCGACGACGATGGCAGCGCGACTGGCCAGAATGTCGGTCGGCGCGACGAGCACGCGGCCGCCGGCTGCAGTAAGCCGCGCGACAACACTGTCGACGTTGGAAACCGACAGATAGCTGATCCACTGCGCGATCGGCTCGTCGGGGCGGCGGCGCTCGACCTGCGTGATGCCGGCGACGGCTGCCGAACCCGAACGCGCGAGGTAATACGGGCGGCCCAATCGGTCGGCGCGCTCAAACGTCCATCCGAAGAGCCGCTCGTAGAACGTGCGGCTCTTCTCCGCGTCGTCGGTCATCAGGTCTTGCCAGACGAACTCGCCCACCCGGCGTCCGCTCGCGGGCGTGTTCGGCGACTGCGGCGCCGGCGTGTGGGTCGCGCACGCGGCGAGCCCGCAGACGGCGGCCACTTCGAGACACGCGCGCAGCGTGATGCGTCGAACGCCCCAGCCTCGAGACCGGTCGCGCTCCGGCCGGGCACCCCCGAATTTGGCCTTCATGTATCCCCTGGATGCAGAACCGGTCGGTTCATCGTTCGCGCGCGCACGATGCCGAGACGGCGAAAGGGTGTGCCATTGCACGAAGGTGCACCCCACGTGCGGTTAACGACTCGAAATCGGTCGGTTCGTGGCGTCAGCTTCGCCGCTCGAGGCTCGATCGTACTCCTGGATTCTCTCCGCGCCCGCCGGGTCGTTCACCTCGAGCAACCATGCCTTGCGGTCGCGGAAATACTCCAGCAGCCTCGCGTTCTTCACGACACCGAGGTCGTGGGCCCACACCACGGGGGACCGATCGATGTCGGCTGCGTTTCGCACCCATTCGTGGTGGAAGTTATGCCGCGGGCCGTATCGCACGATCACGAGGTCCTTCCCGTCCGCGGACCGTAGCCGACCCTCGAGGTCAGCTCGACGCCTCGCCCAATGCGACCACTCGGGTGTCGCGCCCGTCGCCAGTACACGCACAATTGGAACGCCAAGCTTTGCGAGCTGAGACACCATCCACACCGAGAGAATCAGGGCGACGAAGTATTTCCCCGCGTCGAAGCGGCCGAGCCGAAGCCTTCGGCACCAGGCGAGACACGTCACGTAGAGAATCATGAAGAGGCCCGCCGCGGGCGCCGCGTAGTGCAGCTGGTACCACGACGAAAGCATGAGTCCCGTGAGAACGAACGCCAGGCAGACGCAGCCGAGTCGAACCCACCGCTGCCGGAGCACGATCGGCAACGCGAAGAATGGCGCGAGAAGAGACACCTGGAGAAAGAACCCGAACGTGTCCTTCATCCGGTCGACGTTTCGGGACACGAATCCCCTGGGTGAGCGAAGAGAGTCCGCAGTCGCGAGCTCCCATTCCTGATAGCGGCGCATGACAGCGTCGGTCGATAGCGGCGCATCTCTCGGTTTCTGCCAGAGGAAGTCAGGTCCACGACCGTACTCGTCGAGGTACGCGAGGTAGGGGAATTGAGTTGCCCGCCCGGTGACCGCGTGGTTGTAGCGGAGCATGAGCGCGGCGACGAGGCCGGTGACCGCGAGCGTGGGCAGGACCACAGCCAGGATTCGGCGTCGCACGCCACTATCTGTCCGGCGGACGAACCGCCAGATCACGACAGCGGCGACTGGCGCACACAAGAGCAGTCCCTCGTATGGCCTGCTGTTGGCGAGCACTGCGGCGCCGAGGGCCATGAGAATGGCGTCGCGTGGCCGTGCGGTCTCTATCACTCGCCGCGCACCACCGAGCACGAGCGCGCCGCCTAACGCCGGAACCGACCCGCCCCAGTACTGGTAAGTCCAGTATGTCGAGGCGAGCCTCGTCGCGAACGCCAGCGCGCCGGCAAGCGCCCACCGCGGACCGACCCACGCGCGAAGCATCCAGTAGATCGCGGCGCACATGAGAGCGAACGAAAGCCATACGCCGACGATCGGCGTTCCGGCCAACCTGATTCCGACCGCCAGCCACAGACCCTGTGCGGGCGGATACTTCGACGCGTAGGTTGGGCGCTGAAGGACGTGGAAAGTCTGGAGGTGCTCCGCCATCGGATGCGGCGGGTTGGCCAACCGGCCGGCAGCGAACGTCTCCGCGGCGAGCAAGTAGCTGTTCTCGTCGTGGACGGTGGGCTCCGGAAAACCCACTCCAACTGCGCCGAGGAAAGCGAGCAGCAACGCGAGAACGAATACGAGCCCGAACGAGAGCGAGGGCCGGACTGCCAGCGCGGCGTTCCATCGGCGCGCACCTTCGATCAGGCGGCCGAAGCTCCCGAGCAGGGCGGATGGTTGCGACGGTGTCTTCATGACGGTTCGCGACCAACCCCGGTCGCACGGCCCCGTAGCGGTGGAGGACGACGGCTGATAGAACTTGCGAGCGCGGGCGTGCGCGCACAAATCCTACGGCCCTCACCCACGGTCAGTCTTGCCGCCCGTCCTCGCTTCACGCGCGATTCTGATACTTGCTGCCGCTACGGCCGCTCTGCTGCTCTCGCCGCACCTCGACTTCGTCCCGATGTGGGATGGGTGGGCGTACGCCGAGTGCGCGATGGACGTCGCCGCGAACCACTTCGCGTTGTATTTCCTCCGTTGCTATGGACACCCGGCCTATATCTACTCGGGCGTTCTCGGCGCTGTTCAGTTGCTCGACCTCGGCAACCAGCTCCTCCTTGTTCTGGTCAACGGGACGGTCCTTGCCGTAACCACGGTCGGCTTTCACCGATTGATGCGCCGGGCTTTCCCGGGAGGGGGCCACGAGACCGATATCGCGCTGCTGACGGCCGCGTTTCTCCTTCAGCCGCCGTTCCTCGCGTCGGTCATCCAACCTTCACTGGACCTTCCCGTCCTGACGGGCACGATCTGGTGCACGGTGCTGTTGGTCGAGCGCCGGTGGTTCTGGTGCGCCGCGTCGGGTACGGCGATGGCCTTCTCGAAGGAGACCGGTGTTCTGCTCTTTGTCGTGCTGCTCGCGTGTTGCGTCGTGTGGGTGCTCGCGCGTACACCGGGAACGTTCACTGCGCGGCTCCGCGCTCTGATCCCGCTCGCGCCGACAGTCGCGCCGTTGGTGGCCTATGCCGGCTACGTGCTTACGTTCCGCGTCGTCCGGCCGGACGAGTCTCCGGTGTGGCAAACCGGTCTTGGGCCGCCGCTTCTGGAGAAGCTGCTCACGCCACGGATGGATGCTGAGGTCGCGAGTTATCTGGCGCTGTTGTTCGTGCTGAACTTCGCCTGGCTTCTGACCACGTCGATTGTAGTAGATGCCGCAGTGGGTGTCGTTCGGTTTACTCGACGTCGATCGGCACGAGTCGTCGCGGGCGCGGATCGCGCGGTGATCGGGTTCCTCACGCTGGCGGCGGTCACGACGCTCATCGCGCTCACGCGGTTTACCACGTACAGCAACGTCCGGTACGTCATGGCCGGAACGGGACTGCTGCTCCCGCTCGCGTACGTGGCGCTCGTCAGGCTGGGGCTCGGCCCGAGCACGCGGCGCGTAGCGTTAGGCACGTACACCGCGCTCCTCGTTGTATCCGCGCTGCGGACCGTGGACCCGTTGTCGCGCCAGCTCTGGGGCACCTTCCGCTTCGGGTCGCATCGGATGCTGGACATGACGAGCGTTACGGCCGAATGCTGTGGGGCGGGCCGTGACCAGCTGGTGTACTCGCTCGAGTTCACGCGATTTCACGACCTGACCGACTCGGTCGTGTCCACGCTGGTGCGTGATACCGCGACGGCCATCGCCCTCCCCTCCCGGATGGAGTATTACAGCGTTGGGCGGCTCGACCGGTCCACGTGGCGGAGGACGCTACGACGGACCGGCGCGTTCGAGGCGACAGTCGTGGACGGGCCCTGGGTCCTGGCCCGGGCGGCCGCGCCGCAAACGCTGGTCTACGTCGCCTTGCCTAACGCACGGGACTCCGTGACGCTCGCGCTGCTCTCCGATCGGTATGTCGTCGGGCCCGAGCGACGATTCGAGGCCAGTGGGTACGCGCTCTCCGCCTACGAGTTGAGAATACGATGAAGCGGGCGCCTCACGATGTCATCGAGCCTTCAGCAGACGACCTCGCTGGCGGCGAGTGCACTCCCGCGGAATAACCGTGCGGTGCGCGGAGTCTACAGCATTGAACACTGCCGTCAGACTCTTTCGAGGAACATCGCCTTATGAATCCCTTGCACGCTATGCCGTCCCAGACCCCCGCCGGGCTCCTGTTCGCGGCCCTGACACTCGCTGCGGTGCCTGCACTCCGCACACGGGGCGACCCGGCGGCGGTGAACGCCAAGCTGTCCGAGTGGAAGGTCGAGCTGTCACAGCCCAGCATCACAGCGGGCATCGTGACATTCACCGTGATGAACGTAGGCACCGTCCCTCACGCCTTTGAGGTCGAAGGACAGGGCATCGAGCAGGAGACCGACGTCATCCAGCCGGGATCGAGCGCAAAGCTGAAGCTCACGCTCAAGCCCGGGAACTATGACGTGTACTGCCCGGTGGGGGGTGAGTCGCACAAGCACCTGGGCATGGAGACACACCTGAAAGTCGTCAGCGCCAAGGGCGCAAGCGTGGGAGGCTACGGCGCTGAAAAGACGAGCGAATCACCCAAGCACGCGATGAGCGAGTCCGCACCCAAGATCCAGGCGATGCAGGTGAAGGGTGCGGGGCCCGTCATCCAGATCCTCCCAGGGCCGTTCCCGTTTCCCGACAGCGCAGCGCCGATTCTCCGGCAATTCGGCGACGAACGGGAAGGGCTCGAGTCGCAAGTGAGGGATGGCCCCTACTCGAACAACGTATCCCCGATCTCAGGCACCTTCACATTCACGGCCTGGGACACGGGGGCAGTCCGCGACTCGGTGGACGGCGTCGCTGAATTCACCACTCAGGACGGCGCGCACTGGAAACTCGCGCTCGACCGTGTGCAGACGAAAGACGTGCCGCATCACCCGCGCTTCGGCGGGGTGATCATGGGCCTGTACTACCACGGAAACACGGCCGTGCACACGCCGCTCGTACCGACGATCAACAGCGCCGTAGCGCTGTGGGCAGTCGGGCACCTCTACAAAGACGAGACACTCGTGACCGACAACGCGATGGTCCACGTGATGTTTTTGTCGCGCACCCGCCGAGACGGAGATTTCGCGCTGGAGTGCTGGGATTGCTCCAAGAACAAGATCGAAGAACTGCAGCTCCAAATTCTGCCCGGACCAGGCGAGCCGAAACTGGACGCGCCCGGCGGGTTCCTGTTTGTCAACTGGGAGAAGTCCAGCTCTCTCGCGCCAGTGAACCGGGGAGACTGACCTGATGCATTTCCGCACAGCAATCATCGGTTGTCTCGTGCTCGCGTCGGTGGTGGCCTGCAACAGCTACACGTCGAGCGGGCTGTACGGGAGCGGGGATCAAGGGGGCGACGCGGGCCAAGGAGGCGGGCCCGTGGGTGCGGTTACCCTGGGCCCGGATATCCGATTCGTGAGTAGCCATAACGGAAGCCGGAATCCGGCCGTGGACACCATTCCCGTTGGCGGATCCGTCACGTGGACCTGGACCGGCTCGCTGCCACACGGCATACAATCGTTAGGGTCGACGAGCTTTCCCAGTAGCACCATCAAGACGGGCGGCGGGACTTATGCGGTCGCGTTTACGACACCGGGGACATACCAGTACGACTGCGCCGTGCACGGCACGGCGATGAGAGGCACCGTCGTTGTCCAGTAAAGCCGGGCCCGTGCGGATCGCCCAGCAGGCACATTCGCTTACCTGATGGGGGCGGCCATTTCGTTTCCTGACGAGAAGTAGCTGACACCGAGGCTGCTATATTGCGCATGATGTTGCCTGAGACTCGGGGTGGCTCGTTTGAGCGGCGCTACTCGCTCGGAGAAGAACTCGCGAACAGCATCACGCACGGGTTCGGCCTCGCGGCGAGCGCCGCCGCGGCGCCGGTCCTGATCGTCACTGCCGCCCACTCGCATGATCCGTGGCGCGTGATCGCCGCGAGCGTCTTCGTCGCGACGCTTCTGCTATTGTATGCCGCCTCGACGCTCTACCACGCCCTTCCCGGGCACGTCCTCAGGCGCGCGAAAGAGGTCTTCCGCCGCCTTGACCATGCTGCGATCTATCTCCTCATCGCCGGCACGTACACTCCGTTCGTCCTTGTGAGCATGCGCGGCGTCTGGGGCTGGTCGCTGTTCGGCGTCGTCTGGGGCCTGGCCGCCATCGGCGTCACGCTCAAGAGCGTCTTCGGCGCCGGCCGGCTCGCCATACTCTCAACCGCTGTTTACGTGGGAATGGGCTGGCTCGTACTCGTCGCCGTCCGTCCGCTGCTGGCCCACGTCCCACCGGGTGCGGTTCTCTGGCTGTTCGCGGGCGGCGTGATGTACACGACGGGCGTAACCTTTTTCGCGTTGGATCGGCATCGCTACATGCATGCGATCTGGCACCTTTTCGTGCTGGGAGGTAGCGCGTGCCACGCGTGGGCGGTCCTCGCGTACGTCCTCCCGGGGACGATCTAGAACCAGGCGTCAACGTTGCCTAACGCCCGTCGCTAGTCCGACCGCAGCGAGACGAGTGGATCGATTCGCGTTGCCCGCCGCGCCGGCACCAGACTCGCAATCGCGGCGACGAAC
>JBKOYV010000462.1:0-22215 GCA_046725585.1 Gemmatimonadota bacterium | reverse complement strand
GTCGTGAGCGGCTCGCGCGCCGCGTGCCAGACGCCCTTCGCCCGCACCCGGACGTGGTTGCGCGACGTCTCGATCCATTCGATGTCCGACAGCGGAACGAATGCAATGCGCCCACGAGAACGGATCATGAGCCTGCTCTCGCCGTTTCTCGTCCGCTCGGCGCTCCGGGCCGCGCCGCCTTCACGGGTGTCGCTCTCGGTCACGCGCGACGGGAACTGCCGCTCGGCCAAGCCGACTTCGGCGACGGCGTGCAGCACCGAGGCGATCTTGTTCCGGAACACCGCCAGCTGATCGCCCGCGAGGAATCGGCGTGCCCGGGAGAGGGCGCGCGCAAACCGCTCGCGGTCGAACGGCTTGAGCAGGTAGTCGACCGCGCTCGCCTCGAAGGCGTCGAGCGCGTACGTGTCGTACGCGGTCACGAACACGATTGCCGGAAGCTCGTTAGGCTCGAGCGCCGACAACACTTCGAACCCGGTGAGCTCGGGCATCTGCACGTCGAGAAACACGAGGTCCGGGCGATCCGACCGGATCCGGGCGACTGCCTCGGCCCCGTCCCGGCATTCGCCCACGACGCTCACGGCGGCCTCCGCCCCGAGCAGCGTGCGAAGGCCGGCGCGCGCGATCGGCTCGTCGTCCACGATGAGGGCGCGGATCATGGCGGCGTCGTGTGCGAGCCCACCAGGAGCGGGGCGGCGTCGCCTCGGCGAACGGAACGTCCGCCGGTCCGGTATGGAATCGTCACGCGCGCGAGCACGCCGGGCCGGGGACGACCCTCTTCATCGGCCGGCGTGAGCAGCTCCAGCCGCGCGTGTTCGCCGTACATGCGCTCGAGCCGCGATCGCACGTTCGCGAGACCCACGCCGCTGCCTTCCGGCGGCGTGAACGTCCAGCCGGCCGGCAATCCCGGGCCATCGTCCTCGACCTCGAGCACGAGAGCGCCGTTCTGGCGGGCGCCGCGGATCGTTAGGCACCGCGCATCGCTTCGCCGGGCGATGCCGTGCCGCACCGCGTTCTCCACGAGCGGCTGCAGGATGAGATTCGGCACCACGGCCGACAGGGCATCGTCGTCGGCGCGGATGTCGACGCGGAGGCGATCGTGGAACCGGATCTGCTCGATTGCGAGATAGCGGTCCATGAAGTCGATCTCCTCTGACAGCGGCACCTCCGCCGCCGCGGAGCGGTCCAGGGTCGTACGCAGGAGGGCGCTCAACTGCACGAGCACACGATGCGCCGCCTCGGGGTCGATCATGGTCAGCATGGCGGCCGAATGCAGCGCGTTGAACAGGAAGTGCGGGTGGAGCTGCATCCTGAGCGCCTGGAGATGCGCGGTCGCGAGCTGCGTTTCGAGCCGGGCCGCAGCGACTTCGCGCTCCCGGAACCGGCGGTGGTAATCGAAGGCGTAGTACAGCCCCATGAACACCCAGTACTTCCACCATGCCGTGATCACGAGCGCGGGGAAGCTGCGGCGGTAGACCTCGATCACTCGGCCGAAGCTATCGGCCGCAGTGAAGGCCCCGTGATGGACGCCCGCGTAGTATTGCAGCGCGTCGGCCGCCGCGACCTGGACGAGCGAAACTGCCACCATGACGCCGACGTGCCATGCGATGTTCGCGCGCGGGGCCCCCGACCCGAGGGGCCTGGTGCGGGCACTCCAAAGCAGAATCGGGGTGAGGAGCAGCCACGGGACCCAGTAGAGCGCCTCGACCCAGAGCGCGTTGAACCAGTCGACCGGCTGGTCGCGCATGATGTATCGCAGGGCGTTCTGCGACACGAAGATGAGGCACGCGGCGCCCCATATCCCGACCCATCGTGGCACGGCCCACACCCAGCTCCCGCGGAGGGGTGAGCGGTCATCCCTTTCACCTAAGGTCGGCGTGACGGACGACAACGTCGTGGGGTTGGGAAGGCTGGTCATGGGCTGCGCACCGACACATCCTAATTAGGGTGTTGAACTTGGGAATTGGGAGACCTATGCGAGCGTTGTTAGTCCGCGCTGCGATCGGCGCGGCGTTTGTTCTTGTGACTGGGGGCTGCGGTGGCGACGTCGTTGGCGTCGGCGGCGGCAGCAGCAACGTGGGCGGCGGCCAGGCGGCCAACGAGGCTGAATACGACATGGCCCTCAAGAAATGGCAGGCCGGCGCGCCGCCGCACTATCAGATCGTGTATCAGCAGACGTGCGAATGCTCGACGGAGATGCAGCGTCCAACGCGGGTGACGGTTCGGCGGACGGCCGGGCAGCCGGAGACCATCGAGGACGTGACTGACGCGGGAACGCCGCCGGGGCAGGTCAGCGTCGACCGCAGGCAAGCGGCGAAGTCGGTTGACGGATTGCTGGTCCTGATCAACCAGGGACTTGGCCTCAATCCTCAGGAAGCGCGCATAACGTACGACCCGACCCTCGGCTACCCTCTCAGCATCAACATCGATCCGACCTCGATTCCGGGGGACGAGATCGTGTACAAGGTCACGTCGTTCGCGACGATTCCGTAGTTGGCGGGCGCGCGCTAAGGGGCCAGCCCAGCCAATAGGTACGTGAGCATGGCCGTCCCGTCCATGATCGGCTCGTTCGTCGAGTAGTCGCCCATGTCGTCGTGATAGACGATGAAGCCCGTGTTGAACGGCGCGTACTCGTCGGGGTCGATCAGGCGGATGCCCCGCAGGTTGCCGTAGATCGAGCGATACACCGGTCCGTCGACGAGACCGCCCAACTGCGTCTCCACGCCGATCTGCTTCGACATCACCGAATGTGGATCGTGCGGCCACGTGCCGGACCACGGGAGGCCGATCACCATCGACGTTCCCCATGGGTTGGCGCCGAACAGCCAGTCGAGCGCGGCCATCTCGTACTCGCGGAATCGTTCGTCGCCCGTCATTCGGCGATATAGAAACGCCTGCGTCGCGAACGCGGACATGAGATTGTTCGAGCACCATATGAACGGGATCCCGACGCGAAAGCCGTTCGTCTTCGCTCGCGCTGCCACGCGCTCGAGCCCCTGCCGGTAGTAGCCCGCCATCAAGCGCTTCGCGGATGCATCGGCCACGCGCCAGATCGCATCGTGGCCGTGGTTGATCCACGGGTACCACTCGTAATGGCGTGCGGTGTCGGCACCCATCCAGGGCGTGACGGGCTCCTTCGCTGCGTACGCGAGCGCGTCGCGGAGGAACCGCGGCTCACGGGTCAACGCAAACAGCTCTGCGGCACCGAGCTCCATGTCGTCGACCCAGTTCTCCTCTTCGTAAAAGTACGGAGAGCGGCCCGGCGCCGTCTGGCAATTCCCGGGGTACTTTACGCCTAACGTGTACGCGGCGAGCGCACGCGCGCGGAGACGCTTCGCGAACGCGGGATCCGTTCGTGCATACGCGCGCGAGGCGAGCGCGAACGTCGCGGCGTATTTGCCGGCGGTGGACGCGTACCCGGTCGCGCGGTTCTTCCCGTCGAAGAGTCCCTGCGGCTTGCCCGTGCACGGGTAGACCGGCCGCTCCTTCCCCTTGCCCCACCCGTAGTCCGCCGAATCGCTTGTCGGCAGGTCGAAGTACATGTGATCCCGATCGTCGGCGAGCTGGTTGAACATCGTCGAGTCGTCGGGGAACATACGCAGGAGCCACTCGAGCCCGTGCCGTGCTTCGTCGAGCGCGTCGTCCGTCCCGTTAGGCCCCGGGAGGCCGTTGGCGGCGAACTTGTCGGAAAATGCCTTCGGAAAATCAGCGCGAGCCTTGAGCATCACGTAGGTCGCGGTCGCGGACGTCGTGACATACTGCAGGTAGTCCGCGGCGTCGGCCCAGCCGCCGCTCACGTTTATGAACTCGCCCGACCGCGTCGGATGATCGACGATGATGCCGTCACGCTTGTGGACGGAGTCGCGGAGAGTCGGGTTGTAGCCCGAGCGCTGCTGGCGCATGTAGTAGAGCAGGGTGTCTGCAGCGCCGGCGTACGCGCGGGCGTCGACGCGAACCACGGGCGATTGGACATTGCCGCTCACGATTCGATATCGGCCCGGCGTTCGTACCGACGAGAAGTCCAGCCGGTAGGTGGCGACACACGGCCCGAACCGCGAGTCGGCCTGGATGGTGCGTGCGGGCTGCACGACGCGGCCTGCCGTGTCCTGGACGACGAACGTAAGCGGCGCCGCGATGACGCGGCCCTGCGATGAATCAGAGAGCACGCAGGCGACCGCGGTCTTTGGGGCGTTAGGCAGGTAACCGAGCTGGTTGACGCGAACGACGACACCGAGGCTCGGCGAGTCGAACGGGACCTGCGCGCCGCCCGCGTGCGTCGTCCCGACGCCCGCCGACACGAGCAGCAGCCATCTTCGAAGCCGACCGGACATGGTCCAAGCTTCCGATGCCGCTCACGTCGGCGCAACCACAGTGGCCTAAGGCGCGGCCTCGGGAACCGTCACGGCACCCCGGGAATCGCGGACGGGATGTCGAGTCCGCGCGGATCCCCCGACAGCTCCGCCAGCTCGCGAATCGCCCAGTAATACTCACCGTCGCGCATCTGAGCCGTCTCGACGACCACGCGGCACCAGTCCACAGCATCGGCGATTCGCCCTTCCGCCCGGGCGCGGGCGCCGAGATAGAACGACACCTCGGCCTTTCGATGGATGCTCGTCGCCAGCGCGAGCATCGCGTCTTCGCGCTCCAGCCCGACGAGGAATCTGCCCATCGTATGATAGGGGTTGGTGCTCGCCGCCGCGTAGTGCGCGAGCAGCTCCTGGCGATGCGGGCTGCGGGCGAGCCCCGACCGCACCGCGACGAGCGCTCGCATGAGCCACGTGTACCGGCCCTCGTCGCGACTGTCGTCGGCCGTCCACGCCCAGAGCAGCTCGTCGTGTCCGACGTCCACGAGAAAGAAGGCGAGATCGTCGTTGAGCGGCATCGGGAGTCGCTCGCGAAGCCAGTCGATCGCGATGTCCTGTCCGCGCGCCTCGGCGAGATAGTGACTCGCGAGGATCGTCTGGTACATCGCCGCCATCGGATTCGGGTCGGTGCCGCGCGATGCGAGCTCGAACGCCAGATCAGGTCGGCCCGCGTCGAAAGCCGCCCTGCCCAGGACTACCAACTTGTCCGCCGGCACACCCGCATTCGCCAGCGCGAACGCCGCGCGGCCAGCCGCCTGCACATCCGATCCATACGCCGCGATGAACGACTCGACCACGAAGTCGCTCCGAATCCAGTCGTGTTGGCGAAGCTCCTGCGCGATCGCGTCGGAATTGCCCTGTCGCCACCAGACTTCCATTCGAGCCGCGCGACTCGGCGCGTTTTCGGGATAGCGATCGACGAGCTCGTCGGCGAGCTCCAGCGCCTCCGCCAGGCGTCCGCCTAGCGCCAGCGCTCTCACGCCTGACGTCATCGCGCCGCCCTGACCCGTCTCGATGGCTGGTCGGAGCACTGCGTACGCCTCGCGGTACCGCTCCTGGGCGATGAGCGTATTGCCGATCGAGACGTGTGCGGCGATGAGAGAGAACGGCTCATCCGCTCGGCCAAGTCGGATGTAGTCCTTCGCCACCTGCTCGGCCGCCGCGTAGTCCTTTTGGCCGATGAGCAGCGCGATGTACTGCTCGCGGAGTCCCCACTCACGCGGATCGGCCGCGATGATCTCCTGAATCTCGCGCTGCTGCTCGTCGAAGCTCAGATGGACGTCGTCGGCGAGCCAGCTGAGCGCGTTCGCGCGAGCCCACGACTTCGCGGAAGCATCGTTCACGATCGCGCGGAGCGCGGCGGTGTCGCGGTACGTGGCGGCCAGCCACACCGCCATCCTGGGATTCTCGTGGACGAGCGACGCTCCCCGCTCTCCGTAGAGTCGTGCAACGAGCACCGGGTCGAGCAGCTCGTCGCGCGCGACCAGCGCGTAGCGTGCGCGGGCGGACGGGCGGGTGTCGAATCGCTCGCCGAGCAGGCGCGCCATCCGCGCGCGTCGTGGATCCGCGGGCCTGACGCGCTCGTTCATGGCGTCGAACGTACGCTCGAGCACTGCGCCGGACAGCGCGCGATAGCGCGCGAGGTCGTCGATCAGCGTCATGCGGTCCGCGCCGGTCGCGTACGCGTTCGCGAGGCGGGCGTACCATGCGCCGAGTTGCCCGTCGGTCGTCGTCGAGTCCAGTCCCTCGAACCGGCGAGCGAAATCCACAGCGGCCGGAAAGTCGGAGCGGATCTCGAGGTGAAACAGACCGTACGAGAGGTACGCGGAATGAAGCAGGGTGCGGTGAAATGACGCGAACACGCTCGTGTCGAGCGCGGGACCACGAAGCGCGGGCGCGAGCCCGCGAACGCGGGCGTCGAGTCGAGGCAGCGTCGTGGCGGGGGACAGCCGACCGTCTTCCTCCGGGGCAAGCGCCGGATAGCTGGCCAGCCTAACGCGAGCGCCACCGGTCGTCGCGAGTCCGGACGCGGCCGGGTCGAGGCGCTCCACGAGCGCGCGTTCGATGACGTAGGGGAGCCCGGCGCTCAGCGAGAAGTCGTCCAACAGGAGTCCCGTGGATGCCAGCTCCGCGTCGCGCCTGAGGTCGACGTGGAGCGCAGCGACCGCGTTTTTCCAGTCCTTATGGCGCCCCGCATTGCTGACGGCGCGCAGATAGGCAAGCTTTGCGAGTCGGGAGCTCGCGCTGTCCGTCGCCACGCGCGCAAGCCCGGCCAGATTCTCCGCCACCAGCAGCTTCACCGGGTCGTTGCTGGCGAGCGACGACGCCAATTTGCCGGACGCTTCCCGATAGCCCATCAGCGATGCGAGGAGCGCGTCCGCGTCACTGACGCGATCGCCCGAGAGGGACCGCGCCAGGCTCACGTAGGCGAGCGCGTGTGCCGAGAGAACGTCGCCTGACTCTGCACGATCGACTCCCTGCATAACGAGCCCCACGAGCGCGCGGGCCGCCGGCGCGAGCAGGGCCGGGTTCCGGGTCTTTTCGTCGGACCATCGCTGATCGATGAGCCGGAGTGCCTCGAACAGGCGGCCGGGCGAGTAGTCCGCGATGAGCTGCGTGACAATGATGCTGGTGGAGTCGGCGTTCGACGGTGTCCCAGCCTTCCGGTCTTTCGCGAGCTGTGCGATCCAAGCATCGACGAGTGCCTGACCGTTCTCGTACGTTGGCACGTCGGGCAGCGTACCGACTTCACGACCCTTGTACGCCACGACCCATTTGCCGTCGTCTCGACGCGCGTGCACGACCGACAACGGCTCGCCCGTCAGCGTGTGGTGCGCGTCGGCGACGGCGAGGAGAAACCGTCGGTCAGGATGCAGTCGGAAGCGGGCACGCATAGCCGCGCGCATCTGGCTCGCCGGGACCTCATTGACGCCTGTGGCGAGCGAGTCCTCGTAGCTGACGCGGTCGACCGGCGCGGTGGACGCGAGCGGCGGCTCGCTCGCCCCGGGATCGTTAGGGCCGCACGCAACCACGGCGAGACCGAGCGCGGCGGCGGTTACGAGTGCGCGAGCGCGTGGACGCCGACCGATTGGTCGCATGGCGTCGCCGAAGCACTGCATTGGGCACGTCCTGGTGTGACGGGAAGCACAAAGGCTCGCTGCACCACGTGCGTCGAACCCTGGCATGCGCGACGAGGCACGTCGCGCGATCTCACGAGGACGCCGGCCGGTCGCGGCTAGTCACCCACCCGCCACGACCGTTCCGACGTGCGGATGCTTTCTTAGGGTTTTTCCCTTGGCCCGGACGCTCCGCCGTACGCGCCGAGCTCCAGGTTCCCGGCCGCAGCCCGCTTCGCCGGCGAATCCGGCGCCAGCGTGAATCGCATCGTCTCCGCGAACTTTGGATCCTTGTCGAGATTCCCCGTCCCCGGGGCGCCGCCCTGCACCAGGTTGTAACTCATCTCCGGTGGCGTGAGCGGCGAGTAGCTCACCTGATTCCCAACGCTCTGCGAGTTACCCCACACGATGTTGTTGCGGAACACGACCTTCGTGCCAGCCGCCATCAGCGCCCCACCGCGACCCTTCATGCCGCGCGCGGCCGAATCGGCGGTCGCAGACTTGTTGTTGACGATCGTGTTGTGCTCGACCAGCGTCGACAGGCGATAGCTCAAGCCGCCGACGATCCACAGGCCGGCGCCGCCGAAATCCTCGCCGCCCGCGTTATCGACGATGAGGTTGTTCCTGACGATCCCGGCCGAGTGGAAGAGAACGATCCCGCCGCCGTACCTGCCACGGTTGCCGCGGATCACGTTGTTCGTGATCGTCGGCTCTGAGTAGCCGCAGCGAATGGCGCCACCGCCAGCGCTGAGTAAGCTGTCGCCCGCGACGTTCTTCGCCATCGAGGTCGCGACGTTGTTCACGATGTGGTTGTGGCGAATCGTCGGCGAGGCAAGCTCGCAGAGAACGCCGCCGCCCTCGCGGAAATACTTGAGGTCCTTCGCGTCGAGCCAGATCGTGCCGGTGCCGCCGGTGATCGTGAAGCCTTCGAGAACAGCCGTCGAATCTTCCTGATTCACGAACCGCACGACGGTGCCGGTGTCCGGGTGCGCAGGCCGGCTGCCGTCGATGATCGTACGCTCGATGTCCGCGGCGTCACGCGAATGCAGGAAGTGGCTCGCGACGACGACGCCCTTGCCTTTGAAGCGAACGTTTTCGTAGTAATGGCCGGGGCTGACGAGCACGGTGTCGCCGGGAACCGCGCTGTCGATGGCGGCCTGAATCGTCGGATACTTGGCCGGCACGGCGAGCACGGCGTGCCGTGGAGCCGGCGGCTGGGCGATGGCGCTCGAGAGCGGTGCGACCGCGAGCGCCGCGACTAAAACGGCAACATGGCGAATCATGGGAGTGGGGTGATGAGTCGCCCCGAAGCTCGCCGGGTCAGCCCGCGGTTCGAAGCCTTCGGTGATGATGTGCACCCAGGTGGGACGAACAGCACCGCCAACGCCCGCCGTTCGAGCTGATGGCTGATGGCTGATGGCTGATGGCTGCGAAGCGATGGCTGATGGCTGCCGCCCGGGGGGCGGCTACGGCTTCATTCGGGCCTCTAGTCTGTCCCGATACCACCGGCTCAGCTTGAGCTGCGTGCCGTCCGCCAGGCGAACCATGTAGTCGCCCGATCCCCATAGGTCCATCTGACGGATCCGATCGAGATTCACGATGGTCGATCGATGAATGCGCGCGAACCGCCGAGCATCGAGGGCGCGCTCCAGCGTGGCCATGGTTTCGCGGATGAGATGCGTACGCGGTCCGGTATGTAAGCGGGCGTAGTTGCCAAACGCCTCGATCCAGTCGATCTCGGCCACCGGCACGAAGTACATCTTGCCTTCTTCCTTCACGAGCAGACGGTCCAGCGGAACTCGGCCACCGACGTTAGGTGTGCCATCGGTCGGCGAGGCGGCTGCGTCGCTTGGCGGCGCGCCGGGCGACGCCTCGAGAAACGCCACCAGCTTCGCGTGACGCTCGGCTGTTGTGGACTGCGCAATCTGCGCCCGCGCCCGCTCGATCGCCTCGGCGAACCGGGCGGGATCCACCGGCTTGAGGATGTAGTCGAAGGCGTGGACGTTGAACGCCGCAACGGCGTGCTCGTCGAAGGCGGTCACGAAGATCACGAGCGGCGCCGGGCCATCGAGCGCGCGTAACACCGCGAAGCCGTCCACCCGCGGCATCTGCACGTCCAGCAGCACGACGTCCGGGTTATGGGTCGTGATGAGCGAAACCGCCTCACGCCCGTTGGCTGCTTCGCCGACGACCTCGACGTCGGGCTGCTCGGTGAGCAGCCGCCTCAAGCGCTGACGGGCGAACGCTTCGTCGTCGACGATGAGGACGCGGAGCAGCGTCACGACGCGCTCCGCCGGAAGGCGGCCGGCGAAACGACCGGCGCGGCCGGCGGCGATCCCGATCGCCTAACGGCAGCGTCAGCGTGTCCCGGCGTCCGTGGACCGGCCGTGAACGTCGCCGGCGGACCGTCATCGGTATCGAACGGAATCACGACCGACGCGACCGTTCCCCCACCGGGTGCAGGCGTGAGCGCGAACTCCTGTCGACCGGCACCATACAGGTGATGCAGGCGCTCACGTGTGTTTCGCACGCCGGTGCCCTCGCGGATCGCGCCGGCGAGGCCGTCACCGTCGTCGCGAACCTCGAGGTCCAGCGAATCACCGTGACGCCTCGCGGTGACGGTCACCCGCCCGCCTTCCTCGCGAGGCTCGACGCCGTGCTTGATGGCGTTCTCGACGAGCGGCTGGAGGATGAAGCGCGGCACGAGCGCGTCGAGCGTGGTCGGCTCGACGTTCAACTCGACCGTCAATCGTCCGCGGAACCGAGCCCGCATGATCTCGATATAGGCCTCCAGCAGCTCGAGCTCCCGCCGGAGCGGTACCCGTTCGCGATCGGCTTCCGTGAACGACGAACGCAGGAGCACGCCGAGCCGGGTCAGCATGGCATCGGCGCCGGCAGGGTCGGTGTAGACCTGCTCCGCGATCATGTTCAGCGTGTTGAACAGGAAGTGCGGCCGCAGCTGTCCCTGCAGGGCCGTTAGGCGCGCCTCGGCCAGCTGAGCTTCGAGCGTCGCGGCGCGGAGGTCGCGCTCGTAGGAGAGGCTCGCGTAGTAGCGGACGTGCGCCAGCGCGACGATGACGAAGTAGCAGAGGGAGTACAGAAACAGCGACCGCAGGAACATCACGTGGAGCGGCGTGCGGAGGGTCGGCGCTCCGGCATTCAGGTACGGCGCGAGGGCGCGCATGAGCGCGACGTCTACGAACGTCGCGATCGCCGCGGCGGCGAGGTGAATGGGGACCGTCCGCGGCCAGCTCGAGCGGTCGATGCGGACGTGCCGCGACAACGCGAGTATCGCCGGCGTGTATAGCGCCCAGAGCCAGCAGCTCGCGAGCGACATCCGAATGAGCCGGCCGAACGCCGCGCCGCCACCGTCGGGCTGAGCGGCGTACTGCAGCTCCGTGGTCGCGACCGCGACCATGGTCCACGCGACGAAGTACGTCGCGCCTCGGGTGATGGCGGTGTGGCGGTCGGTTTTGGCGGTGGTGCCCACCCGGGCGTCTCCTGGGGAATCGACTGAGGGTACCGCCTCATGGCGGCCGTGCAACGCCTCGGATGATGACCCGGATACACCAGGGACGTCCAGCGGATGCGTGGGATTGGCCGCCTTCGGCGTCACGCATGCGGAGGACGCGAAGGGTCGGCTAACCTGGGCGGTTGTAGTCGGTCCGATACGTCCTCTGGCCCAACGCCGTATGAAACTGATGACCGAGCACCAGGGACCCACCACCAATCACTGTCGACTCGCCCGGACTCCTCGTGATGTCAGGCGAGTCATGAGTCATTGGTGGGAGGTCATAGGTACTCGGTCATCAGTCCCCGAAATCTCCCGGAATCCCGTGATGAACCCAAGTCTGGCAACATGGCCTGCGAGCGCCTCTATCAATCTCAAACCCGATCCGTTAGGCGTCCCGCAACGCGACCGCCGGATCCACACGCGATGCCCGCCGCGCGGGCACCCAGCTCGCGAGAGCCGCTGCCGCCAGAATCACCGTGGCCCCGGCGACGAACGTCGCAAGGTCCGTTGCGGCGACACCGAAGAGCAGCGAGCCGAGCAGCCGCGCCGCCATGAGGCCGCCGACGAGACCGAGCCCAACCCCGACCGCTGTCATGCCGAGTGCACCGCGGATGACTAGCCTGACGATATCACCGGCGTCCGCACCGAGCGCTACCCGCACGCCGATCTCCCTCGTGCGCTCGGTGACGGCGTACGCCATCACGCCATACACACCGATCGCGGCGAGCAGTAGAGCGAGGAACGCGAAGACGCCGATCAACGCCGTACGATCGCGCGGCTGCTGCACCGACGCCGCGACGATGTCGGACATGGCGGCGGCGGACGACAGCGGCTGATCCGGGTCGAGCGCACGCACTGCCGCCCGGATCGGGTTGACGAGTTGCGTTGGGTCTCCGGTCGTGCGCACCGCGAGCGTCAGGTCCGGCACCGGCCGTTGCGCGAACGGGATGTAGAGTGCCGGGCTGGCGGGATCGGCGATCGCCGAGGCGCGCACGTCTGCCACGACGCCCACGATCTCGCGTGCCGAGCCCTCGAAGTCGAGCCTGGGCGGCGCGTCGGGCCGGTCGAACCGCAGCGACTCGATGCTCAGCGCCACCCGCTTCCCGAGGGGATTCTCGTTAGGCCAGAAACGCTTCGCCATCGACTCGTTGATGACCACGACACGAGGGGAAGCAGCGGCGTCCGACGCGGCGAGCACCCGTCCGCGCCGAAGCACGAGCGACATGGCCCGGAAGTAGCCGGGCGTGACGGACACGTAGGCGGCGTCGGGCTCGTCGCCCTGTGGCGGAGGCGGCGCACCGATAATGCGGAAATCGCTCGACTGCTGCGGCCCCGAGAGCGGAAGCTGCTCGACACCGCCCGCGCTCTGGACCGTGGGAAGCGCGCTCACCCGCTCGATCAGTGCGTCGTAGAACTGCGTCTGCCGGCTGGCATTTCCGTACCGCGATCGGGGAAGGTTGAGATCGACCGTGAGGACGTGGTCGGCGCGGAAACCGGGGTCGACCGCACGGAGGTTGGCGAAGCTGCGGAGTAGGAGGCCCGCCCCAACCAGGAGCGTGAGCGCCAGCGCGACCTCGGCCACAACGAGCAGCTGACGCGTTCGAACTCGCGCCGGATCGTTCGATCCGTACCCGCGGGTCGCGAGCGCCGAGTAGAGCGATGGACGCGATGCTCGAAGCGCGGGGACGATACCGAAGAGCAGGCCCGTGACGATCGACACGCCTAACGTGAATGCCAGCACGACGCCATCGATGCGGACCTGGTCGGCGTGGGTGGCGTACGGCACGAATACGCTCGGCGCCGCGAGCGGGATCGCCGCAGGCAGCTCGACCAGCCACGCCGCCACCAGCAGGCCGGCCGCGCCGCCGGCAACCGCCAGGACGACGCTCTCGCACAGCAGCTGAGCGACGAGCCGCCGCCGGCTGGCCCCTAACGCGGCTCGGATGGCGATCTCCTGGTGCCGCGACGACGCCCGGGCGAGCAGGAGGTTCGCGATGTTCGCGCAGCCGATGAGGAGCACGAGCGCGACGGCGCCGAGCAGAATCAGCAGACCTTCGCGTACGCCGAGCGTTGCCTGGTCGCGGAGTGAGATGAGGCGGAGCGTCGTGCCGCGGTTGAAATCCGGGAACTGTTGCTCGAGCTCGGCGGCGATGGCGCTGAGCTCGCGCTGGGCCTGCGTCTGGTCGATGCCCGCGCGCAGTCGCCCGATGACACCCAGCGCGTTGGCGCCGCGCGCGTACGCGCGGTCGCGGAACGGATCGAGCCCGAGCGGGAGCCACACATCCGGCTCTCGCGGTGCGTTCACGAAGCGAAATCCGGCGGGGAGGACGCCGATGACGTCGAGCGTGCTGCCGTCGAGCGTGATGGTCGCGCCGGCGATCGACGCTCGCCCGCCGTACCGGCGATCCCACAAGCGACGACTGACAACAACGCCGCGCGCCGTCACGCGATCGTCGTCGCTGGCGTTAAAGCGGCGACCGATCTCCGGCCGCACGCCGAGCACGTCGAACAGGTTCGACGAGATGATCGCGTACTGGACTTTCTCTGGCTCGCAATCGGCGGCCGCGCATGCGCCGGTGACGCTGAAACGCGAGTCGTTGAACGAGGTCCAGACCGCCAGCGACTGGAATGACCGGGCGCGTTCGCGCAGGTCGAGAAAGTTCGGAAGCGACAGCGGGAGCTGTGGGAGCCCGCTGGTCGGCCTATAGGCCCAAACGAGGTAGAGGCTCGACGCGTCCGGGAAGGGAAGCGGGCGGAGCAGGGCAGCGTTGACGACGCTGAAGATCGCCGTGTTCGCGCCGATGCCAAGAGCGAGCGTCGCGACGATGACCGCGGCGAACACTCGATGCTTCAGCAGCGAACGGATGGCAAAGCGAACATCGGTGACGACACTGTGCATGAGTCGCCTCGTCGGGACCGGACAGGTTTGTCTTCGGCAAGGCGAGATGCATGCCCACTCCTGCTATCGCACTAACTCATTACACGAGCCGCAATTAGGGGTGATTGGCAGTGCGGGCCACCGCCCGCGAGTCGTCCGCGAGCGGGACGCAACGTTCAGAACCGGACAACCGGAGAACCGGACAGTTAGGGGTCAGAGTCGATTCTCATCGTATGAGCGCAGCCGGGGTGCAATCCAGCGCGGTGGCAGGAAAGCCGCCATGTGGCGCAACCGAACGATGAGAATGGACTCTGACCCCTTTCAGTCTGACCGCAACGCAACCATGGGATCGGTTTCCGCCGCCTGGCGTGCCGGGAGGTAACTCGCCAGCGCGGCCACGAGAACCAGAAATAGCGACAGGCCGACGAACGTCGCCGGATCCGTCGTGCTTACGCCGAACACCAGCGTCCGCATTAGCCGCGTCACCGCGAAGGAGCCGGCGAGGCCGATGGCCACGCCAATGGCCGCGTAGCGGATTCCCTGCGCCAACACCGAGCCCGCCACCCGACCCGGCTCCGCGCCTAACGCGATGCGCACGCCGATCTCGCGGCGCCGCTCACCCACCGCGTAGGCGATCACGCCGTAAACGCCCACGGCGCCGAGCACGACACCGACGCCCGCGAACACCAGAAGCAGCGACATGATCAGCCTCGGCCGCGCCACCGACTCGGACATCACCTGCTCCATTGAGCGAACGTCCGAGATCGGGACATTCGCGTCGATGGCGTTGATCGTCCGACGCGCGAGCCCGGCCAACGCGAGCGGATCGCCGGCCGTTCGAAGCGTGAACGTCACCGCGCCCATCGGCGACTGCGCGTGCGGCCGATACAGCTCCGGCTCGGGCCTGGCATCGAGCGCTACGTGCCTGACGTCGCCGACCACACCTACGACCGTCACAGCATTGCTCCCGCGCGTGGCGTTGCCCGCCGTGAACCGTTTGCCGATGGGATCCTCACCCGGCCACGCCGCACGCGCGAACGCGTCGTTCACGATCACCGCCGGCGTCGCCGTGCGCGTGTCCGATTCCGTGAACGCTCGACCCCGCAGCAGCGGAATACCCATCGTCTTGAAGTAGTCGCCGTCGATCACCCGCCAGCCGGACCGCAGCGGAGCTTCTCCCGGTGCCCGAACACGGCCCTCGAGATCGATGTTCGCATACCACGCGTAGCCCGCGAGCGGGAGATGGTGAATCATCCCCGTCGATTGCACGCCGGGAAGCGCGCCGAGCCGCTCGAGCAGCGTCGTTACGTACTGCACCCGCGCCTCGTTCGTGTTGTAGCGCTCGCCGCTCGGCTGCACGCGCAGAGTCAGCACACGCGCGGGGCGGAAGCCGGCATCGACACGGGACAGCGACCAGAGCGTGCGCATCATGAGCCCCGCCCCGATCACCAGCACGAGCGTCAGCGCGACCTCGGCCACGACCAACGTGCCGCGCGCCCGCTCACCGCCCGCACGCCCTGCGACCCCTCGCGCGCCTCGGAGCGCGTCCTCCGCGCCGGCACGACTTGCCAGGAACGCCGGGGCGAGACCGAACCCGATGCCGATGAGGATCGCCAGCGCAGCGCACACGGCGAGCACCGTGACGTCGAGAGTGATGGAGCCGAGTCGGGGCGTGTCTGGCGGTAGCGAGGCTCGCAGCACTCGGACCCCGATTGCACCGAGCGCGACTCCCGCCGCTGCGCCACCTAACGCGAGAACGATGCTTTCGACGAGCATCTGCGCGATCACGCGCCGGCGCGAGGCGCCGAGCGCCGTGCGGACCGCGATCTCACGCCGGCGGCCCGCGGCGCGCATGAGCAGCAGGTTCCCGACGTTGGCGCCGGCGATCAGCACGATGAATCCCACCGCCGCGAGCAGGACGAGCAGCGCGGTCCGCACGCTGCCGACGGTCCGGTCGCGCAACGGCACAAGCGAGATGTTGCGATAATAGTCCGGCGTGTATTCGAACGCCTCACGCATCCGCGGGAACAACGTCGCGAGCTCGGCACGCGACTGTTCGATGGTCGTGTGCGTGCGGAGTCGCCCCACGAACCACGACACCGAACCCTTGTGGAACCACGCCGTGGGGTCGATCACGAGTGGCGTCCAGAGATCGGCGGGCCGACCCAGCACCTCGAAGCCCGGCGGCAGGACGCCAATGACGTTGTAGGGAGTGCCATCGAGGACCACGTTGCGGCCGACGACGGACGGGTCGCTTCCGAACCGCTCGGCCCATAGCGAATGACCGAGAATCGCGACCGTCTCGCGCCCGGGTATCGATTCGCTGTCCTGAAAGCTCCGGCCGATCATCGGACGCACGCCCAGGACATCGAGCAGGTTCGTGGACACACGCGCCGTCGTGAGCTGGGTGGCTTCGCCAACTCCAGTCATCGCCATACCCCACCCGGGACTGATCGCCGCGACCCCATCGAGCGTCCGCGCGTTGTCCCTCAGGAAGAGCATCTCGGCGTTGGAGATGAACTGCTCAGCGTTGAACGCCACCAGCGTGTCGGGCGCGCGGAACGGTAGCGGGCGCAGGAGAATCCCACGCACGACACTGAAGATCGCGGCGTTGGCCCCGATGCCGAGCGCGAGGGTGAGGACGGCGACCGCGGTAAACCCGGGTCGCCGGAGGAGTCCACGAATCGCGTACCGCAGGTCACCAGCGAGAGTCATTGCCCGCTCCGATGGAGATAGGCAATAGACACATCACGCGCGCGTCGGGTTGGTTTTGCTGCACGCTGCGGGCTGGTAGCCGAGTGCTGCGGGCTACTGCCGCGTGCTGCTGGCTGCTGCTATTAGCCCAACGAGCCGCTCGGGATGACAACCCGCGCTTCCCGCTTCCCGTCTCCCGCTTCCCGTGCTCTTACACTCGCCACCCGAGCAGATTCCAGCTGTTGAGCGACCAGACGAACAAGAGCGCCACGACCACCACGGCCGAATAGCGCATCCGTTCCCAGCGCGTCCCCGTGCCGTTTCGCCACTGCCTAACGGCTACCACGAGCGCGGCCACCGTCAACAGCCCACCGATCACTGGGAGTGCGAGGGCCATCTCGAGCTTTCCGAGCTTGCCATAGAGAACGCTCTGGATGTCGCTGACGGCCGCGGCGATCCCCGCTAAGCCTAACAGGAACGCGATCGACAGGCCCACCACGAGCGCGCGTCCCGGCAGCCGGGGTGGCCGCCGTTCGCGCGGGGTGAACCGCCTCACGAGCGCCGCGCCGGCCGTCAGCAGAAACACCGCGATCCCCAATCCAAGCACGACCAGGTGAAGTCGAGGCGATCCCAATCCGGCTCGCTTCTCCATTGCCTCCATGGGCACGAACCCGATGAAGGCGTGCGTGATGCGACCGTCCTTGTCGGCGCGGAAGGCCACCGGCTCGTACGTCAGCACGTCGCGGAAGAGCAGGGAATCCACGGGGACGAGGTGCATCGTCTGTCCCAGCAGCGTCGCGGTGAGCGTCCCCGAATCGCCAACGCCCACATTGGTCACACCCGCGAGCGCCGCGGCCTTCATGAACGTCGTATAGCTGTTCCGGTTCGCCGTATACTCGCCCGCAAACCGCTGGAGCTGTGCCTTCGTCGCCTTCGACGTGAGCGCAGCACGCGGTTCGGGGTAGTAATGGTCGAGGAACTGCTCGAGGAATGGGTGGAAGCTCAGTTCCGCGCCCGTGCTGGTGTTGTACGAGACGAACACCCCGACCTTCTCGCTCGGGATGAGCGCGAGGTCGCTGTGGAACCATTGCGTATCGCCGCCGTGTCCGATGATGCGCACGCCGTGGCTCGACTTCTCGTAGAACCCGTAGGCGAACCCGTTCAGCCGAGGGTCGTGAGTGAAGACGCGCGTGTGCATCTTCTCGGCCGTTGCGGCGGAGAGGATGCGTTGGCCGTTGTACTCGCCGTTGTTCAGATGCGCGATCATGAACTTCGCCATGTCCGTCGCCGTCGCGGACACGGACCCGGCGGGCCACCCGCCGGTGATGATCTCCCATTTGTGCGGGACGAAGCTGCCGCCCTTCCACTCGTAGCCGTTCGACATCTCGTTCGTGTAGCGTGCCGGCAGCGGCTGGCGCGTCGAGGTCTGCGTCATGCCTAACGGCTCGAGAATGTTCTTCTCGACGTAGGTATCGAACGGCATGCCGCTCACGCGCTCGACGATGTAGCCGGCCGTGGCGGTCGCCCAGTTCGAGTAGGCGGCATAGGTGCCTGGTGGGCGTACGCGCTTCGGCATGTGCGCGGGCAGCCACTTGCCCATCGGCGTGATGTGGGTCGAGTCCTCCGTGAAGAGGTCGCGCGGGTCTTCCTCGAGTCCCGGCGTATGCGTCATCACGTGCGTGAGCGTGATCGGCTCCGGGAACGTCGCCGGGATCTTGAAGTCGAGATACTTGTTGATGTCGGTATTGAGGTCGAGCTTGCCCTGCTCCACGAGCTGCATGACGGCGGTCCACGTGAAAAGCTTGCTGATCGATCCGATGCGGAACAGGGTCGAATCAGCGGCGACCGGGCGCTGCTTGCGCACGTCGGCATTGCCGTAGCCCTTGGCGAAGAACAGCGCGCCATCCCGGACGACCGAGACCGTGGCTCCGGCGACGTGATGGTCGCGGAGCTGCGCCATCATGATCCCGTCCATGAACGCCTCGAGCTCGGCGCGATCTCTCAGGCCGCGGGTGGTCGGGTTGGTAGCCGGCGGGATCTCCGCCGTCGCCGTCGAGACCGGGCGGGTCGGGGCCACCTTGCGAGGGGGTTCCCGCTGGGCCGTGGCGTGCCTAACGAACACGATAAGGGACAGTCCGCACACGAGGGCGCGAGTGAGCACGAATCCTCCGGAAAAATTGACCGATACGTGAGGCTCAATGGATAGCAGTCGGCGGGCGTCCGAGGCAATGCTCGAATCCTCGCGAATGTTGGGCTCGTAGGGCGGATTAGCACACCTTCACCGCCTTCACCGCGGAGACGCGCTCATGATCATGGCCGACGTGTGGAAGATCGTCTTCCTCATTCTGGGGACGCAGGCGGTGATGGTGAGCTACTGGCTTCTCGCCGCGGCGCTCTTTCCCGACGCGCTGCGGCGCTCGCGAGCCGCCTACGACCAGCGCATCGGCCGGGTGACCTTCGCCGGGTTGGCGACGGCCGTGCCCACCCTCCTCGTGGGTGCCGGGCTGCTCCAGGCGCCGCACCCACTGCTCAAGCTGATCGGTGGAGTGATGGTGAGCGCGCCGGTCGCGCTCGGGCTCGTGGGGTCGGCCGGGCTGTGCGACCGCATTGGCGCCGGGCTGCCGGGCGATGCCGACGCGCGTCTGCCGTGGCGGCGCGTGCTGCGGGGCGGGATCGTCCTGTCGTTCGCGTTCGTGCTGCCCCTCATCGGCTGGTTCGTGCTCCTTCCGTGGACGCTCGTGAGCGGAGTCGGTGCCTCGTTAGGCAGCCTGCGTCGCCGCCGCGTGATCGCACCGCGGGAAACGCCCGCCACCGCGGAGGTCGAACCGATCCGATGATCACCCGGCGCCGCTTCGTCGAGCTGGGAAGTACGCTGGCGGCGGCGTCCGCCCTCGCCTGCGAAGAGGTTCCGCCGCAGCTCGGGTCGCTCCTGACGTCCGCCGCCGACCCCGTTCCCCCACCGGCGACTGACGACGTGGACCTGGTGTCGCACGTGACAGGCCGGCTGTCCTTCGGCCTGCGTCCGGGGCACCATGCTCGCGTGCGAGCCTTCGATCCCGACGTCGAGCGTGCCGTCGAGCGCTACGTCGACGCGCAGCTTTCGCCGGACGCCATCGACGACACGGCCGCGGAAGCGCGGCTGCGTCGCTACGTGGAGCTCGAAGAAAGTCCCGGTGAATTGTACGAGTACAAGGAGCAGGTGCTGCTGGCCCGCCTGACGAGTGCCGCGATCCTTCGGGCGCGCTACACCGAGCGCCAGCTCCACGCGGTGATGGTCGATTTCTGGACCGACCACTTCAACATCGACAGCGCCAAGGGCGACTGCCGCTGGCTCAAGGCCGCGGATGATCGCGACGTGATTCGCGCGCACGCGTTAGGCTCGTTCCCGGAGATGCTCCGAGCCTCGGCGCTGAGCCCGGCGATGCTGTGGTACCTCGATGGCCGGGTCAACCGCTATGGCTCGCCGGGCGACCGGCCGAACGAGAACTACGCCCGCGAGCTGCTCGAGCTCCACACGCTCGGCGTGCACGGCGGCTACACGCAACGAGACGTCATGGAAGTGGCGCGAGCGTTGTCGGGATGGACCGTCCGCTCGAGGCGAGAGGTCGTCTTTGGGCTCGGCAAGGTCGAGTTCCACCCCGAATGGCACGATGACGGCGAGAAGCACATTCTCGGTCGCGTCATTCCGGCCGGCCTCGGGAGTCGCGATCTCGATGCCGTGATGGACCTCGTTTCGCTGCATCCGTCCACGGCACAGCACCTCGCCACCAAGCTGTGTCGGCGGTTCATCGCCGATGACCCGCCTGCTGCCGCCGTCGACCGCGTCGCGAGCGGCTTCGTCTCCTCGCGAGGCAACATCGCGAGCACGCTCCGCACGCTGTTCGCGACGCCGGAGTTCACCCGAGTCCGACGAACGAAGCTCAAGCGCCCGTTTCACTTCGTCGTTTCCGCATTGCGTGCGACGGATGCGCGTACCGATGGCGGTCTGGCGCTACACGAGATGCTCCGTCGCATGGGTCACGCGCCCTATCAGCACCCCACGCCCGACGGGTATGCGGACGACGAGCCGTCCTGGCTCGGTACTCTGCTCTGGCGGTGGAACTTCGCCGCCGCGCTCGCCGGGAATCGCATCGACGGCACGCGTGTCGACGCGGCGGCATTGCGCTCCGCGCTCGGCGGCGAAGATGGCCTCCGCGCGCATCTGCTTGGTAGGCGCGCAACCGTGGCCGAGCGCGACATCCTCACGGCCGTGACGGACTCGCTCCCGCTGCTCCTCGCGTCTCCAGCCTTCCAGCGGTACTGATCGCCGTATATGCCTGGTCTGGGCTTCGCCACCGGCATCGCACCTCGCGATCGAGCTCTCGTCGTGATCTTCCTCCGTGGGGGCGCCGACGGCCTGACGTTGGTTGCTCCCGTCGCGGACGATGCCTACCACCGCGCGAGACCCACCTTGCGCGTCAAGGAACGCGACGGCATTCGGCTCGACGACGTGTTCGCGCTCCACCCGCGGCTGGCTCCGCTGGTGCCGCTCTGGGCGTCGGGCGAGCTGGCAATCGTTCACTCCGTCGGGTCCGAAGATGCGACGCGTTCGCATTTCGAGGCCCAGGACCTCATGGAGCACGCCGGCACGGCCGCCGGTGGATGGCTCGGCCGGTTTCTGCGGCTGCGTGCGATCGGGCAGCCGGGCGCGCTGTCGGCCGTGGCCTTCGGCACCGAGCTCCCGGCGGCACTGCGCGGCGCTCCGTCGGCCACCGTGCTCCGCTCGTTAGGTACGTTTTCGCTCGGCGACGGTGCGCAGGGGATGCTGCGTGCCCTCAGCGAGCTGTACGCGATCGAGCGCACCGCACTCGGGCGGTCGGCCCGCGACACAGTGGATGCGCTGCAGCGCCTCGAGCGGCTGGCGAGCGCGCCACGTCCACTCGCGGCGGCCGACTACCCGCGAGACGACTTCGGTGAAGCGCTGCGCCAGACGGCCCAGCTGGTTCGCGCCGGCGTCGGCCTCGAGGCAGCCACGATCGACCTCGGCGGGTGGGACTCGCACTTCACGCAGCAGCAGCTGCTCGAGCCGGCAATGGATCGGCTGGCGCGGGGGCTCGCCGCGTTTCGCCGGGACCTTGGGCCCGACATAGCGCGCACGACGGTCGTCGTGATGACCGAGTTCGGCCGCCGGGTGGCCGAGAATTCGGCGTTAGGCACGGACCACGGCCGGGGCAGCGTCATGTTCGCGCTCGGCGGTGGCGTGCGCGGCGGACGGGTGCTCGGTGGCTGGCCGGGTCTCGGCCCCGACGCGCTCGAGGGGCCGGGCGACCTCCCCGTGCAGACGAACTACCGAAACGTCCTCGCACCTGTCTTGTCGGCAATGGCAGAACCGTCTGTCGTGTCCCGGTCGTTTCCGGGCTTTGCGCTCGAACCGGTTCCGCTGCTCGGGTGAAAACGGCGGGACTGGGGACTGGGGACTGGGGACTGGGGACTGGGGACTGGGGACATCGGGACTGGGGACTCGGCCGGGAGGCTTCTACGGGCGCGGAGGCCTCCTCGCGAAAAGAAGGGTCCCGGCCGAGTCCCTAGTCCCCAGTCCCCAGTCCCTATTGAATCACCGGTTTCTTGGCAGGCTCGATCTTGATCGCCCACAGGCCGGAAAACACGTCGTTC
>JBKOYV010000296.1:0-5847 GCA_046725585.1 Gemmatimonadota bacterium | reverse complement strand
GTCCCCAACTGATGGGATTCGCTTGTTATGGTCCCTCAATGGCCACCGATCGAACGTACGATCTCTACTGGATCGGCGTCGATCGCGCCGCCCAGGGGACAGGCTGTGGCTCCGTGTTGCTCGCCGAGGTAGAACGCAGACTGGAAGCGCTGCACGCTCGGATGCTAGTCATCGAAACATCGTCCCGATCCGATTACGACGCGACGCGGAGTTTTTATCTCCGTCGCGGTTACGCCGAGGCGGCTCGCGTTCGCGAGTTCTACGCGCCACAAGACGATCGGATCATCCTCACCAAACGGTTGGCAGGTAGCCCTCGAAAGGGCTGGGGAGCGGTTGCATGAGCGAGTGGCAGAAGATCCTGAAGGACGACGCCGTCGCCACGCTGGACAAGCTGGCCGAGAAGTTCGGGCACGACGTCATCGACGTCGAGGCGCTCAAGCCGGCGTTCGAGAACTTTCAGATGCGCATCACGCCGGCCGCGCTCGATCAGATCAAGAGCGTTGGCGACCCGATGTGGAATCAATATGTCCCGACGGTTCAGGAGCTCGATATCGTCGACGGCGTCATCGACTCGCTCGATGAAGATGCCGACTCACCGGTGCCGAACATCACGCACCGGTATCCCGACCGCGTGCTCTTTCTCGTGAGTCCGGTCTGCGCCAGCTACTGCCGTTTCTGTACGCGCAGGCGGAAGGTTGGCGATCCCGAGAAGATCCCGCTCAATCAGTACGAGTCCGCCTTCGAGTACATCCGGCAGCATCCGGAGGTTCGCGACGTCATCATGTCAGGGGGCGACCCGATGATGCTGAGCGACCGGCGCCTCGAATACCTGTTCCAGAATCTGCGCGCGATTCCGCACGTCGAGATCATTCGCATCGGGAGCCGCATCACCTCGCACCTGCCGGAGCGCATCACGCCGGAGTTCTGCGAGATGGTCCAGAAGTACCACCCGGTGTTCATGAACACGCACTTCAATCACCCCGACGAGCTCACTCCGCGCGTCCGTCAAGCGCTCGACATGCTCTCCAAGGCTGGCATTCCGCTCGGATGCCAGACCGTGCTGCTGCGCGGCGTGAACGACGATCCCAAGGTGATGATGAAGCTGATGCACGAGCTGCTGAAGGCGCGCGTGCGTCCGTACTACATCTATATGGCCGACCAGGTCGCGGGCGGCGAACACTTCCGCACCACGGTGCAGAAGGGACTCGAGATCATCAAAGCGCTGCGTGGCTGGACGTCGGGTCTCGCAGTCCCGCATTTCGTGATCGATGCTCCGGGCGGCGGCGGCAAGGTTCCACTCCTTCCCGAGTACGTCGAGGAGATCACCGACGACGCGGTCACCTTCCGCAATTACGCCGGCGAGCGTTACGTGTACAAGCAACCGAAGCAGAGTGGCGGGTGCGGGTCGGAGCCGGTCCAGGTTCCCGACATCGTACCGATCGCGGTGGGGCAGTCGGCTGCCAACAAGAGCAAGGAGCGCTCGGCGAAGCACGGAAAGGCCACGCGGCGGCGTCGCTCGGCGACTGGATAGGGCGCGGCACCCTGGGGGTTGGTGAGACACAAAGGCGAACGGTCAGATGCGCGCATCTGACCGTTCGTTGTTCTTGCGCGCCTCGTGCACGCGCCGTAGGGTCAGGGCGTTGCCGGCAGGGGCATCCCGCTCGGAGTTGGTGGTGAACACACTCGGCCGCACGTTCCGGCGTCCGTCGCGCCGGGCGCACCAAGGAGAACGGTCATGCCAGTGATCTTTCGTTCGCGTCGTCGGTTCACTCGCGTCTCTCGCTGTCGCCCTTCCGGCGCGCCGCTCACGGTCGCGGCCGCTGTGGTTCTCACGTTAGGCGTCGCCGCGTGTGCCTCGTCGCCATCGCCGCCGCCGAGCGCCTTGTCGGCGAGCGGAGGTCCGAAGCCGAGCGCAACTCTCATCACCGCAGACGAGATCGCGCGCGTGAACGTGCTGAACGGGTTCGAGGTCGTCCAGAAGCTCCGGCCCACCATGTTGCGTCAACGCCAGGTGGCCTCGGCCAATGGGCAGGGCGGCGTGGCCAGAGGTGCGCCGCCAATCAAAGGGACCGATGTCGCGTCGGGCCAACTGATCGTGTACATGGATGGCACGCGCCTCGGTGACATCGAGCAGCTCCGAGGGATTGCCGCGTCGTCGATCGCCACGCTGCGTTACCTCAGTCCGTCCGAAGCGCAGCAGAAGTGGGGCTCGAACCATCCCGGCGGAGCCATCGAGGTCATCTCCAAGAACTGACCGGCGCTGCGGGTGGCTGGGTGATCGTGCGCCCAGCCACGCCGCTGTCCGTCAGTTGGCGAATTTCTCCGGGAACTGCTTCGCGAAAGCGCTCGCCAACGGATCGGCAATCACCATCATGTGCGTCGCCGCCATGCGAAGTGCGGCATACGCCCGCTTCTGATCGCCCATCCCCTGCGCGTCCACGACCTCCTTCAGTGTGAGCACGTGCGTCTTCACCAGGTCCGCGACCACGGGCCTTCGGAAGGTTCGGATTCGCCGACGCGAGGAAGGCACCGAAGTCCTGCGTGTAGCCTACAAGATCGTTCACGGCTCGGTCCTGCTTCGCCTTGTCCTTCGTCGCCACGCCGGTCGCGTAGTCCACGAAGAAGCCGACGTGCTTCCGCCATAGCGCGAGGAACGCCCCCCTCGGCGCCCTGGCCGTAGACCATGCCGATCGCCTTGGAAAGGTCGACCGAGTTCGCGTCGAGCGCGCTCACGGCTGCCTGGAACTCGGCCTCACGGCCGCCCAGGGCGGCGTTCGTCGCACCGGCAGCGAGATAAGCGTGCTCCTGCAACAGGGTGTTCAGCTTCGCGCGGAGCTTCGCAACCGGAATCCGGGCGACGTTGATCGACGACCGAAGCGGTGGCGTCGCGGCGACCGCGAGCGTGGAGGCCGCGCCGATACTGCGGGTAGTGACGGCTAAACGAGCGCGAGTCGCGCAACGTGATTGATGCGAGGTGTCATTTTGAAGGTTCCTCAGGGAGTGACGATGACGGTTCCGTTCACGCTACCGGCTCGCTATCGGATTGGCATGCGCATCGACGCGGTTTATTGCGGCGTTAGGTCGGCGGTTGCAGCGTGCGCGTCAATCCGCCCGCGGTGGTGAATCGCGGGTAGGCGCTATGGTCATCCCAGGGAGGGATCATGAAGCTCGATCGCATGGCACTCGTCGTCTCACTTCTCTCGATCGCGATCGTCCCCGTCAGTCTTGCCGCGCAGGCCGACACCTCGAAGGGCGCCGCCAGGAAGAGCACGCCCCCGGCTGCGTCGGCGGCGAAGCCGGCGGCGCAGACTTCGGCCGCACAGTCCCAGGCCGCCGCGCCAACCGAACAGGCCAAGTGCAAGGACGGATCGACGTATTCCGGGACGTCGCGCCAAGGGGCGTGCTCATCTCACGGCGGCGTCGCGCAGTGGATCACGTCTTCCAAGAGCGCGGTGCCGAAGGGCGCGACAGCGCGGTGCAACGACGGGACCTACTATACGAAGGCGGAGCACCAGGGCGCGTGTTCAGGCCACAAGGGCGTGGCGGAGTGGCTGAAGAAGGGGACGTGACGTGAGGTTCGCGTATTTCGCCGTGCCGATTAAGTCGTTTTTATTCGGCACGGCGGATTTGCGTATTGCACCGCCGCGGGTCCTCCTTTCGAAACACGGCGGTCATGCATCCTTTCGCCTCGCGGCCGAGCCAGCCGTCCTTGTGCGCTGTGCAGTCCTCGCGCTCCACGCGATGGATCGCCACCGCGCCGCGTGCTCGCGCCGCGCGCGTTGCCTCTTTCGTCTCGTTCGGCCTGCTGTGCCTCACAGCAGCCGGTTGCCACGACGATGACCCCGTTCAACCCGGGACCAACGTCGCCTCGGTCGAGATCGTTCCGGCCTCGGCATTTCTCGAGGTAGGCGCGACGGCGTCGCTTTCCTTCGTCGGGCACAAGGCGGACGGCACGCCGATCGAAGGGCTCACACCCAAGTGGAGTGTGTCGGACCCCGCGAGGCTCACTGTCACCGCGTCGGGCACGCTGTCGGGCGTGGCGGCGGGAAGCGCGACGGTCACGGCAACGCTCGGAGCCAGTAGTGCGAGGTCGACCATTTCGGTCGTCGCCGCCGGGACCCCGGCGAAGACATGGGGAATCGACCTGCAGGGCCTCACGGAGGTTTCACTGCTCGCAGTGTGGGCCGCGAGCCCGACGTCCGTGTTCGCGGGCGGCCAGGACGGCGTAATCATGCGGTGGACGGGCGGCGCCTGGAGCCTCATGTCGACTTCGACGCGCGAAACGATCGTCGGGATCTGGGGGACCAGCGAGTCGAACGTGTTCGCGGTCGGCTCGAACGGCGTCATCCTGCACTGCGACGGCACTACGTGGACTCCCATGCAGAGCGGCACCACGACCACGCTGCTCGAGGTATGGGGGCTCGACTCCACGCACGTCTACGCGACGGGCGCCGGCGGTGCCATGCTCCAGTTCGACGGGACGGAGTGGTCCGCGATGCCTAACAACGCCGGTTCGACCGAGATCTGGGGCGTGTGGGGATGGTCGCCAACGAACCTCATGGCCGTGGGCCAGAACGGCATGCTGCTCCGCTGGGACGGCACTGCCTGGAACGCGATGACGACGCCGGTGGACGTCGCCCTGTTCGGCGTTTGGGGTGCATCGCCTAACGATGTCTACGCCGTCGGCGTGCAGGGCACGCTGCTGCACTACGACGGGACGGCGTGGCAGCCGATCCCCAGCCCGACGCGGAAGCACCTGTTCGGCATCTGGGGCAGCGCGCCTAACGACGTGTACGCGGTCGGCAACACCGGGGAAGTCATTCACTTCGACGGCACGACCTGGTCCACGCTCGCGACGCCGCCTTCGCGTCAGAATCTCCGCGCCGTGTGGGGCGCCGGCGGCCAACTCTTTCTCGCCGGCTGGTCGGGAACCGTCGCGCGGGAGGCCAACGGCAGTTGGGCCACGCTCGTGACGGCGCCGACGCTCTTCGCCACATGGGCGTCCGGTGGCGGACCGGTGTACGCCGTTGGACTCGGTGGCCTCGTGCTCCGGAAGGATGCGGCGACGTGGACGTCAGTCCCGATACCGCCGGCGAACGACCTCTACGGTGTGAACGGGAGCGATCCAGCCAACGTCTACGCCGTCGGCGACACGGGATCCGTTCTGCACTATGACGGCACGCGATGGTCGTCGCTCGCGAGCCCGCGCTCGGTGCTGCTCCGTTCCGTCTGGACCGCGGATCGCGACCTGACGTACATCGTCGGCGCCGAAGGCACCATTCTCGCCGCGACCGGCGAGACGATCACGACGGTCGCGAGCCCCACAACGCGATTCCTGCGCAGCGTGTGGGGAATCAACTCGAACGATGTGTACGCCGTCGGCGACACTGGAACGATCATTCACTTCGACGGATCGCGCTGGACGACGATGACGAGCGGCACGTCGTTCCTGTTGCGCGCGGTCTGGGGCAGCTCCTCGACCGACGTGTACGCAGTCGGAGAGGGCGGCACCGCGCTTCGTTACGACGGCGTACGGTGGTATCCGCTGCCGAGCCCGACGACGAAAGCGCTACGCGCGGTGTGGGGCACGAGCCCGACCGACGTCTACGCCGCGGGCGAGGAAGGGGTGCTGTTTCGCTTCAACGGCAGCGCCTGGACCGCCCTCGAATCGAACACGTCACAGATCCTGCTCGGCCTCACGGGACTTCCCGGAGCGAACATCTTCGCGGTGGGCGGAACCGCCACAATCATCAAAGCGAGCAGATAGCCTAACGACGGAGATCCAAAGGGGTCAGAGTCGTTTGTTTTTTGTTTTATAGGCATTTTGCGGGGTGCGGGAAATAAAAA
>JBKOYV010000021.1:0-6361 GCA_046725585.1 Gemmatimonadota bacterium | reverse complement strand
GTACCGAATGGAATTCCGTCGTTAGGCGATGCGGAAGTGTCTTCGGGAGCAGAAGAGCCGCGACGAACGCCAGCGCCGCCGCAGCCGTTAGGTACCACGCCGGCGCGAGTGGGTAACCGGAGCGCGACACGAGCCACGCCGCCACCAACGGCGTCGTCCCGCCAAGCAGCGCCATGCAGAGGTTGTACGCGATCGACACCACCGTGCAGCGGACACGCCACGGCGCCAGCTCGGCCATCGCCGCGGGCTGGGCGCCGCACATCGCGGACACGAGCCCCAGGAGCGCGATCTGGCCCACGAGAATGCCGGCGATTTGCCCGCGCGCCATGAGTGCCATGAGAGGCAGCGCGAGGACCATGAGCAGCCCCGACACCCCGACGAGCGCGCGCCGTCGACCGATGCGATCACTCAATCGGCCAGCGTAGAGCGTGAGCGGGAGTGAAATCGCCAGCGCCACCGTGTCGATCATGAACGACGTCCGGGCCGGCACGCCTGCCACCTGCGCCAGCCACGTGGACGCGTACACGGCGCTGGTATAAAACCCCACGCCGATCCCCGCGCTGAGTGCAGCGAGGTGGAGAATGGTCCGCCAATGAAAGCGGAATGCCTCGCCTAACGGGGACTTGGCCGGCGGCTGGTGCGGAACGTTCTCGACGTAGTGACTCCGGATGAGGAGTCCGCCAAGCCCTACGCCGAGTCCGACGATGAACGGGATGCGCCAGCCGTACGCCATCACCGCGTCGGGAGGCAGGATCGCATTCACGATCGCCCCGGCCGCGGCGCCGAGCAGCGTACCAACCGAGGCGCCGAACGGACTCCAGCTTCCCATGAACCCGCGCTTGCCAGGCATCGCGCCTTCGACGAGGAAGACCGACGACGCCATGTACTCGCCGCCAACGGCGAGTCCCTGGAGCAGTCGGAACACGACGAGCAGAACGGGCGCCGCCAGTCCGATCGTCGCCTCGCTGGGGAGGACCCCGATGAAGAACGACGGGAACGCCATCGCGAGCACCGACCAGATGAGCGCGTGCTTGCGGCCGAACCGGTCCCCGACCCAGCCGAACAGCGCGCCGCCGACCGGGCGCATGATGAACCCCGCGGCAAACGTCCCGTAGGCGGCGAGCAGTGAGGCCGTCGGGTTGCTGGCCGGGAAAAAGTGCGCGCCGATTTCGGCGGCGAAGAAACCGAACAGCACGAAATCGTACCACTCGAGCATGTTGCCGACGACGCCCGCGATTATGCCGCGGCGGACGGTGGGCGGCGTGCGGAACTCCTGGGTGACCACTCCCGGCGGGATGATCGGGGTCGAAATAACGCTCATGATTGGCTCCATATTCGTTGCACGAGTGGGCGTTGTGGCCGAGTGGAGGCCTTCTATCCTGGAAATCGACATTTGGTGGGCAATCGGCTCACGCCGCTCGAAACCCGCCCCTAACGCGCCGACGGTTCTCTTTGGGCAAGGGCACACCGTACTTTTGTACGCTGCACTGTCATTTGCCGCAGTTCCGGTGGAGCGTCAGCAGTTCCGGTGGAGCATCAGGATCCCAGCCCGCAGTCGCAGCATCTGTTCGCCGCCCTGTACGATGAGTTGCATCGCCTCGCGGCGTCTCATCTCCGGCAGAGCGGGAGCGACCTGACGATTTCGCCGACGACGGTGCTCCACGAAGCGTGGCTCGACCTCGCTGCGCGACAGCCGCTCGACTTTCCTGATCGTGCGCGGTTCCTCGGGTACGCCGCCCGCGCGATGCGCGCCATCGTCATCGATTACGCGCGCCAGTCCCGCGCGCAGAAGCGTGGTGGAGACCTCCCTCGCGTCACGCTCCAATCCAACCTGACCGGTATCGCCGAGGAAGTAAACGTCGACGACCTCGTCCGGCTCTCGGACGCCCTCGACGAGCTGGCGACGCTCGAGCCTGCTCTCGCGGAGCTCGTGGATCTGCACTTCTTCTGTGGCTACACGTTCGCGGAGATCGCCGACCTTCGCGGCGTCTCCGAGCGGACGGTGCAGCGAGCGTGGCGGAAAGCGCGGCTCCTCTTACACGACGCGCTGCTCGATGACCGCGCGCCGCCTGACGGCTAGTATCATGGGGGCGCGACGAGGGCCCGATACTTCGCCGCGTCGTCCGGCCGACCCTTCGCCTCGTACAGCCTAACAAGCGACGCCCTTGCGAAGCCGCGGTCCCTCGTTGACGGTGCGCTCGTGGTAACGACGCGGTACCCCTCGACGAGCAGAGGCTCTGCCTCCTCGAGACGTCCTTGGCCCCGCAGCGCGTCGCCCAGATACAATCGCGTTCGCTGGGTGATGGGATTCGGTCGCCCGAGGGACGCCTGGACCGCGAGCGCCACGCGCAGCGCCCGCTCGGCCTCGACGAACCGGCCCTGTCGGTCCAGCACCCGACCAAGCTGCGACATCGATTGTGCGTACCCGCGGCTCAGCGACCCCTCCGTCGCCTTGTACATCGCCACGGTCTCGCGCCACGTCTGCTCCGACTCGGCAAGCTGGCCCACATCGTCCAGGTGGTACGCCAGGTTCCGCAGCGCATGCGCGAGCTCCCGATCCCCACGCGGATACGCCTTCCGAAGGAGCGCGACCGACGCACGGATCGCGCTGTCGGATGCGACGAGCTTGTTCTCATCCTCGAGGATCACGCTCAGCTGCGACAGCGCTATGCCGACGAACGAGTGTGCCGGTCCGTACACGGCCACGCTGAGCGCGACCGCCTCGCGGGCGAGCCGCTCCGCGTCGGCGCGACGTCCGGTGTAGTTCAGGATGTTCGCGAGAGTCCCGATCTGCTCCGCGCGCTCGGCGGTGTAGTAGGGCGGCTGCCGCCGCACTGACCCCTCCCAGCGCTCGAAGAGCGGCCGAGCGCCGACGTAGTCGGCCGCCATGTGCGTGGCGCTCGCGAGGGCGTAGAGCGCGTCGTTCGTGCGCGGGTCGTCCTCACCGAAACGGCGTCGGCGAAGTTCGAGGGCCTGTCGCAACAACGGTATCGACTCGCCGGCGCCTCGCTCGTGGGGGTCCAGCACGCCCGCGAGCTCGACGAGCGTCGTCGCAATGTCGGGATGATCAGGCGGGAGAATCCGCCGACGAATGGTCAGCGCTTCACGCAGCACCTGTTCCGCGCCGGCATGGTCGCCGAGCCGTCCGCGGATGCGCCCGATCAGGTCGAGCAGCTGAGCCTCGATGGCCGGCTGGCCGGCGAGCTCGTGCGCCCGCTCGACGGCGTGATTGAGGAGCTCGCGAGCGCTCACGGAGTCTGCGTATGCGGGGCCGTGACCCGTGGCGTCGAACAGCCCCACGGAAAAGTCCGTGACCTGCTCGGCGCGCTTGGCGTTCGTTTCGGCCTCGGTGAGCGCCGCTCTCACCCGGGCGCGGTCACGAGTGACCGTCGACACATAGCCGATGGACGCCGCGAACCCCGCCGCCGCGACCAGGAGCGCCGCGCGATGGCGGCGGGCGAACTTGCGCGTACGGTAGCCTAACGACTGCGGGCGAGCACTCACCGGCTTGTGCTCGAGCCATCGCGACAGGTCGTCGGCGAACGACGCCGTCGATCGGTATCGATCTGCCGGCTCTTTGCGAAGCGCCTTCGCAAGAACGGTGTCGATGTCGCCGAGGCCGATCGGTGCCGGCTGCCGTTCCTGGAGAGCGGCAAGCACCTCCGCCGACGTTCGACACCCGCGTGCCGTGGGATGGCTGCCGGAGAGCAACGTGTAAAGCAGCACGCCCGCCGCATAGACGTCGGTCGCGGTCGTGATCGCGCCGCCCGTCAGCTGCTCGGGCGCCGCGTACGCTGGTGTCAGCGCGTCACCCGCCTGCGTCAGCGTCCGGATTGGCGCGCCGGCCGCGTCACCGCCTTGCTCGGCATCATCGCCTGCTCGATCCTTGTCCAGCAGCTTGGCGATGCCGAAGTCGAGCAGCTTCACGGTACCGTCGGCCGTGACCAGGATGTTCGACGGCTTGAGGTCGCGGTGAACGATGAGACTCGCGTGGGCGTGCCCGACGGCGTCGAGCACGTGCAGGAACAGCGAGATGCGATCCGGAATCGTTAGGCCGCGAGCGGCGACGTAGTCATCGATCGGCCGGCCATCGACGAACTCCAGGACCAGGTACGGTTGACCGGTCGGCGTCACGCCAGCGTCGAGAAGGCGGGCGATTCCGGGATGCGCCAGACGCGCGAGCGCAGATCCCTCACGCCGGAACCGCGCTCGGCCTGCCTGACCGGCGAGCGCGAGATTCAGGAGCTTCACCGCCGCTTTCCCTTCGAACCGGTCGTCGCTCCGCCGGGCCAGCCACACGCTTCCCATGCCGCCGTGGCCGAGCGGGCGCTCGATGGTCCAGGCACCGATCTCGAGGCCAACGAGGGAATCGATCGTCGGCCGTTCGAGGAATCTGGTCCGGTCGATCACCTCCTCGCCGCTCAGCAGGCGGCTCAGATCGGCCGCCACGTCCGGGGCGTTCGAGCGCAGTGCCGCGAGCCATGTCGGCCGCTCATCCGGGCGCAGCTCGAGCGCTTCGTCGAGCAGCGGTTCCAGGACGCGCCAGCGGTCGGGATCCATGACGGACATGGGATGCTCCTATCCCGGTGCACGACACGATATCGTCTTTCTCGCGCGGCTCCAGGTTACGGCCGGCGGCCGGGTGCCACCGGCAGCTTGCTCGGCACGCGCGCCGGCACGAGGTGCGAGAGGTCGCTGGCCGCCTCGTCCGTGAGTGCCTGCATGTAGTCCATCAGCTTGTCGACGATCTCGTTGGTCAGCACCACGCCATTGAGGAGCGTGTCGCGCTGCGCGAGGATGTCCAAGGCGTTAGGCTGCAGCGTGCTCTGCAGCGCGGGACCGAGTGTCCGCGGGTCGAACGCGAGGAGCTTCTTGTCGCTCTCGCCATAGTGTTCGACGAACGCCCGAAGTGAGGAGATCGCACCGTCGTGCCCGTAGGGACCGGTGAGCTCGACGTTACGCAGCGGCGTCGTGCGGAATAGATACCGGTCGGCGGGGTCGCCGGTAACGCGCATGCGGCCGAAGTCATCGCGGCCGCTCGCGCCGTCGCCCTCGCCGGGCCCGATCTGCGCGACGGCAACGTCGTGGAAGAGATCGTCACTGAACGTCGCCCCGTTATGGCAGATCGAGCATTTCAACGTGAGAAACGTCTGGGCGCCCGCCAACTCGCGTGACGTCAGCGCGCGGTCGTCGCCGCGGATGAAACGGTCCCATGGCGTGTCCGCAAACGAGAGGCGGTCGACCATGAAGCCGCCGATCGCGTTGGCCGCGTGTGCGAAGGTCATGTCCTCGAACCGTTGCCCGGGGTACGCGGCCTCGAACAACGCGCGGTATTCGGGGATCTCACCGAGCCGCTGCATGAGTGCACGCCAGATCGCCGGCAGGTCATCGTCTGGGATCGCCGCGAGCTCGTTGCCGCTGGACACCTGGCCGCGCATCTCCGCCCGGTTGGTGACCGGGAACATCGGCAATGCCGACGCCGGACCGAACTCGAACACCCGCGCCATTTCGGGTGTGATCTGTGCGCCTGCCGGAGTCCGGAGTGTCTTGCCATTATCGACCTCGACTCTGCCATCCCAGAACAGGCGGGACATGGCAGCGAGGTTGAACAGTGGAGGGGCGTTGCGCGGAATCAGTACCCCCTGCGGGTGTGTGCGCTCGGGACCGAAGCCGTCGCCGCCTTCGCCCACCGCCAGCGCGGCGCCGTCTCCGGTTGCGAAGCGTGGGAGGTGGCACGTCGCGCAGGCGATGTTGCGGTTGCCGCTCAGCAGCGGATCGAAGATGAGCGCCTGACCGAGCAGCACGAGCTGCGGTCGCACCGGCGAGGGCGGTACGAGCGGGACTATTCCGCGCTGAGCCGCCAGCTCTCGCACGGCCCTAACGACGGCAGGATCGACGTCGTCCGGGCTGCGGTCGCTCGACACGGCTGCGCGTGTCGGTGCCGGCGGCGCGGTGGGTTGATCGGAACAGGCCGTACCCAGCAGTAACGCGCCAAGCACGGCGCACGAGGACCAAGACGTAAACGACACGGCTACTCTCCTCGATGTGTTCGCTCCCGAGCGCGCGGCGACTCCGGCGTCGAACGTCCTTCCGCTCTACCCAAGGAGAGCGGAGAAACGGGGCGAAAGCCGCCACCGCCTGTGAGCCTACACGCTGCACCTCCAATCGAAAAGGCCGGCGCGTCGAGCGCCGGCCTTTCGTATCGCGGGTGAACCAGGGTCTGCTGGAACGGGCTCGCCTAACGACCCCTGGTGCTACCTCGTGAACGCGAAGGGCGCGGTTCCGTGGCCCGCTCCCCTCCCGCTGACCGCGGCGAAACGGCCGGCATGATTGTCTCGAGATTCGTTGCACGAGTAGGGGT
>JBKOYV010000033.1:0-8654 GCA_046725585.1 Gemmatimonadota bacterium | reverse complement strand
TCGGGATCGCCAAGGCACTGGCAGCCGCGGGCCCTGGCGGCGAGCTGACGCTCACGGAGGTCGGCTCATCGTTAGGCACGCCGGCCTACATGGCGCCGGAGCAGGCCGCAGGCGACGCGGTGGACCATCGCGCCGATCTCTACGCGTGGGGCGTGGTCGCATATGAGCTGCTCGCGGGCGTGCACCCGTTCAGCGACCGGACCACGGCCGGCGCGCTCGTTGCGGCGCACATTCGGGATACCCCGCCGCCAATTCTGACGCGCGTGCCGACGCTCCCGCCATCGCTGGCGTCCGTCGTCGACCGCGCCCTGGCCAAGGACCCGGGCCGGCGACCGGCGTCCGCCAGCGAGATCGTCGTGGCCCTGGACTCGGCGGGCGGTCCACGAGACGTTAGGCGCGACAGGTGGGCCCGCCGCGTGGCCGTGGCGGTCGTCGCCGTCGCTGCCGTCGCGGTCTCGATCGTGATGGCACGCCGCTCGACGGATGCTGCCGGCTCGCGTCTCGCCGTGCGCCAGCCGGCCCGGTCCCTCGCCGTGCTGCCGTTCGAGAACCAGAGTGCCGACACGGGCGACGTCTTTTTTGCCGAGGGAATGTCGGATGAGCTGACGACGGCGTTGCGGAAGCTGTCGTCGGTGCGGATCGCGTCACGCAGCTCGGCCGCGCGCTTTCGCGATTCATCGGCGTTTGCCGCCGGCCGGGCACTGAAAGTCGACGCCGTGCTCGAGGGGAAGGTCCGGCGCTACGGCGACAACCTGCAGATCTCGGCCTCCCTGACGAGCGCCGAGGATGGTACGGAGCTCTGGAGTCAGACGTTCAAGCGCCGCGCCGCCGATGTCTTCGACGTACAGGACGAGATCGCACACACGATCGTCGATTCCCTGCGTGTCACCTTGACGGGCCGTGCGCCAATCGCGGCGGCCGCGCCCCGTGGCACGGCCGACCTGGAAGCGTACCAGCTCTACCTCAGGGGGCGGTACGCGTGGAGCCGCCGCGGGACGGATCTTGTAGCCGCGGTGAATTTCTACAAGCGCGCCGTCGAGCGGGACTCGGCGTTCGCGCGTGCCTATGCCGGGCTCGCGATGGCGTACACGCCGATGATGGTGTACGGTGTGGCACGCGGGGACTCGGTGCTGCCGCTCGCCGAGGCCAGCGCGGTGAGGGCCTTGACCCTCGATTCGACGTTGGCGGAAGCGCATCTCGCGCTCGCCAACGTCCGGAAGATGCAATGGCGATGGAACGAGGCCGAGCAGCAGTTCCGCGCGGCGATCGACTATGCGCCGGGCGATGCGACGGGTCACCAATGGTATGGCACGTTCCTTTATTCGTTAGGCCGCGTCGATGAGGCGGTCGACCACCTCCTTCGCGCTCGCGACCT
The DNA here is from genome assembly GCA_046725585.1 of Gemmatimonadota bacterium. Classification (GTDB taxonomy): domain Bacteria; phylum Gemmatimonadota; class Gemmatimonadetes; order Gemmatimonadales; family Gemmatimonadaceae; genus JAJKIV01. Next base: position 7,279 of record JBKOYV010000033.1, on the reverse strand, counting down.
CGATCCCGTGAACGCCGCGCTGGGCACCGACGTGACGTACGGCCTGTACGTTGCGCACAAGTTCAGCGACGCGCTCGCGGAGGGGCGGAGGACCGTCAGCCTCGACTCCACGCTCGCGATCTCCCACTGGCTGACCGGCCTGGCCCTGCTGGCGCTCGGTCGCCCCGACACGGCGCTCGTCGCGTTCACCACATCCGTCCGACTGGGCAACACGCCCGACGCGCGTCCCGAGCTCGTCGCCGTGTATCGCGCGTTAGGCCGGACGCGTGATGCGGACACGACCTACACCGCGCTCGTGCGGGCCTACCGATCGCCGCAGGGTGCAGGGCGAGACATGGCGATCGGGGCGGTGGCGGTCGGCGATCTGACGACGGCCCTCGACGCCATCAAGCGAACGATCGAGCGGCGAGAGCCGATCGTTACCGAGTACAGTCTCCCGTGCGATCCGTTGCTCGATCCGCTGAAATCGCTCCCGGAGTTCGGGCGCATGCTCGCCCGAGTCGGAATGCGAGTTTGTCCGCCTGCCCGACAGGCTGCTCGTTAGGGATAGCTTCAACAGCTCCCGCTGTTCAGCCAGACGGGTCGCGATGCCTGGCTAGTCGGACCTGAGCGCCGTGACCGGGTCCACTCGCGCCGCACGCCAGGCGGGCAGCGCGGACGCCACGGCGGACGTCACCAAGAGCAACACGACCACACCGATATACGTGAGTGGGTCGACGTGGGACACGCCGAACAGGAGCGTCGCCAGCACCCGCGTCGCGAGCAGGGCGACGCCGATGCCAATGATCACGCCAACGGTCGTGAGCCGGAGGCCTTGGCGCAGGACCAGTCCCATGATGTCCCGCCGGGATGCACCTAACGCGGAGCGCACGCCGATCTCGCGCCAGCGCTCCACGACGCTGCCCGCCAGCACGCCGTAGAGTCCCGCCGCCGCAAGAACCAGCGCCGCGAGCCCGAACGCCTCGAACAGCCGCAGCGCGAAACGACGACTCGCCGCCGACCCGGTAACCAAAGCGTCCATCGTTGCCACGCGCACGATCGGTTGATCCTTGTCGGCCGCCCAGACAGCCGCGCGAACCGGCGACGTCAGATCCCCCGGATCGGAGCGCGCGTGGACGACCAGCGACATCGGATTGTCCGGAAACGGCCACTGGCTCGGTGCCATGTACACGGCATCCGTCTCGCCGAGCGCGAGGGACTCCTGCCGCACGTCACCGACGACGCCGACGACGGTGTACGGCCCCGCCGGACCGACGCGAAGCTGCCGGCCGATCGGGTCGAGGCCGGGCAAGCGCCGCCTCGCCATCGACTCGCTGATGAGGGCGACCAGAGGCGCACCGGCGCGGTCGCGCGGCTCGAGCAGTCGGCCACGCCGCAACGGAATGCCCATCGTGGCGAAGTAGTCCCCGATGACGGCGTAGCGAAACGTCCCGCGCGTCGAACCGGGGTCGTTCGGAACCTCGGGCTCGAAGAACACACCGTACATGTCGGCGTCGCCGCTCAGCGGAAGCTGACTCGTCATGGCCGCGTTCGCGACGCCGGGTACCTGCTTGACGTTGTCGAGCGCCTGCTCGAAGAAACGGCCGATCGCGCCCTCGGCGTCGAACCGATGCCCCGTCGCCTGAATCTGCATCGTCAGCACGTTCGATGATTCGAATCCGACATCCACGGCAAAGAGCCGCTTGACGCTCCGCAGCAGGAGGCCCGAGCTCACGAGCAGCACCAGCGCGATCGCGACCTCGACGCTCACGAGCACCGCACGGGTCTGCCCGAGCCCGCCGACCGTGCGACGGGATCCGTGTTGCAGATCGTCAGCCGGATTCACTCGCAATGCCTGTACTGCCGGCGCCAGGCCTGACGCGACACCGACGAGCGTCGTGACGACGAGAGCGAAGGTGAACATCGTTCCATCGATCCCGATTGCGGCAACTCGCGGCAGCTCGGCGGGGCTGAGCGCGACGAGCGCGCGCAGGCCGAGCGCCGCCACCACGAGACCCAGTGTCCCGCCGATCGCCGCGAGGAGCAGACTCTCCGTCAGCAGCTGCCGCACGACGCGACCGCGCGCGGCACCGAGAGCCGCCCGCAGCGAGATCTCGCCGCGCCGCCGGACGCCGCGCGCAAGCATGAGGTTCGTGACGTTCACGCTCGCGATCACCAGCACGAGCGCCACCGCGGCCAGGATGGCGAGCAGCGCGGATCGGACCCCGCGGGTGAGCTCACCACGGAGCGGCGTGGCGTCGAAGCGAGTAGCGGGGTCGTAGGATTGAGGCCGTTGCTCGGCCAACACGGCACGACCGATCGCGTCGACCTCGCGCGTCGCGCGCTCCACGCTCACGCCGGCTGACAGGCGGCCAATGGTGCGCAGGTGATGACCCCACGCTCTCCCCTGAGAGAGGTCGTACTGGAGCGGTGCCCAGACTACCGCATCCGGCGCGAGGACGTTGTCGAAGCTCGCCGGCATGATGCCGATGACCAGATGGCTGTCGTCATCGAGCGTGATGGTCTTGCCGACGATGGCGCGGTCGGCGGCGAAGCGGCGGCGCCAGAGCGCGTCACTGAGGATCACGACCCGTGGCCCATTCAGGCGGTCATCGGACGCATCGAACGCGCGGCCCATCAGCGGCGCGATGCCTAACGCACGGAAGTACGCGGCGCTGACGCGCTGGCCCACCAGGCGTTCAGGCTCATCGCGCCCGCTGATGGTCGGCTGCCACGACCTGAGCACGGCGATCGCGTCGAAGGATCGGGCGCGCGCAGCCAGCGCGTGGTACATGCCGAACGTGCCAGCATTCGGCACTCCGCCTGTCCCGGACTCCCGGATCGCGACGATCCGCTCGGGATTCGGGTACGGCAGTGGGTCGAACAGGACGGCGTTGACGACGCTGAAGATCGCGGTCGTGGCTCCGATCCCGAGCGCGAGCGTGAGCGTGGCCACGAACGTGAAGCCCGGAGACGACCGGAGCCGCCTCGACGCATAGCGCAGGTCGGCGAGGGTGGAGTCGACGATATTCTCCCAGCCGTATCCCCGGACCTGTTCGCGCACGCTGGTGACGGTGCCGAGCTCCAGTCGCGCCATGCGCGTGGCCTCGGCGCGCGGTACGCCACGTCGCTCGTGCTCGGCGGCTATCTGCGTGAGGTAGTGCTGGATTTCCTCGTCGATCTCCCGGTCGGTGTCGGAACGATTGAAGAGGGCGCGAAGGCCGCGCGTCAGCTGTCGGACGATGCGCATGGCGACGTCACGCCTCGGCCTTGAGGAGACGGGCGACGGCGGAGGCGCGTCGGTTCCAATCGGCGGTTTCCGTGTCGAGCTGCTTCCGGCCGGCGCGAGTGAGCGCGTAGTACTTGGCCCGCCTGGCGTTCTCGGTGTCGCGCCACTCGGCATCGAGCCATCCGGCGCGCTCGAGACGCTGCAGGGCAGTGAGCAGCGATCCCGGGTTCACCTTGAACACCCCGCGCGAGATCTGCTCGATGCGGCGAGCGATGCCGAATCCGTGGAGGGGCTGGAGGCTCAGCGTCTTGAGGATGAGCATGTCCAGCGTACCCTGGATGACGTCGGTGTTGGCTTCGTCCACGGACTCCTCGTTTGCGATCGGATTCATCCTGACGATGGCTGGGCTCATCTTGATTGTCAAGATGTGAACGCCAAGATGAAGCGCACAGCCTGCGCCGTCTGGGTCGTGCGTCGTTTGTGCCCTGCGCCGTTTGGGCCCTGCGCCGTTACAGGCCTTGCGCCGTCTGATCAGTCGATGATGTCGTCGAACGTCTCGACGGTGACTTCGTCCTCGCGAGGAGGCTCGGGATTTCCCGGACGCACGCAGAGCATCGCCTGAAAGCCCGCGGTTCGTGCTGCCGACAGCTCGGCGTGGACGTCCGAGAGGAAGAGCAGCTCGCTTGGCGAGCGATGCAGCTCCGATGCGATCTGGCGGTAGCTGTCGGCCGAGCGCTTCGGGCCGATCGTGGCGTCGAAGAACTGGTTGATGCGCGGCGTCAGGTCGCCCGCCGGGGTGTGGCCGAAGATCAGGCGTTGGGCCAGCACGCTGCCTGACGAGTAGATCGCGACGTCGATCGACTGTGAGCGCCACCGGTCGAGGGCACGCGCGACGTCGGGAAAGATCTCCCCGCGCAGTGAGCCGTCCGCGAATCCGCGCTGCCAGACGAGCCCCTGCAGCAGCTTGAGGCCGGGAGACTTGCGGTCGCGATCCATGAGCCAGAGCAGGTACGGCTCGAGGTCGACCGCGTTGCCGCTGCTCACATCGGCCGGCAACGGTGGAGGCGAGTCGCCGCGGGCCACATCCGCCGCATGCTCCTCCCGCAACAGCCTGTCCACCTCGGCCAGCAGCCCCGACGGTCCGTGCGTCGCCAGAAACTCCCGCAGGTGCGTCCGGGCATACGGGAACAGCACGTCGTACACGAACGAGATGGGCGTCGTGGTGCCCTCGACGTCGAGCACCACGCCCCGAACGCCCAGCGAGCCTAACGCGACCATCACACCCGCAGCCCGGGTTCGACGCGTCCGGCGGGAATGTATGCCGGGCCGAAGCAGAGCGGCTGGAACTTGGTGTCCTCTCCGCTCTCGGTGTAGTGAGGTGTCCAGCCCGACTGATCCTGGAACAGGCGGATGGCACGAATGCGCTTCTCGCCGCACAGGTCGAACCAGTGGTGCGTCCCGCGCGGAACACGAATCAGGTCCCCCGCCTCGACCTCCAGCGCGAACACCGGCTTCCCGCGCGGATGGATGTGGAAGAGCCCGCGACCTTCCACGATGAGGCGCACCTCGTCCTCGTCATGCCAGTGTTCGCTCGAGAAGCGCTTGAGCATCGCGTCGAGGTTCGGCGTTTCGGGCTTCACGTCGATCACGTCCGCGACGACGTAGCCGCCACGCGCCTTGAGCTCGTTGATCTTCGGCGCCCAGGCGGAGAGGATCTCGTCGGCGCTCGACTCGGAAGTCAGCCCGGGCGCCGGGCCGGTGCGCTCGTAGTCGATGCCGTGCTCCGCGAGAAAGCCACGAACGGCCTCGGCGTCGGTGAGGGTGCGATTCTCTTCAGGAACCTTGAGCAGTGCCATCGTATCCTCCGCGTAACCGGTACGCCCGTGTGCATCCCATGGTCTCGAGCAGGAACTCGAGGATCTCTACGTGCCGCACCGCGTCACCCAGCGAGGCGCCCCAGGTGTAGAGACCGTGTCGCTGGAGCAGGATCGCGTGCGCCGCCGGGTGCTGGTCCAGCGCAGTGCCCACGACCCGGGCGAGCCGAGTCACGTCCTGATCGTTCGGCACAATCGGGACCCATTCACGATGCTCGTGCGTGCGCACGCCGTCGAGTCCCTTGAGCATCTCGTAGCCTTCGATGGCGAGCCCACGGTCGAGCCCGTGACTGTCCGAGAGCACCGTACTCCACACCGAGTGCGTGTGCAGCACGGCCCCGGCCCCGCGCCGCCGCACGATCTCGAAGTGGAGCAGCGTCTCGGCCGACGGGTTCCCGCTGCCGCCGTGAACGCTACAGGTCTCGTCGATATCCAGAATGTGCGCTGGCTCGAGGGCGCCCTTGTCCACCGAGCTCGCGGTGATCGCGAGGCGCAGCGGCTCGCGGCAGGTGACGACGCTGAAGTTCCCGCTCGTGCCGACGACCCAGCCGCGGGCGTAGAATCGCCGGCCGACGGCGATGAGCGCGTCCGCCGCCTCCGTGTGCGTCATGAGCACGTTAGGCATCGGGGCCCACGTGCCCTCGAGCGAACGCCTCGACATCAGGCGGCATTGGACCGTGCATGCTCGGGGCGACGCGGGCCAGCTCGTGCGCGAGGTAGTTCGGATGCCGTTCGCGGTCGTGCGGTGGGCCCGGAGTGTCCGCAACAGCCTGCATGATTCGCCGAACGAGATACCGCGTCTGAATCAGCGGCGCCACCCGCACGCCGAATACGTCTCGTTCCATCATGTGAAGGTTCGCCGCGATCCCGACCTCGACGCCTCGGGTAGGGCCATCCTGAAGGATCGCGTTCACGGCATTGAACGCGGGGACCGCGACGTCGTCTCGCGTCAGGTGGCCCAGTCGAGCGCCGAGTGGGTCCCACTCACGCAACAGGATGTCGATTGCGGCGTGGACCTGTTCGACCGTCGGGAAATACCGTCGCGGCAGCGGCACCGGCGCGCCGTCGTCGAGGACGACATCAGGCGTCGCGGCGTTGATTGCAGCGGTCAGCTCGTCGACGAACGCGTCGTGCCCAAGGTCGTCGGGCAGGCTGCGAAGCCACGTGAGGAATTCTCCCTCGCGAAAGCCCGTACCCAGCGCAAGGCCGGGCGGCCGCCCGAGATCGACGCCGATTCGTCGGAGCTCGGCGAAGATGCCACGGATCTCTTCGTCGGTCATCGTGGTCCGCGTCTTCCGCCCTGTTGGAACACGATCTCAACATAGCCACCGGGAGCTGGTCGGGGTCAGACCCGGGTCTGCCCCCGACCGCGGCGCCATCCGGTGTGCCCGAACCGACCAACACGGTCGCGATCGGGGTTGCCGGCGGCGAAACGCGGCCCGCACTGTATCTCTGTTCGAGGCGACGTGGCACTGGCTTCGCGCGACCTGGCGGACACCGAGGGATCGATGAAGCGACCGGCGAACGGCGTTAGGAGCCGCAGTGCGATGCGATCGCTGGCCTGGGCGGCTGGCGCCGTCGCGACGTGCCTGCTCGTTGGCTGCAGTGACGCACCATCGACGCCGGTGGCGCAGCTCGGCGCCGACGCCGAGTCCTACTGGCCGGCGGCCACGTGGCGCACGGCGTCGCCCGCAGAGGTCGGGGTCGATGCTCGGGCGATCTCGGGACTCGTGGCGCAGCTTCGCTCCGGGTCGTTAGGCGCGGAGCACGCGCTCGTCATCGTGCGGAAGGGCTACGTCATCGCCGACGAGTACTTCGCCGGGTGGACCGCGGACTCGATCCACACCGAGCAGTCCGTGACGAAGAGCGTGACGTCGCTCGTCACCGGCATCGCCATCGCCCGCGGGGATCTGCGGGGCGTGACCCAGCCGGTTGTCGAGCTATTCTCGCGTTATGCGCCGATCGCGAACGTCGACGAACGCAAGCAGGCGCTCACGGTTCGCGACATCCTCACCATGCGCACCGGCATGGACTGGAACGAGGACAGCTACCCGGGCTCACCGCTCGAGCAGCTCAACAGGCTGCAGACCGACTGGTTGCGGTTCGTGATCGACTGGCCGATGCGTGAATCTCCGGGCACGCGCTGGCAGTACAACAGCGGCGGCGTCATCGCGCTCGGCGGGGCAATCGGAATCGC
>JBKOYV010000287.1:0-25991 GCA_046725585.1 Gemmatimonadota bacterium | reverse complement strand
CCGTACGTACCGTACGAACGCGTCGCGTTCGTACGGTACGTACGGAGTCTGACCCCCAACGCATCGAAGGAACGCGCGTCTGCGGCTCGACGAATCTGGGTGACTTTCGTCGCGGCCGCGTCGCTGCTCGCGGCGTGTACGTCGACCGAGAGCGCCTCGGCTGACACGGCTGCGTCGCGTGCCACGCGACCCGGAGCCAGCGGTGCGACGCTCCAGGCCGTGCGATCGCGCGGAGCCGTGCGCTGCGGTATCTCGCAGGCGGCAGGTTTCGCCACACCTAACGATGCAGGCCAGTGGCAGGGCTTCGACGTCGACTTCTGTCACGCGATCGCCGTCGCGGTGTTCGGCGACCCGTCGAAGGTCGAGTTCGTGCCGTATACGCAGTCGCAGCGATTCTCCGGGCTGCAGTCGGGTGAGGTGGATGTCCTCGTGAACGGTACGTCGCTCACGAGCAGTCGAGCGCTCCTGCGCGGATTTCATTTCGGGCCCGTCTACCTCTATGACGGCCAGGCGTTCCTGGTTCCGAAGGCGCTCAACGTCAGCAAGGCCGCCGCGCTGGATGGCGCCACGGTCTGCGTGCAGCAGGGAACGACCACGGAGCTCAACCTCACCGACTTCGCGCGCAGGAACAACATCAAGTTTCGGCCGGTCGTCATCGAAGACCTTCGCGGTGCAGTCGCGGCGTTGGCGAGCGGCCGATGCGATGTGATCAGCCAGGACGGGGCAGGGCTGGCGACGACACGTACGATGCTTCGCAACCCTAACGACTACGTCGTCCTGCCGGACCGCATCTCCAAGGAGCCGATCGCGCCGGTGATCCGCTTCGGCGACGATCAGTGGCTCGAGCTCATCAACTGGGTATTCCGTGTTCCGGTGCAGGCCGAGGAGCTGGGAATCACCCAGGCGAACGTCGCGTCGTTCGAGTCCAGCACCGATCCGTCCATCAGGCGCTTTCTCGGCCTCGAGCCCGGCGTCACCGACGGCTTCGGTCTAGACGCGCGATGGACGGCGCACGTCATCGAGAAGGTCGGGAACTACGGCGAGATCTTCGAGCGGAACCTCGGCACGAAGACGCCGCTCGGCATGGCGCGAGGCATGAACGCGCTCTGGACCGATGGCGGCTTGATGTACGCTCCACCGTTCCGGTGAGGAGGCAATCGGCCGCGGCGCAGGGAATCGCGCTTGGCGTCACGGCCATCGTGCTGTGGTGGTTCGCCAGAAACACCGCCGCGACGCTCGATCAGCACGGCATCTCGCTCGGCTTCGGCTTCCTGAGGCAGCCGGCGAACTTCGAGATCGGCGACGCCCCGATCGCCTATTCGCCGTCGGACAGCTTCCTCCGCGCGATCCTCGTCGGCCTCGCGAACACGGCGCGCGTCTCCGTACTCGGCTGGATCTTCGCCATCTCGCTCGGATTCGTGATGGGCGTCTTGCGACTGGCGCCCAATCCCGCGGTGCGTGGCGTTTCGCGCGCGGCGGTGGAGCTCGTGCGGAACGTGCCGTTGCTGCTGCTCCTGTTCTTCCTCGCCGCGGCGATGCATGCGCTTCCCCCGGCGCGGGCTGCGCTCGAGCCGTTGCCCGGTGTGTTCATATCGGATCGCGGCCTGGTGATGCCGTCCATCGACTTCAAGACCTGGTCGATCGACCGACCGCACCTGCAGGGCTTCAACTTCGTCGGCGGCCTGACGATCTCGCCGGAGCTCACGGCTCTGCTCGCGGGTCTCGTGCTGCACCACGCGGCGCACATCTCCGAGGTCGTGCGTGGCGCGGTGCTCGCAGTGTCTCCGCGGCAGCGTGACGCCGCGTCTGCGTTAGGCCTGTCTCGCTTTCAGGTCATGCGCTTCGTGGTGATTCCGCAGGCCCTGCGCGCGATGGTGCCGCTCCTGGCGACGAACTGCGTGAGCCTCACGAAGAACTCGAGCCTCGCGGTGGCGATCGGCTTCCCTGACTTCGTGAGCATCCTGAACACGACCGCGAACCAGACAGGCCATGCGATCGAGACGATGCTCATCATGATCGTCGTGTACCTCGCGCTCAGTCTCGGCGTCGCCGCGGCAATGAACACGTACAATCGGCGTCTGCTGCGGCCCGGTGCCTGACGTGGCAATGGTCCGACCCGGCTGGCGGCGAGCCTTCGCGACGCCTGTCGATGCCGTCATCTCGGCGGTCGTGGGAGTTGCGGTGCTCGCGGCGGCGATTCCACTCGCCCGCTGGGCGTTCATCAACGCGGTCTGGACCGGCACCGCTGACGACTGCCGCGCCGCGACCGGCGCGTGCTGGGCGTTCGTCGCCCACAAGCTCGGCTTCATTCTCTTCGGCCTGTACCCGCCCGCCGAACGGTGGCGTGCTGCCATCGCACTGGCCGTGCTGGTCGGGTTGATCGGCATCACGGCTATCCCGCGCTTCTGGCGGCGCTGGATGCTCGGCTGCTGGGCGGTGGGTCTGGCCGCCGTGTTCTGGTTCATGCACGGCGGACTCGGACTCGTCCGGGTTCCGACGCGACTGTGGGGCGGATTGCCGATCACGCTCATGCTGACGACGATCGGTCTGTCGTTAGGCTTCCCGCTGGCTGTCCTCCTCGCCCTCGGGCGACGATCGAGCCTGCCCGTGCCACGTCTCCTGGCGACGACGTTCGTCGAGGTCGTGCGCGGCATCCCGCTCATCGCCGTGCTCTACGTGGCCGCGCTCGTCGTTCCGCTCGCCATGCCGCGAGGTATCGAGATCGACAAGCTGTTCCTCGCGCAGTGCGCGGTCGCGATCTTCGCGTCGGCGTATCTGGCCGAGGCGGTGCGGTCGGGCCTGCAGATCATACCACGTGGCCAGTACGAGGCCGCACGCGCGCTCGGACTGCGTCCCTGGCAGATGCAGCGTCTCGTGATTCTTCCGCAAGCGCTTCGGGTGGTCGTGCCGTCGTTCGTGTCGATCGCGGTCGGATTTTTTCAGGATACGAGCCTCGTGGTAATCATCGCGTTATTCGATCTCCTCAACACGGCGCGCTACGCCGCGCAGGATCCACAGTGGCTCGGCTTCCACACGGAAGCGTTTGTCTTCGTGGGTTTGATCTATTTCGCGGGGAGCACACTCATGTCGCAGTACGGATTGTGGATCGAGCGACACCTTCGCAGGGACGGTGGCCGATCGCGCGCCAAGGCTTGGGTGTAGGGAGAGCCATTTCTGGAAAAGCGATTGTGCGAATGTTGCGGAAACAGCCGGATCCGGCTTTGCATGGTATGAAATCAACGTGTGGCGCGTGACTAGGGCGCCCACCAACGCCGGAGCCGCGAATGGACGCCAGCACAGCACGGGAACTTCGAACAGTCCGCAGGATGTTGGTCGGGGCCGGGGTCGTATCCGCGGTGATCGCCGTGACCGCGTTTCGCCAGTCGCAGAAAACGCGCTTCACCGAGATCGACGTCGAGCGCATCAACGTCGTGGAGAAGGACGGCAAGCTTCGCCTGACGATCTCCAACGCCGCCCGACTGCCTGACCCGATCATCGGCGGCAAGTCGTACCCGCTGCGAGGTGGCACGGGCGCGGGCTCCGGCGGCATGATCTTCATCAACGACGAAGGCAACGAGAACGGCGGCATCGCCTACGCCGGCCACAAGACCGCGACCGGCTACCGCGCGAACGGTCACTTGACCCTCGATCAGTTCGACCAGGACGAGACCGTGTCCTTCAGCTACAGCGATGTCGACGGCCGAGCCCGCGCGGGATTCACGATCGCGGACCGGTCGAACATGCCGATCAAGTTCTTTGCCGACAGCGCGATGGCGTTTCAGGCGCTGCCGGAAGGACCCGAGAAAACGAGACGGTTGCAGCAGCTCCGAGACTCACCCGTCGGCGAAGCGGGCAAGAGCACACTGCGCGTCTTCGTCGGCAAGACGCCAGACCGGTCGTCCGTTCTGTTGCTCGCCGACCCCGCGGGCCGCGCACGCCTCCGCCTAACGGTGGATTCCAGCGGCACGCCGGCACTCGACTTCCTCGACGAGACGGGCCGTACCGTTCGACGCTATCCAGCTTCTCGATAACACGCTTCCACTTCGGAGTACCAGACCATGGACAACGAGATTCGTCGCGAGCTTCGACTGCTCAAGGGCTACGCGATTGTCATCACCGCGCTGCTCGGCACCGTGTCGCTGGCGGCGTTCAGACAGGCGTCCCAGAAGCAGAAGTTCACCGAGATCGACGTGGAGCGCATCAACGTTGTCGAGAAGGACGGCAAGCTGCGTATGGTGATCTCGAACCGCGATCGCTCGATAGGCCCGATCTACAAGGGAAAGCCATTCGGGTATGCGGGTGGAACACGGCCGGGCATCATCTTCTTCAACGACGAAGGCACCGAGAACGGCGGCCTGACGTTCACCGGCAAGCGTGAGCCCGATGGCACGTTCCGCGCGCAGAGCGGCTTCTCGTTCGACCAGTTCAATCAGGACCAGGTCCTGTATTTCCAGTACAACGACAACAACGGCCGACGCAATATGGGGCTCACGATCGCCGACCGCGCGGACGTCGACATCTACGACCTGGTCGCCGAACGCGATTCGATCAACAAGGCCATCCCGGAAGGTTCCGCCCGCAACGCCGCCTTGCAGAAGTGGGCGCAGCCGCGGAACGGCGTCCCACTGTTCGCACCGCGTGTCTACGTCGGACGCGACAACAGCAAGGCAGCCGTCGTCAACCTCTCCGATCGGAACGGGAAGTCCCGCGTGCGCCTCATGGTCGATTCGTTAGGTACGCCGAGCCTCGAGTTCCTCGACGCCGCGGGGAACGTGACGTCGCGGTTGCCGGAGAAGTAGCAACCGCCGGGAAGCGGGAGACGGGGAGACGGGAGACGAAGGCATGTCATCCCGACCCGCGGGTGCCCGCGTAGCGGGCAGATGAGGGATCTTCAGGGTCCCGATAGAGAGATATGCATGGATGACTTGATCGATCGCGTATTCCGCGGCGAAGCGACAGAAGCGGAGCAAACCGAGCTCGCCGCGTGGCGCGCTGCTTCGACGGAAAACGACCGCCAATATCGAGCGACGATGCGCCTGCTCGAGACCGGCCGGGCGCTCGGCCAGGTCGAGAGTCCGATCGGGCGGCCTTCCGCCGCGGAGATCATAGCGCGCACGAGATCGCGACGCCGGTTCGCCGGCACGACCATCCTGGCACGTTGGGCTCCGTGGGCGATCGCCGCGGCTGCGGTTCTCGTCGCCTCCGTCTCACTGCTGTCGCGTCGCGTCGATACCGCTAGCCCCATTCCAGGCTGGGGCGCCACCGAGGTCCTGACCGGCGCCACCGAGCTGGCGACCGTGCAGCTTGGGGAGGGAAGCGTCGTTAGGCTCGCCCCGTCGAGCCGGCTGCGCGTGCTGGCCGGCCGCGATCGCGCCGTCCATCTCGAGGGGCGCGCGTTCTTCGCCGTCGAGCGCATACCGCGCCATCCACTCCTCGTGCACACAGCTGCCGGCGACGCCCGCGTGCTCGGCACGCGCTTCGAGCTCGCTACGACCGACGATCGGCTCGAGGTCCGTGTCGTCGAGGGAAAGGTGGCGCTCACCAATCAGCGGGAGCACGTCGAGGTCCAGGCGGGCCAGGAAAGCGCGATCCGCAACGGGGCAGTGAGTCGCCCCACGCCCGTGGCGACTCCCGCCGCGACGTGGGTTGGGACCTTCCTCGCCTTCCAGGCGACACCGTTGGGTGAGGCCGCCCGCGAGATCGAGCGCGTGTACGAAACACCGGTCACCATCGTCGACTCGACGCTCGCGCGGGAGACCATCACGGCATCGTTCACGGATCGCCCGCTTCGCGAGGTGGTGAACGTCGTCTGCGCGGTGGTGAGCGCCCGGTGCGACATCCGGGACGGGAGGGTCCGCATCGACCGCTGAGACCACGCCACAACGCGGAGCGTCAGGAGAGCAGCGGCGGATGCGACTGTATTGACATCAACGGTCGACGTGGTTCTCGAGCTCCTTCCAGTCGTCGTACCCGTGCGCTCGGGCGATCAAGGTCTTTGCATCGTCGAGGGTGAGCGCATCGTCGCCCTCCTTCAGCGGCTTGCCTAACCGCTCCCGGACGAACCGCCGCAGTCTCGCAACCCGCTCGGCGATCGGTGGCCGGTCCCATGTCAGCGGTCGCGCGACCTGAAATACGTCGATCACGCGCTTGAACGCGTCTTCGGCGCCGTTCCGAAACGCGGCGACGAGATCCGAGGCGATCGACTCGAAGCTTGCCAGTCGCCACGGTGGCAACTCTCCTTTCGTCGCATACGCCGTAAGCAGTCGCACGATAGGCTCGTGCCCCTGTCGAGCAGCTCGAGCGAGTGGTGTCGCCCAGGGCGGGTCGTCGGGAAGCGTCAGCGCCGCGCCGCGGCGTAGGAGGAATTCCACCATGCATGTTTTGCCGGCATGGGCTGCCCACCCGAGCGGCGTCGCGCACCACTCCTCGTCGCGCGCGTTGAGATCGGCGCCGTGGTCGATGAAGAGCGCCGCGCTCTCGATGTCGCCCGACTGCGCGAAATGATGCAGTGGCGTCGCACGCAGCCAGTTCGGAAGACTGGGGTCCATGCCGTGCTCGAAGAGCAGAAGGGCGATGTCGCGGGGTCTCGAGACGGTGGCTTTTTTTGCAACCGCAGGTGCGAAGCGAAGCATGAGCCGGACGAAGTCGGCGTGCCCATGGGACGCAGCGTTGCCTAACGCCTCCGGATCGTCGGCCAGCGCCGGCTCCGCTTCGAACCTGGCCGTCGCCTCCATGACGTCGCCTTGCGCAGCGAGCATCTTGACCGATCGGCGAACGCCCGCCGCTTTGATGTCTGCATAGGACACGTTCGTGCGCCCCGGTCCCATGTCGATCTCCCACTCACCGCCGTGCGAACCTAGCAGCTCCAGCATCTTCCGATCGCCGTTCATGATGGCGATGCTCACGGCGTCCGCCGAGCTTTCGACCGGTGGATTTGGATACGCCCCGTGCTCGAGCAACAGCTTCGCGATGTCGTAGTGCCTTCTGGCGACTGCCGTATAGAGCGCGTGACCGTGCGGCGCGATGCCCTCCTCCGGGCGGTTCGGATCGGCGCCGCGCTCGAGCAACAGCCTCACGATCTCGATGTTACCGCTCACGACGGCGTTCTTGATCGGCGCGCCGCAGCCCACGTAGTACGAGCCATACTGCGACACACCGTTGGCGAGCGTCGGATCGCGATCCAACAGCGCTCGTACCCGGGTTAGGTCTCCGGTCGCCGCCGCCATCCCAATGTCCACATCCGCCCCGCGGCTGACGAGATGGCGGTACACGTCGTCGGGTGTCGTGCGGACGTGGGCCGGCACGTCTCGCCAACCTCGATAGTGGTAGTCGCCGTTGGTGAGATGAATCGGAAGAGCGCCGTCCTGGCGGCGCGCATTGATGTCCCCACCCCGCGCGAGAACTTCGTCGATCATCGTGAGCTGGCGTGTCATGACCGCCCAGTGCATCGGTCGATTCGATCTCGCGTCGCCCTCGTGGACGAGATCAGGGGACTCGTCGAGCAGTCGCCGCACCGCGCCCAAGTCACCGTCGCGGATCGCAGCGGCGACAGGCTCGCCCCTCGCCGACGCGCCAAGGCGGGCCAGATGCGCGTCGAGTATCGCCGCGACTCGCGTGTAACCGCGCTCGCGAGCGACGTCGAGGAGATTGCCGTACATGATCGGATCGGCGCCGCTGTCGAGTAGAAAACGGACGACTTCCGGGTGATTCTCACGAACGGCGAACGACAGCGGGGTTCGATACTCGTAATGCGCGCGGACGAGCGACGGATCCTTCTGCACGAGCCGCTGGACCGCCTCCAGGTCACCGGTTAGGCACGCACAGATGATCGCCCATACGTCCGTCCCAATGCCGGGCGACCACATCCATGGCTTCTGCTGCTTCAGCGCTTCGGGCTGAATGAGGCGCTGGACCTTCTTCGCGAACTCGTCGGTGTTCGACGGGCGCGCATCGTCCAGTCGTTTCTCGATCTCACCCATGTACTTCCTCAACCGTTGTCGTGCCGAGTAGAGTCGCGTCTTCACCGCATTGCTCGGGATGCCGAGGAATTCGGCAATCTCCGCGTGCGATCGCTCGCCCATGTAGTAGAGCACCACCGCTTCGCGTTCCACCTCTGACAGCGCACCGATTGCCGCTCGCACGGCTAATTCGGTCTCGTGCGCTTCGACGATCTCGTGCGGCGACGGATCGGCCGATGCGAGACGGAATGCGTAGTCGAGCGCGGTGGTGCGGTGCTGCTTTCGCCGCGTGATGCGGTCGCACTGTTTGACGATGATGGTATGAAGCCAGCTCGAGAACGCTTCCGGCGAGCGCACTGACCGCAGGTTCCGATAGGCGTCGACGAACGCCTCCTGCGCCGCGTCTTCCGCCAGGTGGTAGTCGCCAAGGGTTGCGGTCGCGAACGCGACAGCGATGTCCTGGAAGGCACGCACGAGCTCCGCGAACGAGAGGTCGTCGCCGGCCTGGGCCAAGCGAACCAGCGCCGCGACGCGTTCCCGATCCCGTGGCTCCATCCAACTAAGACCCGGTTGGTGGCCCGTTGGTGTGGTTCAGGATTTCCGCGCGAACTGCCGGGTCAGCAGCCAGCCGACAACTCGCACTGTGAGATGCAGGGAGGCCGCATTCGCATCGATCGTTGATGCACGGCTACTCCCTCACGAACTGCACCTCTCCTTCCACGCGGACCTTGTTCGCGACCAGCACGCCACCGGTCTCGAGCGCCTGGTTCCACTTGAGGCCCCACTCGCGGCGGTCGAGCTCCGTACGGAAGCTGAACCCCGCCCGCGTCTTCCCCCACGGGTCGGACCCCCGCCCCTCGTACTCGCAGTCGAGCACCACTTCCATTGCGGTGTCCCGGATGACGAGGTCGCCGACGAGGCGGAAGCGGTCACCTTCCTGCTTCGGCGGAGCGCCGTCGAATCGCTTGCTGCGGAAAGTGATTTGCGGAAAGCGCTCGGCGTCGAAGAAGTCCGGCCCGCGCAGGTGGCCGTCACGATCGGCGACGCCGGTGTCGACGCTCTTCACCTCGATGGTGGCCTCGACTCCCGCGTCCTCGGGGTGGTCCCTATCCCCCGTGAGCCTCGCCTTCACGTCTTTGAAGCGTCCGCGCACCGTGGTCATCATCATGTGCTTCACGGAGAACTCGACGCTCGAGTGCGCCGGGTCCAGGTGCCACAAAGCCGGGCCCGTCTGAACAGCAGTTCCGCCCGCCATCGCTCCTCCTTTCGCGAGAACCCGCATGACGATCGTGGGATGGAGCGCGAAGCGGCGCGAACGGCGTGCCAGTCGAGCGCGGTACGCTCGACTGGTGGCAGGTTCAGATGTCGGCAGCAGCTGTTGTCGGCGGTCGTTCCGGCTATCGACCGATCGCGAGGACGTGCGGGCTCAGTACCACCTTCCTCGCGTTTCAGCCCACGCCGTTAGGCAGTGAACGCGCGGTGCGACTTACAGGACGGGAGGGTGCGCATAGACGGCTGACAGTCCAGCCGCCAGCACGCGCGACCTCATTTCTCCCCAAACTGCTTGGGCGGCAGGGTCTTGAGAAAGAGCCAGATCGATTGCAGCGCGCCATCCGACATCGTCCCGAAGTACTTCCACGGCATCTCCTCGCTCAACGGGCCGCCACCATGCGGGCGCACGCCTGTGCGGAGCACGCGTTTGAAATCATCCTCGGTGTAGTGGCCGATGCCCGTCGGCGTGATGTTGCTGGGCGGTTTGCCGTTCGGGCCAGATGCGGCTCCGCCGGAGTACGATTCGCCGTGGCATCCGCTACAGCCGGAGATCGAAACGAGATACTGGCCGTACGCCACACCTGGTGTCGTGTCGACCGACGCGACGTGTGGCGTTCGCGGTGTCAGCTCAGCGGCAGTCTGAAACTGTCCGCCGCCGAGCAGCAGGCGTCCGATGACGAGCACCGTCGTCGGCTGTACCTCTCGATCGACCGGCGGCACCTGTTTCAGATAGGCGATCATCGCGGCCATCTCGTCGTCGGTGATACCGTGGAACAGCTCGCTGGGCATTACGATCAGAGGGGTACCACCTCGCCTCACGCCGTGACGGATGGCCCGCTCCCACTCGGCATCTGTGCGCGGCGGGGTTCGCCCGCCGCGACCGCTGGTGAGGTTGGGCCCGGACAGGATCGCGAACGGCTTCGCTTCCGCGAAGACCTTGCCGCCGAGGTCGTCGCCGTGGCATGAGCCACACGCGCGCGCGATGACGAGCCGCGCGCCGCGAGCGATCGACGCGCTGTCGGTCGGTATCACCAGCGCCGTTTCCGCCGGCACGTCGTGCATCGCGCCCAGCTTGCGCCCGCCGATCGCGTACAGTGCGCCAGCTACCACGAGTGCCACGGCGATGAGGCCACCTAACGAGGTGAGGATCCACCGCAGCACGCGCTTCACTGGCCTACCTCTCGGGTTCGATGTCGATGCGGATTGTCACGTGTCAGAATGGCTGGCGGCGAGCCGCTTCGGGGCGCGCTTTCGCCACGCGGCTTCCAGCGCCATTGTGACGGCGCGCTTGCTCGCTCCTCTCAACACGATCGTTGTGCTGCCGGACGCCCCCCACTTTCCCGCGGCGGGCGCGAAGGTTTGCGGATGGTCCCGGACCAGCAGATCCTGATCCTGGGGCGACAGCATCACCACGCCGAACCGGGCGTTGGGATACCCGAGCGTCGCGAAGATCTTGCCCCCGACACGAAAGTCCGGGTGGCCCATGTGGGACGCTTCGACCACTTCGGGGAGGCTCAGCGCCATGCGGCGGAACTCTGCAGCTGTCATGTGCGAACCGGTTGAGTTCGGGTCGAGCTGCAACGACGCAGGGTGGGAAAGTACGCCACGAGCGGCAGTGGCGCGAGCCTAACGCCAGGCGTCGACGCCCACTAGCTCGCGGCGGCGACGGACCGTCCGCTGGCTGCCCGCCGAGCGTGGGTCGCTTCGTAAAGCAGCCAGAGAGCCATACCGAGGAGAATTGGCGAGGAAAGCACTCCAGGTGCCAGCCAGCGTCCGGTGATCGAGACGGCGAGGTGGCCGGCCGCATTCGCCATGTGAACGATGGCGTAGACATAGGCCGCGGCAATGGCCCAGCGCCGGTCTGGCCGCACGAACGGAGTGAGCAGCGCCAGGATCACGACGACGACAACGAGGCCGGTCAGCCAGACGGGGAACGAGAAGACCGGTGGGAACGGGAGACCCAGTCGCTCCTGCAGCCTGAGCGCTGTTGGGTTATACCACGCGAGGAAGTCATGAGTCGCCTCGTCGAGCACGTGCAGCGCGAACGCCGCCGTCAACCCGCCCCACGCGAGGGTCAACCGATCAGACAGAACGGTCGCCATCTGCACATCTCCCGGTGGAGTGCCTACCCTACACCCACATTCGGCGTAGCCCAGCGGCCCGCCGCGCATCGCCCAAGTGCCCGCGATGCATGTACCAGTGGTCGGCGACGTACTGCAGACAAAGGCGATAGGTGCCGAACGTATCCTGGAAGCCCTCAGGCACCTTCCCACTCACCGAGTCGAGATCCTCTTCACGAAGCGAGTCCAGGAGCACCACCGTCGACTCGCGCACCTCGCGACACTTTGCCAGGACCTCGTCGAACGGTGGGTACTCACTGATATCCCCGCTGACGTCCGGGCCGTCGAAGACTTCCTCCCAATGAGCCAGCGGGTTCGCTTCGCCAAGCATGAACGTGCGGACGACTAACGTCTCGATGTACGCGAGGTGCCCGAGTACCCACAGGGTGTGGCAGCCGCCGTTCGGGGTGGGGAATACCATGCAGTGCCCTCGCATCTCTTCGATGCGGGCGAGGACGCGGTCCCTGCTCCTCCTCAGGTTGTCCCGAATGAGATCGATGGACTGCATGGTCTGGGCAGCGGGCTCAATACCACCAGGCCGACGTGTCCTCACCAGCCGGCGCGTTTTTCTTCACGTGCGCACCCATTTGCCTAACGAGCTCCGCCCACGGCATGACGTGCCAGCTGTGCCCCTTCATGGGCCGCCCGTACGTAAACGGCACGTTCTTCCCGAGCTCCGTCCCCTTGAGGAACTCCTCGAACTTGTAGACCGCGAGATTGAGGTAGAAGTCGTCCATGTCACCCGCGAAGAAGTGCAGCTTCCCCGCCACCTTCGGGCCTAACGTTTCCCAGTTCTTCTGCGCGTAGTCACGAAGGTCGTACCCGTTGTCGCGCATGTACGCCGCGACGCTCTTGTCGATCGTCCCCGTGAGCTTGTTCCAGAGCGGCTTTGGATACCCGTCCGCGTCGAGCGGCCCGTAGATCGCTTCCCACCCCTCGAGCTGATAGTTCGATCGCCCGCGCGTGCCGAGCACCTCCTCGAACAGGCTGAGTTGCCGCAGCGTCCAGGCGACCTGACCCTCGACCGTCCGCCGGAACGGTCGCTCCGTCGTCGTGAGCTGCGTGTTAGGCATCACGAACGCGTTGGTGTCCGAGTAGATGTCCACGAGCTGGTAGCGGCGAAAATCGATCGGGTCCGGTTGCAGCACCCACGCGCCCCCGAAGAAATCCGGATGCTTGAGCTGTAGCGCGAGCGTCTGCCATCCGCCCGTCGATGCACCCTCCGCGAGACGCGCGTACGGCTTGCCGATCATCCGGAACTGCTTCTCGAGCTCGGGAATGATCTCCTGTTCCATCGCGTCGCCGTACGGCCCGTTGGTCGCCGAGTTCACCGAGTAGGAGTCGAGAAAGAACGGCGTCGCCTGCTCGAAGCTCACCGCAATGAACCGCGGGAATCCATCCGAGATCCACGCCTTGTAGAAGTCGTAGCCCGTCTCGAGCCCCGTGACGGGATTGATCTGGCCGATCCCGCGAACACGGGTCGAATCCGGGGTGAGGCTGAACGGCACGTTGTGTCCGAAGGTGTAAACCGTCGGGTACTTCACGTTAGGGTGCTCGTTGTAGCCCTTGGGCAGAAGCACCGTCGCGTGCACGTAGACGGGCCGACCCCAGAACGCCGTGAGCTTCTGGCTCTGGATGCGCACGTGCTTCACCCACTCGGTGTCCTGCGGCTTTGGCGATGCCGGAATGACCTTGGTGATGCGAAGCTTCACGGTCCCGCCGCTGCCCACGTGAATCTTCTGCACCTCGCTGTAGACGTTCCCCTCGGCGATCTGCATGACCTCCTGACTGCCGTCGTTGAAGTGCACCCAGATCGTCTTGCCGTCCGCGCGCTTGATCGGCTCGTACACGTTCACGATCGCCTGCGCGTAGTAGTCGCCGGCCGGAAGCTGCGCGAGCGGGACCGGATAGCCGAGTGAGGTCTTCTGGTCGACGATCGCGGGCTGGCCGGCGCGAAGCTGTTCCAGATCGATGGCGAAGAGTGCCGGCCCCTGAGGCGCGATGATCATGCGCGGCTCCGGCTGCGCGGTCTTCGACACGACGACCACGAGTCGACCGGTGAGCGGCGTCGCGCGCGCCGCCGGATCGAGGGTGACCTCGAAGCGTGGTGCCTGGGCGTTGGCGACGTCGGAGAAAACAACGGCCGCGATGCAGGCCGCAGCGATGACGCGAATGGACGTCCGAATGGACATGTTGACGGTCCGGGAATGTGGCGAGACGGGTCGGGCGGAACGCACATTACCACGCACCGAACACCCCGGACATACCATGAGCCAGCAGCTGCCGGCTTCGGGCAGCTGCTGGCTGGTAGCCGACGGCTGCGGGCTACTGCCGCTAGCTACGAGCTGCTGCTATTAGCCCAACGAGCCGTTGTCATCCTGAGCGGAGCTCTTGTCATCCCGAGCGCAGCGAGGGATCCTCACGCTCCCGAGCGAGGGCCTCTACCAGGACGATGAAGATCCCTCGTCTGTCGGCTCGGGATGACAACAGCTCCGCTGGGGATGACAGCTCGCCTGTCGGACTCGACGACACAGCTTCGGTCCCGGTTCCCGGCGGCGCGCCTCCGGCGCGCCGCGATTCCCGATTCCCGATTCCCTACGGCGTCGGCCTCGGCCTCGGCCACGGCCACGGCCAGGGATTGAAGCCGTTGCTGCCCGCCAGCCCGCGAACCGCCGCCTCTCGAACCTCGGGATCCGGCGACTTCAGGAGATCCGTCAGGATCGCTTCCGACCGCCCACCCGACCGCAGGAGCGCACGAATCTGTGCCTTCCGCGCCCTGTCGGTCTTTTCCGTTCGGAGCGCCGAACGAATCGCGTTCACCGCGGTCGAGTCGCCGATCTGACCGAGCGCCCACGCCGACTTGAGCCGAACATCGTCGTCGTCGTCCGTCAGCGCATCGATCAGCCCACGCGGCGCGTCCTTCGGGTCCAGCTGGCCTAACGCCCACGCCGCCGTGCCACGCACGCGCGCGCTCTTGTCGGTCTTCACGGCGTCGCCGAGAATGTCGACGGCCGTCCGGTCCCCAACGTTGCCTAACGCCCACGCTGCGGTCTCGCGCACGGCGTCGCTCGAGTCGCGACGCAGCGCCCCGATGAGTCCCGGGGCAGCCGCGCGCGTATCCATGGCGCCTAACGCCCACGCCGCCATCTCGCGCACCCTTGCGTCTGCGTCCTGACGTAGCACCGCGATCAGGACATCCACCGCGCTCCGAGCCTCGAGCTGACCGAGCGCCCACGCCGCCGATCGCCGAACGGCCGGACTCGCGTCCTCGCGCACGACACGGATCAGCGCCTCGACGGCGGTCGACGAATCCATGCGCCCGACCGCCACCGCCGCCGCTTCGCGCACGCGCGCTTCGTCATCGCGCAGCAGATCCATGATCGGGCGCAGTGCGCGCCCGTCCTGGATGTGCCCGAGCGCCCACGCCGAGTTCGCGCGCACGCCGGGAGCGGCATCGCGCAGCGTGCGAAGCAGCGGGTCGACCGCGCTCTTCGCGCCGATCGCGCCGAGCCCTAACGCGGCAACCTCTCGCGTCTCCGGGGTGCGTGACCCGAGACGCTCGACGAGACCCGCGACAATCGTCGTATCGCGCTGCCGGCCGAGCAGTCGCACGGACATCTCGCGCACGCACGCGTCGGTGCTCGAGAGACTGTCGAGCAGCAGCCGAACGTCGCCCGCTGCAAGCTTCTCGCGACCGAGGTCGCGAATGCGGCCCGCCATCTCCGACGCCACCGGTGACGCCGGGGCATCGTACCATCCCCACCCGCCGTTCCCGATGGCCTGCGCCGCGAACGCGCACATGAGCGGCGCTACCCCTCGAGCCGCGCCCAGCACTGCCGCGATATCCTGCGCGGGCGCTGGCCCGGTCGACCCGGCCTGCGACATCGATGCCACCTCCGGCGATGTCGCCGAGAGCATCGACACCACGATCGGCGTGCGCCGCGTTGGCGACGCGAAGGCGACGAATATGCCGGCGACAATGAGTCCGGTCATGCGATACATGAGTCCTCCGAAAGGCCGTCGAGCTCGGGCCATGGCTGCGCGGTTAGCCGGATTTCTGTTGATTTTTCAGCACTTGCACTTCGAGGAACGGGCGCGCCTCGACGACAGCTCGTTAGGCAGCGCCCGTCTGGGAGTCGATCACTACAGGTTCAGTACGGGTGCGGTCGCGGCTGCGGCCAGGGGCGCGGCCACGGCCCACTCGCCCCGCCACCCGCCAGCGCGCGAATTGCCGCCTCACGCACCTCGGGATCCTTCGAGTCGATGAGCGCCTTGATCGCGTCGACCGATTCCTCGCCCGTCGACGCCAGCGCACGGATCAGCGCCCGCTGCGTGTCCTTGTCCGTCTCCGAGCGCATCGCGGTCGTGAGGGCCGGAACCGCATCCGGATCCTGAATCGTGAACAACGCCCACGCGACCATCTGGCGCATCTCCTTGTCCTTGTCGGACAGAAGGGCCACCATCGGCTTCGGCGCCTGCTTGGGGCCGATGCTGCCGATCGCCCACACGGCCCGCCGGCGCACGTCGCGGCTCGTGTCGCTCAAGGCCGCCGTCAACCCGGGGACGGCATCGTCATCGCCGAGGCTGCCTAACGCCCACGCCGCCGTCGCGCGCACCTTGGTGTCGGCGTCGCTCTTCAGCGCGGCCGACAGCGCCTCGATCACCGCGGAGCTCGACCGGGCATCCGCCAGGGCCCATGCGGCGGTCTCCCGCACGGTCGCGTCCTTGTCACGCCGAACGGCGTTCGTCAGCGCCTCGACGCCGACCTCCGACTCGCCGAACTGCGCGAGCCCCCACGCCGCCACGCGGCGAAGCGTCGCGCTCGTATCCGTCTTGAGCACGTTTGCCAGCAGCGCCGGCCGATCATCGCGCTTGCCCTGCTGGGCGTTAGGTGCGTTGATCGCCGCCGTCAACGCCTCGACCGACGGGACGGTCGCCCTGATCGCGGCCGGCACCACTGACTCGACGGTGCTGGAAACGATCTGCCCCACCGACGCGCCGACGCTCTTGCTCACGCTCTGGCTCACACTCTTGCCAACGGCCGTCCCGACCGCCGTACCAATCGCCGTCCCGAGATCGGCGCGAACCCGCACCGAGTCGACCCGCTGCGACGTCGCGAGGCGAGTCTCCTTCCGCTCCACTGTGCGAACCGCCTGCGACATCTCCTCATCGAGGAACGACGGGGTATCGGCTGCGGCGTTCGTTGCGATCACGCCGCGGCTCGGACGAACGGGCCCGTCAGCGGCTCGCGCAACCGGAACTGCCGCGCCGACCACCAGCGACAACACCGCGAGCCCGCCGACGAGACCGACCGTCTGCCGCCGACTCGGCGCACCGCGACGCAGTTCCGGATCGAGAATCGCGAGCATGCGGCCCTCGAACTCCTTCCGGCGAGCCATGGCCAAGGCGACGGCCGGCGTCGCGTGATGTCGCACGCCCGTCACGATATCCAGCAGGTGCTCGGCGTAATCGCTCGCGCGCGCACCGCAGTTGAGCGCCAGGTCATCACACGCCCGCTCGCTCTCGGAGCGAAGGCGCTTGGCTGCCGTCCACACGAGCGGATGGAACCAGTACAGTGCGCAGGCGAACCGGCCGACGGTGTGTCCAACTAGATCGCGACGTCTCACGTGCGCGAGCTCGTGAAGCAGAACGGCGCGGCGGCGGTCGAGTGTCCAGCTATCACACTCCGCCGGGAGGACGATGGTCGGGCGGAGGAGCCCGCACGCGAACGGCATCTTCGCGTCTTCGCTGCGGACGAGACGAGGAGCCTTGTCGAGTTCGAGCCGATCGGCGACTTCCCAGAGGGGATTCAGCCAGTCCTGCGACTCGAGGGGCCGCGATCGGCGAATGATTCGAGTTACAGACATAGCGCCAAACGCAAGCCAGCCAGCGAACAGCACTGCGACAGTTGCCCAAATTCCGAACAGAAGCTTCGCATCGCTCAGAATGCCGAACCACGGGGTCTGAGGCGATACGATATCGCGAACCGTGTTGGCGGCAACTTCCACACGTGCGGTCGACACCGGCGTCGACGGACCGGAGACGGTTGGCGCGGCGGTCGGCGCCCCCGTCGGATCCGGCGCGCCAACGGACGGCCCAGGGGTGGTGGGCGCCCCTTGACTCGGCGCTGCCACGTCCGACGGAAGGATCGCCAGCCGAATCGGGCTCCAGGACGCCAGCACCGGAATGAGCAGGAGCGCGCCAAGCGCAACGAACCAGACGAGGTGACGCGAGACGGCCGACCCCCGCTCCATTACGCGAGTAACGCCAAGCGCGGCAAGCAGGACCAACGTTGCCTTGGCGAGGATCATGAGCACCGAGAGACCCATCGACCCGGTCTCGTTCGAGAACGCCGAGAATGCTGAGAACATGGCGGGCATTTGTCTGATTACCTCCCGCTGATTCGCGCGCGGCGGATCCGCTCGCGGAGTCGGTCTACTTCATTATCGCTCAGGTCGGCGTCCGACATCCGGAGGAGCGCCGTCACGGCCTGCTCGGTCGACCCGCCGAAGTATGTCCGCACGACATGCTCCAACGCATCATCGCGGGTCGTTTCGGTCGGCTCGGCCGGGTAGTACACGTACCGTGGTCCGTCTTCCTTATACTCGATGAGCTTCTTTTCGCTCAGGATCCGGAGGATCGACCGGACCGCCGAATACGTCGGCGGATCTGGGAGCTCCGCCATGATCTCGGCGACGGTCGACTCGCCGCGCCGGTGGAGGATCTCCATGACCTGCCGTTCGCGCCGGGAGAGGTCGTCTATCGGTGATGTCTTGGACATGTGGCCTGGCTGATGAGTACTGGTGCTGATTTTTCAACCGTGCTGAAAATTCAACAGAACAACGATTCTGTCAAGCTCCAGGTTTCGGTTTTCCTGTTCTGGCAAGCCAGATCGATATGTGAACGGATCCGATGGAAACCGCGCATTCTGGTCTTAATTCATTGTTATTAAACGAGTTGCGATTTAGAACGAGACAAATCCGCTCGATCCGCGGTTTCCGTCGCAGCCGCGATCAACCTTCCGGTCTGGAGGCGGACGTGCCGAACTGGTCAAACCACCACGTCCGACCGAATGTCCCAACCGGTGCCCTTGCCACCGGATCATGCTCTCGGACTTCCGCTTCGCCCTCCGCACGCTCGCCAAGAGCCCGGCGTTCTCCATAGCCGCCGTCCTGTGTCTGACTCTGGGCATCGGCGTCAACGCGACGATCTTCAGCTGCATTCGCGCTCTGTTGCTGCGGCCGTTCCCGTACCGCGCACCCGACGAGATCGTGGCGATCGGGGAGTCCAACCCGAAGCGCGGGTGGCACATGAACTCCGTGTCCTACCCGAACTTCCGGAGCTGGCAGGCCGAGAATCGCACGCTCGAGAGTGCTGGCGTCTACAGCGGCGCGTCGTTGAACCTCGCGACCGGCGACGGCGCCGACTACGTCCAGGGCGGCACCGTGTCGTGGACCATGTTCCACGTGCTCGGGATCTCGCCGGCGTTAGGCCGCGATTTCCGGGAAGAAGACGACCGCGTCGGTGCGCCCAAGGTCCTCATCCTCGGCGATCGCCTGTGGCGCGACCGGTTCGAGGCGCGGCCGGGTGCGATCGGTCAGTCGATCATGGTGAACGGTGTCCCCTACACGATCATCGGGGTGATGCCACCCGGCTTCGAGTTTCCCGGCAATTCCGGGGCGTGGAGGACGATGCAGACCGATCCGTTACAGAACCGCGGGAATCACTCCTGGCAGGTGATGGGTCGGCTGAAGCCTAACGTCACCATCGAGCACGCACGGCTCGACCTCAACCGCGTCGCCGCGTCGCTCGAGACACAGTATCCGACATCGAATCTCGGCTGGGGCGTCGACGTCCAGACGCTTCGCGAAAACCTGTCCGGCGACATCCGACCGGTGCTCCTGCTGATGATGGCATCGGTCGCGTTCGTGCTCCTCATCGCGTGCGCGAACGTCGCGAACCTGATGCTGGCGCGCGCGGCCGTACGCTCGAAGGAGATGGCGATCCGGGTCGCGATGGGTGCGAGCAGCTGGCAGGTCGTCCGTCAGATGCTGACCGAAAGTCTCATCATCGCGCTTGCCGGTGCGGCGTTAGGCGTCGGGTTCGCCTTCGGGTTTCTTCAGTGGATCAAGGCGAACCTGCTGAACGGAATTCCATTCTGGATGCAGTTCCGCATCGACTGGCAGGTCCTGGTGTTCACGATAGGTGTCGCCGTGGCGACGGCGTTCCTGTTCGGGCTCGTTCCCGCGCTGCAGGCTGCGCGCCCCACTCTCGTAGATACCCTTCGCGACGCCGGCGCGCGGGGGTCGAGTGCAGGGAAGGGGCGCCAGCGGCTCCGCAGTGGGCTCGTTGTCGCCGAGGTTGCCCTGTCGGTGATCCTGCTCGTCGGCGCCGCGCTGCTCATCCGAAGCTTCCTCGGCATGCAGAGCGTGAAGCCGGGCTTCGATCCGAGCAACCTGCTGACGCTTCGCGTGACACTAGCCGGTCCCCAGTACGACTCGACGTACAAGCGCGCCGCGTTCTGGGATCGCTTCCTCACTGATGTGAATGCACGTCCCGGTATCGTGGCCGCGGGCATCACGAACAACGTGCCGCTCGGCGGCAGCAACAACAACAGCTTCATCGTTCCCGAGGGTCAGCCCACGCAGTTGGGGTCCGAGCCACTGCTCGAGATCCGCTGGGTCTCGCCACGATATCTGGAGACGCTTCGGGTACCGCTCCTGCGGGGCCGGATGTTCACCGGGCAGGAGTGGGCGGATAGCGGCGTTGCAGGACGGGTCGCCGTGATCAACGAGTACATGGCGAAGCAATTCTGGAAGACGGCCGACGATGCGTTAGGCAAACGGTTCAAATTCGGCAACGTCACCGACACGCTGAACCGGTGGATCACCGTCGTGGGCGTCGCGGCGGACGTGAGACACAAGCAGCTCACGTCCGAGCCGGACTTCCAGGGCTACATGCCGTATCGTCAGGGCGGTTGGAACTCGGCCGCGATCATCGTGCGCACGCTGGGCGACCCGACACGCGCGACGGGGCCGGTCCTCGCTGCCCTCAAGGCGGCGGACCCTTACGTGCCGGCGTATCGCGTGGTCAGCATGGACGAGACGATCCGGCGTTCGTACTTCCAGCAGGCGCTCTACAGCAAGATGTTCACGGCGTTCGCGGCGATCGCACTGATACTGGCCGCCGTGGGCGTCTATGGTGTGATTGCGTATTCCGTGTCGCAGCGCACGCGCGAGATCGGCGTGCGCGTTGCGTTAGGCGCCCAGCGGACCAACGTTCTGGCACTGATACTCGGCCAGGGCGCGGTGCTCGCAGGAGCAGGGATCGGAATCGGCCTCGCCGGAGCGCTGGGCGTTACCCGATTCCTCCGCGCGATGCTCTATGGCGTGTCGCCGTTCGACCCGACGAGCTTCGTCGCGGTGACGCTGGTGCTCAGCGTGATCGCGTTCCTCGCGAGCTACGTTCCGGCGAGGCGTGCGGCGCGCGTGGATCCGGTCGAGGCGCTGCGGCAGGAATGAAGTAAATCCTTGTCATCCCGAGCGCGGGTGCCCGCGAAGCGGGCAGGTCAGGGATCCTCAGGTGCCCGATAGAGCCCTCTATCAGGAGGATGAAGATCCCTCGCCTGACGGCTCGGGATGACAACTACCGGTCGGCTCGGGATGACAAAGATCCAACGCCTAACGCCCTTGGCTAGCGGACGCGGCGGCGATCACCGATTGGACCGCCGGCGATGCGTTGGTCGTGTCCCGTCCCGGTTGCGCTCCGGCATCGATCAGCAATCGCGCGACACCAGCGTGGTCGTGATCCCGGTTCCCATGCAGCGACCCGTGACAACACCAGCCGAGCGGTGTCGCGCCGTAGTGCGCGTCCTTGATCGCGACGAGCGCGCGCGCGTCCGGGTGCCGTAGGAGCGCCGCCACCGTTTCCGGCGAGCCTTCCCACGCAGCGCAGTGCAGCGCCGTTCCCGAGTCGTGGCCCGGCGTGCGCGGGTCGAATCCCAGCTCGACCATCACCGCCACGGCGCGAGCGTCGCCGCTCCACGCCGCATCGGCGAGCGCGCGATGGTCCAGGGCTGTCATCGACGCCACGAGCCCGGGATGCTGCTGCACGACGTCCAGCGCGCGCTCGCGATCACCTCGACGCGCGGCGTAAAGCAGCCGATGCACGGGCGACGCGAACGCCAGCATCGCGTCCAGCGTGTCCCACTGCTCGAACTGCGCCGCGACGTCCAGCGGTGAGCGGCTGCTTCCGATCGTCCAGAAGTAGATGTGATAGCTGCTCGGCGGCTGCTCTCCGTACTCGCCCTGGCCGGTGCGCAGATCGAGCAGAGCGCGATTTGCCTCGAGCATCGCTCGGACCCTCTCGCTCAAGCCAAGCGCCGCCGCGAGAAAGATGTCCGTGGACGCGCCGCGGTCGACGAGATAACGCGCCAGCTCGAACCGGCCCGCACTGTGCGTGCGGTCCAGCATCCACTGCGCTGGCGTCGACCGATGGTCCACGTCGCGCGCGTCGATGTCTGCGCCGGCGTCGAGGAGAAGGTCGACGACTTCCTTCGATTCCGCGAAGTGGAGCGGCGTCTTCCCGTCGCCGCCGCGCTCGTGCACGCGCGCGGGGTCATCGGCGATCATCCTGGCGAGAAGCTCCACGCGGCCGAGATGCGCGGCAGCGCACGCATCGAGCACGCCGCCGGCCGCGATGAGCCTCTCGGCCGTTGCTTCGGTCGCGCCGTACAACGCGTGAAATCCGCCTGCCCACCATTCGCTCCGCCGGTTCGGGTCGGCCCCGAGCTCGAGTAACACCTCCACCATCGCGAGGTCGTCCGCGTGTGCGACGATGGCTGGAGAATTGAAGCTGAATACGGGGTCATTGATTCGGGCTCGGAGCTCGTCGTGTTGCAGCAACAGCCGACGAACCGCGGCCGCGTCGTGCCGACGAAAGGCGTCGTGCACGCGCTCGAGCGGCGTCGCCTTGTCTTCCGACCGAGAATCGATGTGCTCCTTGAGCGCCGCCCAGTTGCCGAAGCCGTATTCGCGCGCGAGCACGAACTGCGCGTCGGCGAGCGTGATGTGCTGCTTGTCGGGGAGCTCTGCGCGGACGCGCGCCTGAGCTTCAGCCTCGCCGGCGCTGAACGCCTGCAGCAGCTCTTTCGCCTGCTTCCTCTGCTGCTCGAGGTCGGGCCGTTCGGGGAGCGAACGGCGGAACGGTAATGACACGGAACGCCTCCTTCGTTAATGGCCGGCGTCCGCACGATCGGCCCGAAGAGGGCGTGGTCATCGCACTCGCTGAAGGATGGGCGCAGCCCTTTCCGCGGACCGGAGGCGATCCATTCGCCAGCTGGAAAGCTCGCGATGGCGCGCTCACGGGGCAAGCGGAGGAACACGCGGATGAGCCGCTTTGTCATCCCGAGCTTGGTTGTCATCCCGAGCCGTCAGGCGAGGGATCTTCATCATCCCGATAGAGGGCTCTATCGGGCACCTGAGGATCCCTCGCTTCGCTCGGGATGACAAAGAAGCTCGGGATGACAAAGAAGCTCGAGATGACAACCGAGCTGCGCTCGAGATGACACTTCGGTTTCCATCGACTACCCAGTAGGTCCGAAGCGCTCCGTCTTCACTCGGGCAGGCTCGTGGCCGATCTCCACGAGTATTTGGGCCGCGGTCTCTACGAGTGCCGTGGGACCGCAGATGAAGATGTTCGGCCGAAGTGATGGCGCAGGAGCAACCTCGGCCAGCATGTCGGCGTCGATGCGTCGTTTGAATCCGGTCCAGCCGGGAGGCTGCGCACGCGTCAGGGTCTGAATGACCTTCACGCCCGGTTCGGACCCGAGCTTCATGACCTCATCACGATAGATCACGTCGTCCCAGGTACGGGAGGAATAGAGCAGGGTTGCGGGCGCCGCCGCTCGGGTGGCCTCAGGAGCCACCGCGCGCGTTCGCAGCATCGCCATGAGCGGCACGATGCCCGACCCGCCCGCGACAAGGAGCAGCGGCCCGCCCATCGACGGCTCCCACACGAAATACCCGCCGATCGGCCCGCGCAGCTCGAGCTGATCCCCGATGCCTAACGCATCCGTCAGGTACGGCGACACCTCGCCATCGTCCAGCCGCTCGATCGTGATCGCGAGCGTCGAGCGCGACGGCTCCGACGCGATCGAGTAGCTCCGCTGCGCCTGATACCCATCGTCGGCCGTGAGCCTGACGTCCACGTGCTGGCCGGCCGTGTGGCCGGGCCAACCGGGGACATCCATCACGAGGGTCTTCGCGTGCGCGGTCTCCCGTATCACTTCCGTGACCGTCGCGGCACGCCATTCGATGCGCCGCGGTCTGACGACCGACGGCGCGAGATCGGAGCCGTCGGTCACGGATCTCCCGTGTACCGCTGTTCGCGCCACGGATCACCGCGATCGTGGTAGCCGTTCACCTCCCAGAACCCGGGCTCGTTATGCGCCGTGAACTGGATCCCGCGTACCCACTTGGCGCTCTTCCAGAAGTAGAGGTGCGGCACGAGCAGTCGTGCCGGACCGCCGTGCTCGGGATGCAGCGGCTTCCCGTCGTAGCTGAATGCGATCCACGCCTTGCCGCCGGTGACATCGTCGAGCGGAAGGTTCGTCGTGTAGCCGCCATCGGAATGGGCGACGATGAAGGGCGCCGTCCTCACGCCTCGCGTCGCCGCTTCGGCGATCAGCGTGTCCACCGAGATGCCCTCCCACACCGTATCGAGCTTCGTCCACTTGGTGACGCAGTGGATGTCGCGCGTGATGGTCTCGTGAGGCAGCGCCTGGAGCTCATCCCACGTCCACTTCGCGGTCGCACCGTCCACGGCGCGTAGCGTGAAATCCCATTTCAACAGCGGAGTGTGCGGCGTCGGGCCAGCCGAGAGCACGGGGAATGCGTGCTCCTCGTACTGGCCCGGGGGAATGCGACTCTGGCGCCCGGCCGGCGCGCGCCGGCCACGGAAGCCGCGGGAGATGATGGGTTCGTCAGCCATCGACCGAGGGGAAGGTGGACTCGCTACTAATGTCTAACAGCCCCCAATCGTTCCCGCACTCTAAAGACACTCTAAGGGTCAGAGTCGATTCTCAGCCTTTCCACGCACGGGTGGCGCCAATCCACGCCGTGCGTGGTCATGCGACAATGACGCGTCCGAATGATGACAAATCGACTCTGACCCCAACCTCGGTTAGCCGATCGAGACGTTCCGCGGATCCAGATCGCCCGTGTAGTAACCGATCAGCGTCCGCTGGAAGAGCAGGGCATACCGCGCGGTGACGAGCGCGCTCGCCGCCTGCAGCTGGGTCGCACGCGCCTGCGTTACCTCGAGGAGCGTTGCGGCGCCGACGTTGTACCGCTGCTGCGACGTCTGCAGCGCAAGCTGCGCCGCACGAAGCTGAACCTCCGCTGCGGCGAGCTGTTGCCTGTCCGCCTGATAATCGAGATACGCCCGTCGGACCTCGAGCCCGATCTGCTGCTGTCGATCCTTGAGATCGAGTCGCGCATTGTCCTCCGCGATCGCCGCGCGCTGCGTCCCGAGGTCGGCGGTGCCGCGGTCGAACAGCGGAACCGAGAACCCGAGCGTGATCGCGCCGCCGCGTCGCTGGTCGATCTGGTCGGAGAAGCCGAGCGCCGTGGCACTGTTGTAGGCCGAGTTGTAGCCGGCGGTGAGCGAAAGCGACGGCCAACGTGCGCCCTTTGCTGCCTTCACGTTCTGCTGTGCGGCACTCACGAGCGCCTCCTGCGCATCCAGGTCCGAGCGCTGCGCAAGCGCGCGGGTGAGCAGGCTGTCGAGGTTGAACGTGACCGCGCTGTTGTTCGCCGTCGTCGTGTCGAGCGCCGGCGGGGTGAACGCATAGTTGCCGCGCGGATCGAGGTTCAGCGCCTGGATGATGTCCACCTTCGCGAGCTCGAGCGCGCGCTCGACGTTCACGACCTGCGTGCGTGCCGCCGCGACGGTCGCCTGCTGCTGATACAGGTCGGAGATCGGACGTGATCCGGCGTTCACGTACGCCTGGATCTGCTGCTCCTGCGCCTCCTGTGCCGCCAGATTCTCCTGTTGCACGCGGAGCTGCTCCTGCTGCTGCACGAGCGTCAGGAAGTTCGATGCGACGGTGAACGCGACGGTCTGCTCCGCGCGCTTCACGTTGCGCTCCCCGGCGTCCTCCGAGCGTTCTGCGCTGCGCAGGCTCGCGATGTTCGTCATGCCGTTGAACAGCGTGACGCTCGACGAGACGCCGGCGTTCAGCGACTGCGTCGTCTGATCGATGATCCGCCCTTCGTCCTCGCTGAAGCCGCGGCCGTAGTTCTGCCCGGTGCTGGTGTTGAAACGAAGATCGGGCAGGAGCGACAGGCGCTGCTGCCTAACGGTTGCGGAGTTGAGCGCCGAGGCGTTGTTGGCCTGTCTCAGCGTGGTGTTCTGCCGGAGCGCGATCACGATCGCGTCGTCGAACGTGATGGTCTGCGTCGGCGCTCCGGTCTGCGCGGTGATGGGCGTGGTTGGGCGCGCGGTCGTGGTCGGCGCGGTCTGCGCCCCAAGCGGCGCCGCCGCCGCGATGAGTAAGAACAGATATCGAGTCTTCATTGATCTATACCTGCAAGGTGGTCGCCTAACGTGAAATGGGGACAGGGGACAGGGGACAGGGGAC
>JBKOYV010000357.1:0-17672 GCA_046725585.1 Gemmatimonadota bacterium | reverse complement strand
CGACATGCGAGCGAGGCCGGTTCCAATAGAGCGCGGAACCGGCCTCGTTTCGTTCGATGTACCGTTGGGGCCTGGGCGTCAGGTGGGGTTCGGGACATCCTCGTCGCGAACCGACTCCATGTCGTCGTCGCTCAGATCATTGCGCATGCCTCTCGAGCCGGAGCCCTGCGAAGCCATCCCTTCGCGGGAGACTTCCACTGGCGACTCACGATCCGAGTATGCGCCGCCCGATCCTCCTCCGGTGGCCTCGGAGCCGCGGCTCGCCGCAGTCTGACGACGGCGATTCTTGGCCCCGCGCGACTCGCCTCCTTCGCGACCGATCGCCGCCATGTGCGCGCGATCGCGGCTGACTACTTCTCCTCCCTTGCGGCCCGCAACACGGGCCTCGTCCGACGTCCACTCGTGAGCGGTGCCTTTCGCGTGCGCTGCCCGCCCACCCTTGCTGGCGATCTCTCGCTGGCGGCCCGCGTCCATGGACGCGAAACCTCGCTTGCTCTTTCCCGTTCCCGACATCGCGCCTCCATCCAAGTTGGGGTGACAATCAGCTCACGCCTCGCAGATCCCCCAACGGCTCCCATCCGCGAGCAACTTACCTCCACTCGGTCCAGCGGACCAACACACCAGTTCGGCGCAAGTCGCGGGCCGCGGCGAAATACTCCGGAGTGAACTTTCCGCGCGCTATTGAATCCATGGCCAATAGTCAGGGCGTCCAATTGCACTCACTACTACCACGCTGCACTCCCCTCGCCTAACCGGCCGTCGTCTCCCCACCGAGCAGGGTCAGGACCTCTCCGGTGATGAAGCTGGAGTCCGCGTTCGACGCGAAGAACACGTACGCGGGAGCCACCTCCTCCGGCTGCGCGGGCCTCCCCATTGGAGTGTCCTCGCCAAATCTGGACACGTCCTCCTTGTCCTGAGCCACGATGTTCAGGGGTGTCCACACGGGTCCAGGTGCCACGCAGTTCACGCGGATTCCGCGCTCCACGAGATTCTGAGCGAGCGACTTCGTGAAGGCGTGGATCGCACCCTTCGTCGCCGAATAGTCAAGGAGCTCCTTGCTGCCCTCCAGACCAGTGATCGAGCCTGTATTGATGATCGTCGACCCGCGTTGCATCCGAGGAATCGACGCCTTGGCCATGTGAAAGTACCCGTAAATGTTCGTGCGGAAGGTGCGGTCCCACTGCTCCTCCGACAGTTCCTCGATCGATTCTACGTTTTGCTGGAAGGCCGCGTTGTTCACGAGGATGTCGATCCGGCCCAGCTCTCGGACCACCCGCTCCACGGCCTCGCGGCAGAACGCAGATTGGGTGACGTCGCCGGGAAGGAGGAGCGAGCGGCGCCCTTCCCGCTCGATGTGCGCACGCGTCTCCTCGGCATCGCGCTGTTCGGCCGACAGGTAGACAATCGCCACATCGGCGCCCTCGCGAGCGAACATTACGGCAACCGCGCGCCCGATTCCCGAGTCGCCCCCGGTGATGACCGCCACCTTGCCCTCGAGTTTTCCGGCGGGACGGTAGACGGGCGCCCTGAACTGGGGCCGCGGCGTGATGTCCGCCTCGATCCCCGGGGCGCGCTGCGACTGTTTCGGCAGCGGGGGGCGTGGACGCTTGCGTTCCCGGGCGAGCTCCTTTGCCCTGCCCTTTCCGCCTGACTTGGCCCCGCGCGAGCGCGGGGACTTACGCGCGGACGTTGTGGCCATACTTCACCTTCCCATTGCTTGGAATCGCAAACCGCTCGCGTGAAGACGAGTCGGCGCGCAAACGGCGGGCCGGTGGACCCATGGAACGGACTATATTCCGCCTGTGTCGCTCACCCTTCGGTTCCTCGGGACGTCAGCCTCGCGCCCGACCGTCGAACGCGGTGTCAGCGCCATCGCAGTGGTGCGCGAGGGCGAGACGTTCCTGTTCGACTGCGGCGAAGGCACCCAGCGCCAGATGATGCGCTACGGCGTTGCCTTCTCGCTGCGCGACATCTTTTTCTCCCACATGCACGTCGATCACATGCTCGGTGTCGTGGGACTCATGCGAACGATGGCGCTGCAGGGTCGAGACGACGCGCTTCGGATGTGGGGCCCCGCCGGGTCGTCGCGCATGCTGCGCCGCGCCGAGACGCTGGGAGCCGACCGGCTCGACTTCCCCGTCGAATACCGCGAGCTGCAACCGGGCGACACCGTCCGGCGTGACGGGTACGAGATCGTCGCATTCGCCGCGGACCACCTGCGGACGCCGGCACTCGGGTTCGCGCTGGTGGAGTCCACGCGTCTGGGTCGGTTCAATCCCGAGCGCGCCCGCGAGATGGGCGTGCCGGAAGGTCCGCTCTGGGGGCGATTGCATCGGGGCCAGCGCGTCACGCTCGACGACGGCCGCGAGATCGACCCGGCGCAGCTCGTCGGCCCCACGCGGCCTGGTCGAAAGCTCGTGATCACGGGTGATACGCGGCCGTGCGAGGCGACCGTGAACGCTGCTGCCGGCGCCGACCTCCTGGTTCACGAAGCGACGTTCGCCGACGAGGAGGCCGCGCGCGCCGCGGAGACGGGCCACTCGACTGCTCGCGAAGCGGCACAGGTCGCGGCACGAGCCGGCGTCGGCCAGCTGGTGCTCACGCACGTTTCGGCGCGCTACTCGCGGGACGTATCGGAGCTCGAGCGCGAGGCACGCGAAGTGTTCCCGGCAACCCAGATCGCGCGCGACGGCGCGGAGTACGACATCGCCTTTCCCGATGCGGTCACTGCGTCGGTCGACGAAGCGGGTCGGCGATCGCGCCCGGTCAGCGCGTAGGCCCTTCCAGGAGCGGCTGACCGAACGACCAAGCCGGACGCACCTGAAAGTGACCGTCGCGCCAATCGCGAGAGCCGACTCGCCCAGGCTCGATCAGCCGGGCACGGACGTCTGGGTAGCTGGGCCGCGGTCCGTCGATACCGGCATCGAGCGGCGAAACAGACGCTGGAGGTCGGCGTCGCCGAGTGAGTCGAGGACGGTGCGCTTGTTCAGTCGTCCCGTCACGTTCTGTGACTCCGATCCACGGGTGATGTACCAGGCGTAGCGATCGCTACGCGCCGTACTGCCGTCGGGATGACGGAAGATGACGACAGCGTTGCTCGCTCCTGGATTCTGAACCTCGACGCCCCACGTGCTGCCATCGGGTCCGGTGAATGCGCGCATGCGTGCCATGGGAAGGCCAGGGTAACGGGAACTCTTCAGGGACGTCCTTCGGCGTATCGCTCCTCGAGCCGCCGGCGACGTCGATTCTTCGCCGCTGCATAACGACGCTGCTCGGCCTCGCTCTCGGGCACCAGCAGCGGAACCTCACGCGGATGGCCGTGCTCATCGACGGCGACGAACGTCAGGTAGCACGAGTTCGTGTGGCGGCGAACGCCGGAGATGAGATCTTCGGCTTCGACGCGCACACCCACTTCCATCGACGTGCGGCCGACGTAGTTCACGCTCGCCTTCAAGATCACCAGGTCGCCGAGATTGATCGCTTCCCGAAAGTCGACGCGATCGATGGACGCGGTGACGCACGTCGACCGTGCGTGCCGTATCGCGGCGACCGCGGCGGTCTTGTCGACGAGCGCCATGATGACCCCGCCGAACACGTTGCCCAGATTGTTGGCATCCTGCGGGAGCATGAACGCGGACGACTCGTGCTGTGACTCGCGTACCGTGCGACTGATACGATCACTGGTGGCGGTCAAGGCGGTGCAGTACGGGGTAAGAGGCGACGTGGATGGGCGTGGACGCGGTGCGCGACCATCGCGTGAGTATCAGATGCGATCGCCCCCGGCGCGGCCCAACCACGGTTCGCGCCGAGCCTGAATAGAGCGTCGACTCGTCGAACGCGCGAGCGAGTCCGCGTCGGACCGCGGTATCGACGCTCGTCACGTCCAGCCGATACACGCGCCTGGTCGGCGCCGGAAGTCGGCCCGCCGGCCATTCGTTCTTCGCGGAATCGCGGACCACGAGTGTCGCAAAGTCACCGCTGGTGTCGTAGTGGGCGATCACGTCGTAGCGTGGCCCGCTCCACACCTCGCTGGCCGAATCCGCACCAAGCCTCGGCACCGTGCCGGCGATCGCGCTCCACCAGGTCGGCTCCGGCGCTCGAATGTGCGGCAATGGGAGCGAAAGGCCACCGCCGGATGTCCCTTCCCCGGGGACGTAGAAGCCCACGCGTGGGCTGCCATCGATGTCCACGAGCGCAAAGCTGGTCGAGTCGAAGCGGAACGCGTCGATGACTCGAGCCGCCCGCCGGCCGCCCGCGCTTCGGGAGCGGCGCACGGAGTCGATCACGACGCGGTAGGCGACGCGTGCATCGGCGATGATGCGCCGAGCCGCACTGTCTCCGAAGATGGCCCGCAGCGTCGCGGCGGAGCCATCGCGAAGGTCGATGACCCCGTACCGCGCAGTGTGCGAGTCCTCGACGTTGGCGATGTCGATGTCGGTGTGGTGCGCGTACGAGAGCAACGGTCCGAGCACGTCGAGGAGCTCGGCGTCGCTGGTCGCTACGGTATGAGGATCGTCGCTCCCGTCCTCGTCTTCATCGAGTCGCCGCTCGTCCGGGTGCTCGGCCGCGTACCTGTGGGCGATGCCGCTGACACGCTTGTCTTCGAAGACCTGGACGGAGTCACCCGACACGAGGTCGCGGCGGTAAATCCGCTGGCCAATGAGGAGCGCGTCGAAGTAGGAACGATCGTCGTCCGCAACGTAGAGCTCGTAGAACCGGCCATCGTAGTACGCGAGCGTGAGCGGGGCGCGTCGGATTCGGAGTCGGCCATCGATCGTGCTGACCCAGAAGGCGGAATCGCCTGCGGTGACCAGGAAGTCTGCGCTGGGCGGCTTCCCGGTCGCTCGCGGTTGATTCCCGCAGCCAACGGCACCCAGCACGAGCGCGGCCAGGAGCGCAACGAAACGCGGAGACGGAAGAGGGAGCATCGTCGTCCGAATATAGCCAGCCCGATCGCGTCTCCGGAGGCTCGTGATCGGCTCGGCGGTGTAGTATTCGGGCCTCCGACCACCAAAACGATTTTCGATGCGCCGATATTTGCCGTTTGCCGCCGCTGCCGTGCTCGCGTGCTCCGCGAGCGCCGCCGATCGCTCTGCCGCAACGAGTCAGGCCGACACGAAACCGACCGGCGCGGAGCGGGTCGATACCGCGACCGCGTCGGGTTCCCTGACCGCCGACACGGCGCGCACCAGTGCGAGCACGACGGCACCCGCCGCCGTGCGACCGGCATCCGCCGCGGATCTTCCGATCGTGCGCGGGTTGTACGTCAACCGCTTCGCGGCGCAGAGTGTGAAGCGCATGCACAAGCTGATCGCGATCGCGGATTCGACGGAGGTCAATGCGCTCGTCATCGACGTGAAGGATGAGTTCGGGCTCAACATTCCGTCGCAGGACGCGGTGCTCCAGAAGAACGCCGGCAAGGCGGGCGTGATCCCGAACGTGAAGCAGCTGCTCGACACGCTGAAAGCACACGACATCCTCGCGATCGCGCGGATCGTGGTGTTCAAGGACTCGGTGGCGGCCCGCGCCAATCCCGACCATGTGATCCGGAAGCCGGACGGAACGCCGTGGCGCGACAAGCAGGGCCTAACGTGGGTGAACCCGTACGACGAGGAGATCTGGGAGTACAACCTGCGCGTCGCCGAAGAGGCCGTGAAGCTGGGGTTCGGCGAGGTGCAGTTCGATTACATCCGCTTCCCGGAGCCGTACAAGAGCCTTCCACCGCAGGTGTTCCCGAATCAGAAGGGTCGGCCGAAGCCGGACGTGCTGGCGCAGTTCCTCAAGACGGCGAACGCGCGCATCGACAAGCTCGGCGCCCGGACGACGGCGGACATCTTCGGGCTCGTGACGACGGTGGGAGGGGCACTCGAGATCGGACAGGAGTGGGAGAAGGTGTCGCCGGCGGTGGACGTGGTATTGCCGATGACGTACCCGTCGCACTACCCGCGCGGAGCGTTCAATCTCCCGCGACCTAACGCGGACCCGTACAAGGTGCAACTGACGGCGATCTCCCGCGCCCGCCAGCGCGACGCGAAGCTCGGCCTAACGGGCGAGCGCGTACGTCCGTGGATCCAGGCGTTCTCGCTCGGCCAGCCGAAGTACGACGCATCGCACGTGAAGGACCAGATGCGGGGCATCTACGACGCGGGGTACAACGGGTGGGTGTGGTGGCACCCCGGCTCTGTCTACGAGCCATACCTTGCGGCACTAGACAAGAAGCTCGTACCACGCGCAAAGGCCCAGTAGCCTGCAGCGAGCAGCTGCGGGCTGCGGGCAGCTGCTGGCTGGTAGCCGACGGCTGCGGGCTACTGCCGCTTACTACGAGCTGCTGCTATTAGTCGCCGGGCCTTCGCCATTCGATATCCTCGCGCCGTCGTCGCGGGAGGCGTGGCGACGGCGTGATGCGTCTTCCCGTTCTCGTGGAATGACGGCGGTCAGAATACGAATGATGCGCTCTATTACAGCGTGCCGCTGTTCCACGACATCTTCGCCTAACGCCTTCCGTCCCTTGAAGTACCAGTCCTTGGCCTCGCGCGCAGTGGCTCGCGCATAGTCGTAATACCGGGCACGCTCGGCGCCGGTTCGTCGACTATACCCTTCGGCCAGGTTGGCGCTGATGCTGCCGACGGCTCGAAGGAACTGGTCAACATCGTTTCGAGTATCGGCGTCGCCTCGCAGTACCCTTGCGTCCTGCTTCGCGAGATCTGAGAGCCAAACTGCATAGCGGTACGCAGGCGTTCGCCAGATTGGGTCACGCTTGAACGACTCGGGAACCGTCGCTTCCCACTCCGCGAATCCGTCGGGATCGGGATACTTGGTCATGCGGCTAAGCTACGCCAATCGCCACAGCTGCAACCATCGTTTCACCGCGTGACTGGTCGGGAGCACGCCGCGTCCCGGCCTGCTGGGGCGGTATTGGCAGCAGCTCGTAGCAAGCGGCAGTAGCCCGCAGCCGTCGGCTACCAGCCAGCAGCTGCCCGCAGCCCGCAGCTCCCGTCAGAAGTCAGTGGAGAGTCGGATGAGTACGTTTCGGCCCGGGTCGAGTGCGAAGCTCTTGTAGCGACTGAGGTATGACTTGTACGCCTTGTCCGTGAGGTTTCGTACGCGGATATCGAACCGAACCGGGTGCGACCCGAGGTGGCGGGCGATCCCGGCATCGAGGCCGAGCAGGGTGTAGCCATCCGTAGCGGTGTCGAAGGGACCGAGGCGGGTCTGCTCGGAGTTGATCTCCACATCGAAACCGGCGTGCGCGTGCTCCGCCCAGCCGAGCCCCACGCGATGCAGCTCGGCCTCGAGCGTCGTCCGCGGAGGCGGGATCAGCGGCAGCGGCTCGTCGGTGTCTTCGTTCGTTCCTCGCACCATGTCATAGCGCGCGCGGAGCGTGAGCATCTTCGCCGGATCGAAGTCCGCGGACACCTCGGCACCACTCAGGGTCGCGAGCGCATGCTCGTAGCGATACACCTGCAGATTGCCTTGCTGTTGGCCCGTCGGCGCGATGTAGATGAAGTCATCGATCCGATTGTGAAACGCCGCGAGCTCTGCCCGGGCCCGGCGGTTTGCCCACCGGATGCTCCCATCGAGATTCAGGCTCTCTTCCGGATCGAGCGTGGGGTCCCCGATCTCGTAGCGCGCTTCGCCAAGGCGTGGTCCGTTGGCGAACAGCTCGAACAGCGTCGGTGAGCGCCACGCGCGTCCGACGTTCGCGGTCAGCGCGAGGTCCGTGATTGGACGGACAATGACCCCGAGGTCACCCGAAAACGCGCTCGTGCTCCGCGATTGATCCGACAGACCGAGCTCCGCGTTCGCATCGGCATGTAGGGAGTTCGCATCCCCGCGTGCGCCCGCGACGATGCTGACGCGACCCAGGTCGAACTGCTCGAAGCCGAAAACCGCGCCTGCGGTCAGGCGGGCGTCGGGTACGAGAGGGATTATGCCGCGCGAATCGCTGGTCTGGTATTCGCCCGTGATGCCTAACGTGCCGTGCACCTTGCCTTCCTCCCCGTGATGCAGGAGAAGATCGGCGGTCGTCGTGTTGAGCAGCAGGTTGAAGACTTCGGTCTCGACGCCGGTCGGCGCGCCCCCGGGGCCCAGCTCGTCGGCCATCTCGGCCAGGCTGTGGCGCTGCCACTGCAATTTCGGCTCGAGGCGGAAGCGGCCCGCGACGTAGTTCCCGTTGAACTGCACGCGGTCGTCGGACGCCTTTCGCTCCGGTCCTTCCTCCTCGCCTTCGCCCTCGGGCTTGGGCGGCTCGTTGGCCTCGAGGAGGTGACACTCGCACCCGTACCGCGCGTACCGCAGCGTCGATGTCCCGCGCGCCGAATGGTACGCGGCGGCCGCCTCACCGGTGACGGCTGAATACTTCGTGTTCTCCAACTTTCCGTCGGGCGTCGTCATGTCCTCGGCGAGCCGCGCGATGGCAGTGGCGCGCCACCCGAACCGCGAGCGCGCTCCCTCGGTCCCGAGCAGCAGGTCCGCCTCACGGTTGTTCGTCGCACCAGAGAGCTCCGCCGTCGAGCGCATGAAGTTGCCGCTGCTCGCATCAGGCAGCGCCGCCGGGACGGCGTTGACCACGCCACCGATCGCGTCGGACCCGTACAGGACGCTCGCCGGACCGCGAATCACCTCCACGCGCTGCGCGAGACGCGCGTCGATGGAAGGACCATCTTCGTCGCTCCAGGAATAGTCCTCGAGACGATGCCCGTCATCCAGCACGAGGACGCGCGCTCCTGAGAGCCCGCGGATGACGGGTTTCCCGATCTGCTGCCCTGTCGTTAGGTTGTGCACCCCCGCCAGCCGGTCGATCGCGCCGGAGAGCGAGACGCTCTGCTCTCGATGCAGCCGGTCCCCCGACAGCTGCGCCACCGGGAACGGTGATCGGTCGACGTCCGTCGCGTCGCGAGTCGCCGTCACCACGACCGGCTCGATGTCCGTGGCGAGCCGGGTCAATCGAATGACGACCTGTGGGCGCACGCCAAATTGGTCTGCCACGGCGGGGCCGCGCCCGACCCGTACGGTGTCCGATACCGCCGCATATCCGAGGCGGCGCGCCACGAGTGTGTACCGCGCCGGCGGGACACCGCCGAACGCGAACGCGCCGCGTGCATCGGTGGTCACTCGCCGCTCGAGCTCGACGAGCGTCACCTGCACGCCGCCGATCGGCGTGCCGACTGAGTCGACGACGCGACCTCTGAGTGAGTCCAGCGCCAGTGTGCGCACGAAGGTCGGCGCCGCGTCGTAATGCGCTGACGCAGCTGGCCGGGCCGGAGCCGCCAGCGACACCATCGCGGCGAACGTAAGGGAAAGTAGCATCGACATTGTCAGTGATGTCCGTGGTCACCGCGCCGGATTGCCGGTGATCCCGCACCCGCCGAAAGCTTACGCACGTAAGTATGGTTTCGCTCAGTCCCGGGCCATCTCCGCAACGCTGGCGATCAGGCGATCGACTTCCTCGGCCGTCGTGTAGCACGCGCACCCTGCGCGGACGACACCGTCCGCGGCGTGGCCGAGCCGCTCGATGACAGTGGTCGCGTAGAAGTCGCCGTTCGAAACGAACACGGCACGCTTCGCGAGTGCGCGCGCCACGTCGTCGGACACGACGCCGTCAAGCGTGAAGGCGACGGTGGGGGTACGCGCGTGGCCCGGCTGGCGCCCGTACATTCGCACACCCGGAATGGCGCAGA
This sequence comes from Gemmatimonadota bacterium, assembly GCA_046725585.1. Taxonomy (GTDB): domain Bacteria; phylum Gemmatimonadota; class Gemmatimonadetes; order Gemmatimonadales; family Gemmatimonadaceae; genus JAJKIV01. Next base: position 7,992 of record JBKOYV010000357.1, on the reverse strand, counting down.
GGCCGCTCCACATCCGCGCGAGCAGCTGCGCGCCCTGCTCGTCTAACATGGCATACGCGGACACAAGTCGGTCCCGGCGACTGGCGCCACTGCCAAGGCCCGCCAGGTAGTCGACCGCCGCGGCCGCGCCGATGATGCCCTCGTGATTCTGCGTCCCGGTTTCGAGGCGCTCCGGCGGCGCTTCCGGCGCCGGGATGAGCTTGGGAATGTCGACGGACGCGATCAGATCTCGCCTGCCCCAGAGAACGCCGACGTGCGGACCGTAGAACTTGTAGGCCGAGCACGCGAGGAAGTCGCAACCTAACGCCTTGACGTCGATGAGCATGTGAGGCGCGTAGTGAACGGCGTCGACGAACACCAGCGCACCCTGGGCGCGCGCCAGTCGCGCGGCAGCGGCCACGTCGGTCACCGTCCCGAGAGCGTTGGACGCGGCACCGATGGCCAGAAGTTTCGTGCGCGGCGTGATGGCACCTTCGATGTCCGCCCAGTCGAGCACCCCCTCGGCCGGGTCCATGCGCACCGTCTTGATGACGATGCCGCGTTCGGCCGCGAGGCGGGTCCACGGCGCGACGTTGCCGTGATGATCCAGCTCGGTGATGACCACCTCGTCACCCTTCGCCCAGCGCGCCGACAGGCCACGCGCGAGGTGGAAGGTCAGCGTCGTCATGTTCAGACCAAACGCGATCTCGGTGGGATCCCCGTTCACGAAATCGGCGAGGGCCGCTCGCGCCCCGTCGAGCGCCGCGTCGGTCTCGGCGCTCGACGGGTAGTTCCAGTGCGTGTTCGCGTTATGGTGGTACAGATACTCGTTCATCGCCTCGACGACCGATCGCGGGACCTGGGTGCCGCCCGGGCCGTCGAAGTACGCGACTGGCAGCCCTTCGTGCTCGCGGTCGAGCGCGGGAAAGTCACGCCTAACGTTTCGCATCGTCATCCGCGCACCTCGCAGGCCGCCCATTCCTCGATCAGCTTCACCGTCTCGACGTGGTCGGCCTCCTCGCCTAACGCACGCCGCGCGACGCGCAGCAGGTCGGCCGCGCTCTGCATGAGCGGCGACGGCACGCGATTCTCGCGGGCGAACTCGGCGGCGATGGTCACGTCCTTTTCCAGGAGCGCGAGTTTGAACGTTCGCGGGAACGCGCGCGTGATGACCCGCTCGGCGAACAGGTTCTGCGACACGTTCGACCGCCCGCTGGAGGCGTTGATGACGTCCAGCGCCAGTCGTGGAGAGATGCCCGCCTTCGACAACGCGACGAGGCCTTCGCTCAGCGCCCAGATGTGAATCCCGAGCAGCGCCTGGTTCACCGCCTTCACGGCGTCGCCCGCGCCGACAGGTCCGCACAGCACGATCTTCTTGCCGAACGCCTCGATCACGGGCCGAGCGCGCTCGAACGTCGCTTCGTCCGCGCCACACATGACCGTGAGTGCGCCCTGTTGCGCGCCCGACACCCCGCCGCTCACGGGCGCATCCATGAACGCCGTCCCGCGCTCAGCGAGCCGCGCCGCGATCCGGCGCGAAGTCGCGGGGTCGCCCGACGTGCAATCGATGAACAGCGCGTGCGGCGCGAGCCCGGCGAGGAGGCCGTCCGGCCCGTCGAGCAGCCCCTCGACCTCGCGCGACGTGGGCAGGCAAGTGATGACGACATCGGCCCCGCGCGCGGCGTCCGCGGGAGAGCCCGCGACGCGGGCGCCGGTGTCTACGGCGAAAGCGTCCGCGCGTGCCTTCGTCCGGTTCCAGACGGTCAGCGAGAATGGCGGCTTCGCGAGATGTCGGGCCATCGGCGCGCCGATCGCGCCGAGACCGAGGAAGGAAACGTTCACGATGATGGCAGTTCGAAGGCGATGGCGTGCAGAGAAAGGCGTGACACACCGAACGTCGGAAGGTCGTGGGGCCGCACGTGTGCGTCAACCGGGTCGATCGCTTCTCCGCGCGCAATCGCGCTGTACGTTTCCGCGCCATGGTGTCGATCCTCACGATCTCGGGTATGGTCGCGGTCCACGCGAAGCGCGCGGTCTTCACTGCGCTCGCTGGTGTGCCTGGTGTGGTGTCGGCCGAGGTCGAGATGGGACGGGCGGTCGTGGAGCACGATGTGTCCGCGACACCCGATGCGCTAAGAGAAGCCGTCGCGTTAGCCGGCTGCGAGCTGACATCGGTAAGCATCGAGCGTCGCTTACCGCTGAGCGAGCCGTGATGCGATTCGACCATGATTGGCTTGTTCGACTCCGGGGTACCTTGGTAAGTTGACGCCCCGCCTCGGCAGGCCCCTGACCGCACTCCGATGACGCCATCCCAGCGAAAGGAAGAACGCCCGATCGCGGCGCTGATCGCGCCCGATATTCTGGCGTTACTGGAGGAGTCGCCGTCGGACGTCGCCGCCGAGACCGAGGAGATGCACGCGGCGGATCTCGCGGACGTCGCCGAGTCGCTCCCGATCAATCAGGTAAAGCTCCTCCTCCGGGTGCTGCCGCCCGATCGCGCCGCGGACATGCTCGAGTACCTCGACGAGGAACTGCGCGCCGAGTTGCTCGAGGATATGCCGACTTCGCAGGCCGCGAAGCTCGTCTCCGAGATGACGCCCGACGACCGCGTCGACGTTCTGGAGGAGCTCGAGGAAGGACGAACCAAGGAGATTCTCGCCGAGATCCCGGCCGAGGCTCGCCGCGAGACCGAGAAGCTCCTCACATACGCGCCGGATACGGCCGGTGGTCTCATGACCACCGAGTTCGTACAGTTGCCGGAAACGATGACTGTGGATGAGGCGCTCGCGAACGTGCGGCGGATCGCGCGAGCGGGCCGTCGCGAGGCGATGCACTCGCTGTACGTGACCGACGCGCAGGGCGCGCTGCGCGGAGTCATGTCGCTGCGCGAGCTGCTCGCCGCTCCCGAGGGAGCACGCATCGCGGATATCGCGTGGGAAGAAGTCGTGAGCGTTCCAGCCACGGCGGACCGAGCGAAAGTAGCGAAGGCGACGTCGGAGTACGACCTCGTAGCCGTTCCCGTTGTCGACGACTCCGGCCGAGTGATCGGCGTCGTGACGGTCGACGACGTCATCGACGCGATCGTCGAAGAACAAACGGAGGACGTGCAGAAGCTCGGCGCCGTGCAGCCGCTCGAAGAGCCGTATTTCCAGGCCGGGTTCTGGTCGATCGCTCGGAAGCGCGGCGGGTGGCTCATCCTCCTGTTCATCGAAGAGATGTTCACCGGCACGGCGCTCCGTCACTACGAGGCGACGCTCGCGAGCGCGATCGCGCTGACGTTCTTCATCCCGCTCATCATCAGCTCCGGTGGCAACTCCGGATCGCAGTCCGCGACGCTGATCACGCGCGCGCTGGCTGTCGGCGACGTGGAGATGCGCGACGCGCTCCCCGTTTTCCTGCGCGAGCTCGGTCAGGGCCTGGTGCTCGGCGCGTTTCTCGGCGCGATCGGTTTCGGCCGTGCGCTGATGTGGGGGAACGGGGTGGAAGTCGCGTGGGTCGTCGCGTTGACGCTGTTGTTCGTGGTGATCACCGGCACGATCGTCGGCGCGATGCTGCCGCTGCTCTTTACGCGAGTCGGCTTCGATCCCGCCATCGCGTCATCACCGTTCGTCGCGTCGCTGGTGGACGTGGCGGGGATCATCATCTACTTCAACATCGCCATTCAGCTATTAGGGCTCCGCTGACGGGATAACCAGTCGTCAAACTCTAGCCGGCTCCCGTCCAGGAACGCGCGCCGTTTCCATCTCGACCGTGTCGGCTTCCGTCGGGTCGATGGGAGTGAGCCCCACTACGCCCTGCTCGAGCCAGCTATGCTCTCCGCGTAGCACCTGCATTGCCACCTTATACAGAGCCGGATCGGACGGGCCAAATAGCGCGCGGAAATGCGCCTTGATCCGCTGACGCGCCTCGATGCAGAACGCATCGGCGAGCGCGATCGCCTCCCGCCTGCCCTTCGTGGCGAGCATGTGCGCACGCGAGCAAGCCGCCGCCATCGCGTAGAGCTCGGCGCCGATGTCCACCGCGCGGAACAGCACCATCTGCCTGCGCTCGAGCTTGGGACCGAAGCGGACCATCGCGTGGAAGATCGAGCGCCCCAGCTTGTTCGTCGCACGATCCGCGAAGCGAAGGTGCGTCGCCAGCTTGCCAAACTGGGCGTATGGCCGCGGGCGAACCCGGGCGAGCCACCGGGCCGGGTACCACGTGGCGTAGAACGGGGCCGACTTCGACAGCGCCGCGAGACGCTGATTCATTGACGACTCCGGCGCCACGATCGGGAACGCCAGCTTGAAGTGATGATCCACGGCTTCGCGCGCGATGAAGAGCCGCATGATCTCCGACGACCCCTCGAAGATCAGGTTGATGCGGAAATCGCGCATCGCGCGCTCGACCGGGATCGGCTTTTCGCCACGCGCCTCGAGCGATTGAGCCGTCTCGTACCCTCGACCGCCGCGGATCTGCACCGTGTCGTCCACGATCCGCCATCCCGCCTCGGTGTTGTACATCTTCGCGATCGCCGCCTCGAGGCGAATGTCGTAGCCACCCTTCTCGTACAGCGCCGTGGACAGCTCGGCTACGGCTTCCATCGCGAACGTGTTCGCCGCCATGCGCGCGATCTTCTGCGCGATCGCTTCGTGCTTGCCGATCGGCTGGCCCCACTGCACGCGCTCATTGGCCCAGTCGCGCACGACACGGAGCAGCGCCTTGCCGACGCCGGCACACCCGGCCGGAATCGTTAGGCGTCCGGTGTTGAGCGTCACGAGGGCGAGCTTGAGACCCTTCCCCTCACCCCAGAGAATGTTCTCGCGCGGTACCCGCACGTTGTTGAACCGGATGACGCCGTTCTCGATCGCCTTGAGACCCATGAACCGGCAGCGGTGCACGATCTCGACGCCCGGGAACGACGCCTCGACGATGAACGCCGTGATCTGCTTGCGCGCCTTCCCCTTTGCGTCAACGACGTCGGGGGTGCGGGCCATGACCACGTACAGGTCCGCACGCGTGCCGTTCGTGCACCACAGCTTCTGCCCGTTGAGGACGAAGTGCTTCCCGTCCTCGGTCGGCGTCGCGATGGTGCTCATGTTCGCGGGGTCCGACCCGGCATCCACCTCGGTCAGCGCGAACGCCGAGATCGCACCCTTCGCGAGCCGCGGGAAATACTTTCGCTTCTGCTCCTCGGTGCCGAACAGCTTCAGCGGCTGAGGCACTCCGATCGACTGGCTCGCGGACAACAGCGCGACGAGCGAGCCGTCCTTCGACGTGACCATCTCCATCGCGCGCACATACGAGAGCTGCGAGAGCCCGAGCCCACCGTACTCCCGCGGGATCTTGATCCCGAACGCGCCCATGTCGCGGAGCTCCTGGACGTACGACTCCGCGATCTCGCCCGTTCGATCGACTTCCTCCGACGGGAACCGCTCGAGAAACGCCCGCAGGCGATCGAAGAACGGCTTCGCCCGGGCGGCCTCGGCGGGATCGTCAACGACCGGGTGCGGGTGGATGAGGTCGAGCCGGAAGCGGCCGAGGAACAGCTCGCGAGCGAAGCTCGGGTGCTCCCACTCGGTCTCGCGCGCCGATTCAGCGACGTCTCGCGCTTCCTTCTCCGAGGCAATGTGTGAAGTGTCAGCCATGTCGCGTCTCGGACGGGGTGATCCTCACAGGTCGTGTTTGTCTTGCATGATGACTGCCACGCCGATCGGCACGTACGACGACACCGGCGCCCACGAGGCCGATGACGGCAAAGGCGAACCACTGGATCGCGTACCCGAGATGGGGGCCTTCATCGAGCAGCGGCGGAGGTAGCCTCGCGGGAGTGGAGTCACGCGACGCCGCCGGTGACTCGGACGAGCGGTTCGCGGTCGCCACGAGGATGAATGGCGCGATCGGATACGGTAGTCGTTTCGTCAGCGAATCGTACTCCAGACGTCGAACCACACGCGGGCTGCTTCGAGCGGACACCGTTCCGCGCCCGCCGCGAGCGATCTCGAGGAGGTACCCCGTGACCGCCGCGTCGTTCGGCTCACGCCAGCGGGCGAAGTCCACACTCATGGCATCGGCGGCGTAAACCCACCCGCGATTGATGAGCACCGCGGTGTCGGTCCCCGGCACGCGCAGCGGCGTGATGATGTTCGCCCCAGGTGAGCCCTCACGTGTTCGCGACGCGAGCGAGACCTCGTTATCGAAGTCGAAGGTGCCGGTCAGCGTCACGCGACGGTACGCCGCGGCCGCCGTATCCCGCATGGCCTCGAGCGCCGGGGTCGCCGGCATGGAGAGCCGGCTGGCGAGCTTCGCGTTCGCCGCTCGTCGCTCGGCCAGCCGATTCAGCTGCCAGAAGCCGAGGCGTACGCATCCCGCCGCGACGACGATCGCGAAGATCACGAACGCGAGGGCGCGGCGACTCACGTGGGCGTTGGGCGCTGGTCGGGCACACGGAAAAGCTACGCCGGGGACGCCGGAAAGACGAACGGCCTCGGGCAAACATCCCCGAGGCCACCACCGTCCCGTTGGAGGTCGCCTGTGCGCGAGCGCCTAACGTTTGTCAATCGCGCGTCCGTTTGTCGACACTAGAACAGTGACATCTGTTCGCCAAGTTGGTCCGGTTCCACCGGCCGTTGGCGGAGCAGCCGCTGAAGGTCCCGCGCCGACGCGGGACTGTGACCTGCGAAGTGGTTGTTGACGTACCCGTACACCGTCTTCACGCGCTTCGCGAGGGCGGCAATGACCGCCGCCCACGACTCGAGCTCGCGAGAGCGATCCACCTGGATGCGCGAGTAATCCACGAGGTCCCGGTTCGGTCCCATCCATCGGATGTAGGCGAAGTCCGATGTCGGCCGATCGGCGAGCGTCATCATCACTTTCCGCGGAATCCAGCGCGCATCTACCAGGGCGACGCCCACGTTATGCTCGGCAAGCAGCGCAATGATCCCGTCGTGGATCCAGCCGCGCTGGCGGAACTCCACGGCCACCCGCACGTCGCGCGGGACGAGCGGAAGAAAGTTCGCGAGCGCCGGCAGCTCGGACGGCGCGAAGTCCGGTCCGAGCTGCATCAGCACGGGCCCGAGCTTCGGACCCAGCTCGCGCGCGCGATCGAAGAACAGCGCCGCAAGATCCGCCGAGTCACGCAGTCGGTTCTCGTGCGTGATCTCCTGCGGCAGCTTGAGCGCAAACGAGAAATCCGATGGCGTGCGCTCGGCCCAGGCGCGGACCGTCTTCGCTGCCGGAATCGCGTAGAAGGTAGAGTCGACCTCGACCGTGGTGAACGCGCGCGCGTACACGGTGAGAAAATCGGCCGGCCGTGTCTCCGACGGATAGAACGGTCCCACCCACGCATCGTAGTTCCATCCCTGCGTACCGATGCGAACGTCGCCGAGGTCGTCGCCCATCCGGACACAATCGATGCCGCGAAACTGCGATGTCAAGTTGAGGTCGGTCCCGATCTTGCCTTTCTGCGTGGCGGAACCAATCGACCACGAATGGTGGAGGCGAATCATGGATGAGATGGATCGCAGGAACGTAGGAGAGGATCCCACGGTCATGGGAAACGACGTGTCGCGTGGGGCAAACACCGACGACCGCGATGTAACGGCGAAGCCGTTGCGCGATGAGCCGACGACGGCAGACTACGTAGGCGAAACCGCCGGCGGCATTTCGGGTGGACTTGCCGGTGCGGCGATTGGCTCGATCGGCGGGCCGGTCGGAACCCTCATTGGCGGACTCGCCGGCGTGATCGGCGGATGGTGGGCGGGCCGCTCGATCGCGGAAGCGGCCAAGGACTACGGCGACGTGGACGACCGCTACTATCGCACCCACTACGAGAGCGCTCGCAAGGGCGCTCGCGAGTTCGACGAAGTTCGCCCCGCATACCAGCTCGGGCACATCGCGAGCAGGAATCCGGATTATCGTGGCCGCGACTTCGACACGGTCGAACGCGACCTTCGTCGAGGGTGGTCGGACGAGATCGGTGCGCGCCACGGTGATTGGGCGTCGGTGCGCGACTATGCGCGCGAAGGCTATACG
>JBKOYV010000264.1:0-12463 GCA_046725585.1 Gemmatimonadota bacterium | reverse complement strand
TCCCAGATGCCGTACGATCCGCGTAGCTGAAAGGCCTGGAGGTCGAACAATTGCGCCGAGAACCCGAGAGTGACGCGGTGCGCTCCGGCGGAGATCGAGAGATTGTCCGTGAGCTCTGCCGTCCAGCTCGCGTTCCGCTGTCCGGTCGCGATTTCATGCGTTCCCGACTGCAGAACGACCGGCGACCCGCTCGCTCCCGGAACGGTCACCAGTATGAGCGGTTGCCTAACGGTTGGCTGGAAGCCGGAATTAATGCCGGTATATCCGGCTTGCAGCTCGTTGTAGGCACCGCTCGCAAAATTGGAAACGAGCTGCGCGGCGATCGACCGCTTGTCCACCCAACGCGAGTGTTGAAGTGACGACAACGGAAAGCACGCGGTCGTTGGACAATTCGTCGGTGCGAGCGTTGTTGGTCGAGCGAAGATCGAGCTATCTGCGTGCCCGTAATTGCCGCGTAGGGTGATGCGGCTGTTCCAGCGCGCGATTGGCGCGTCGAGGCGGAGGAAGGTGCTCGATGACGGATTGGCGTTCGTTACGGCTCCGGCGGACCCGCCGTCGAGCCCATAACCGCGCAGCAACTGTTGGAAGCGCGCAATGTCCGTTGCGCTGACGGGAAGCGAGCTCTGACCCGAAGCCGGTTGACCGACGGATGGGCCGATCGCCGGGATCATCCGCCGTTGCAGCTCCGACGAGACGAAGAAGAGGAGACGGTCGCGAATGATCGGTCCGCCGAGCGAAACACCGAATTGTTGTTTGTCATACTGTGCGCTGCGGATGAGCGGCACGTCTGGACCTAGGCGCTCGTTCGTGCCATAGCCAAACACACTTCCGTGCAGCTCGTTGGTGCCGCTCCGCGTGACGACGTTGATGCTCGCGCCGGCGAAGCTCCCGTACCTCACATCGAACGGCGAGAACAGGACCTGATACTCTTTCACGGCGTCCAGCGGTATCACTTTGCCGCCGTATAGCTGACCGGCCGCGAGATTGCTCGACGGTACTTGATCGCTGACGCCGTCGATGCGGATGCTGTTCACACGCGTTCCCGCTCCCGACGGTGCCAGTGTGAACCACGTCGACATTTGGGGAACTAGCCGGACGAGGTCGTACAGGTCGCGGTTGATGACGGGCATCTGGCGGATCGTCGAATCCGACAGGAGCGCCTCTGTGCCCATGTGCGCACGCGAAAACACCCTATCCCGCTCCGCCTGCGTTTCGATTCCTTGAAGCCTCACCGCCTGCTGCTCGAACGTCAGATCCACCTGCAACTGTTGCCCGAGGCTGAGAAAGAGCCCGGTGCGCGTCTGCATCGGTGACCCGATTCGCCGTACCGTAACGGAGTACGGCCCACCGACCTCGAGCCCGCTGACCAGGTAGCGTCCCTCTGCTCGCGAGACTCCATGCATCGAGATGCCGGTCGCCTGGTTCGTCACGACCACCTCGACGCCTTGCAGTCCGCGCCCTTGGTTATCGAGAATTCGTCCGGCAATTGCAGCCGACGTCGTCCCCTGCGCCCACGCGCCTCCAGCAATTCCGTCGAGCATCCAAAGAACGAGACACCAAAGAATCGCGGGGGGTACTAGTGGGCCGCGTGGGAGGTGTTGATAGCAGGCGGTTAGGGCGATATGGCAGTATTGCCATGGGGAGACTCTATCGTGGGGGCCAGTCCGATGTCCGCCATGGCAATACTGCCATACTGCCCGTCTCCGCCTGCTATCAACACCTAACAACCACTCCACTAGCTGAGCCATTGGACAACGATACGACGGGTGGAATAGCAGGCCGGACCTTGATCATTCCCGTGGGGCACGAATGCCTAAGTGGCCGAACGTCCAATTGCGGCGCGATTCGCCGAGCACTGAGCGCTCTCGCGCCGCCGTTGTCCAGCATTCGCTCGACGAGATGCTCACCCATCGCACCGCCGCGTCGCGCGGCACGCGGTCGAACACGACGACGATCTCCGCGTGCGAGAACACCTCGAGGCCGCCGATGTCGACGAGGGCGAGCAGTTCCAGTCCACCCTCGAAGTCGTGGCTCGCGTAGATCTGTTTTTTCGCGAGGAATACCGTGCCGGTCGGCGTTCATGGTTGAGCGCCGCGGCAGACGGCGACCGACACGCCGGGTACGCGCGACCACTGCCACGACTCGTTGATCATCGGCTGTGTCATGTAGGTGAGGTACAGCGATTCTCCATCGCGCACGACATCGAGTTTCATCTGTTGAACCCGATCGCTGACGAGCAGTTCGGCCGCGATAGGTGTCGTGACCACATCCCCGTTGCGAAGTCCCGCGCTTGCCGCAGCCGACGACGGAACCAGGCTGACGACAGTCTGCACTCCCGGCGTGCGTCGGTCGAACGCGAAATCCGGCACCACCACCTGGGTCCAGGAATGCGTGAAGCACGGACCGAACGCGTCAGGCGGCACGAACACGGTCTTCGTCCCGCGGACGACAACGGAGTCGAGCTCCGCGGCAACAGCAGGGCCTAACTCTTTCGCCAGCGCGTCGGTGAAGGTCCGCACGCTGACGGTCTCACCTTCCGCGCGTCGAGCAAACAGGTCGAGCAGTATGTCGTCGAGCGACCGTGCGCCACCCGACGCCTGACGAATCGCGGCATCCAGCGCGAAGAAGTACAGCGCCCCACGCACGTATGGCAGTAACTCACCGTTCTTGTCGGCCCAGAATGCCGCGCCAGCGGCGTCGTTCGTCGCGTTGCGGTACGGATTCCCGTTGTACTGCCGCGATAGCCGATTCAGCTCGGCGACGAACGCGTTGATGGGCCGCAGTCCGAGCCGTCGCTGGAGATTCGCGGTGAAGTACGTCGCGAGCCCTTCACTCGCCCAGGGACCCGCGCTCTGGAACGAGCCGGCCCAGCCGTGGATCATCTCGTGAGCGACGATGCTCCGCAGGCCCGTGCCGTCACCGCCGGATGTCGAGCGCCGAGGCCTAACGGGAACCTGCAGCATGAATGAGCGGTTCCCTGCCGTGCCCCCCGACGTGGTGGACTCCGGAAGGACGCGCAGGAAGAATCGGTACGGGCGTACGACGGTGTCCCCGAAGAACGTGCTGAGCGTCTTGTAGGCCTTGGCCGCCCACGCCATGTCGGCGCGAACGTCGAGCACTGGTGATGACCCCAGCCACGCCGCGCTGAACCCGTCGGTGTTTCCGCCCGCGGGATACTGGCCTAACGGCCCTGCCATGAACCAGCTCGATCGGAGGCCTGCGAGCGCCATGGTCGCTTCGGCGTTCCCATCCCCGAGGCTGGAGATTCCAACGGAGCCGCGCCGAAGGGCGCGTAGATCCCAGCGGATGCGCACTCGGTACTGCCGCGCGTCGTGCGGCAGTGCGAGGAAACCGGCACCACCACCGCTCACGCCTCCGGCGAAGGTGCGCAGGTCGAAGGGCGGACCTGCACGAAGGCGGCCCGGCGGAACGATCGCGCGGTAGCGGACCGTGACCGGAAAGGAAACGGAACGCGCGGTACGCCAGCGACGATTGTAGCCGAACCCGCTCGCGTCGGCCGAGTCGTCCGTCCTCGTGAGCAGGACCGCTCCTCTGCCGTCGTCGACGCGGAAGCCAGTGATGCGATCGGCGATGCCGGGGATGTTGTTCAGGGCCATCGGCGCGCGAAACTCCAGCGTCGGTGCCACGGGCACCGTGTCGGTGAGATGGAAGGTGACGAGGACGGCTGCGACGTTGCCGGCTTTGTTTCGCGCGGGCCGCAAGGCGATCTCAATGCCGGGCATAACCACGGTGTCCGCCGCCGCGTCCTGCGCGTACGCCGCGACGGGCGCGACAAGCGCCAGGGAGGCGACCGCTACCCACCCGCGCACGCTGGCGGACCGACCAACCAGACCACTGTCAGGCATTACGATCGATACACGCCGTGAACTGCGGGTTCGTGGAATGGCACGCTCCGGCGGTGCCGCGTCAGTGGCACCGGGTCGTCGGTCAGGAGCTTCGCGATGACCGCCTGCGTGGACACTCCCGTGAACGGCGGCTGTCCGGTGAGCATCTCGTAGGTCACAGGGCCTAACGCGTAAACGTCGGCGCGCGCGTTCACGGTCTTCCCGCCGGTAGCCTGCTCGGGCGCATGTACTGCGGGGTGCCGAACGACAAGCCGGTCTGCGTCATCCGCTGGCCGCCGGCCTGCTGCACGGCCAGCGCCACGCCGAACTCGGCCACGAGCGCGTGGCCGCCCTGAAACAGAATGTTCTCCGGCTTGATGTCGCGGTGGATAATACCCTGCGCGCGCGGGTGTCGAGCGCGTCGGCCACCTCGCACGCCAGGCAGATGGCGTCGTCGATCGGAAGCTGCCGCTCGCGGGTGAGCCGCGCCCGCAGTGATTCGCCGGCGACGTATGGCATCACGTAATACAGCAGCCCGTTCGCGGAGCCCGAGTCGAAAAGCGGCAGGATGTGCGGATGCTGAAGGGCGGCCGTCACTTCGATCTCGCGCAGGAAGCGGTCGGGCCCAAGCACCGCCGAGAGCTCGGGGTGCAGCACCTTCACGGCTACCTGCCGATGATGGCGCAGATCGCGCGCGAGGTAGACCGTGGCCATCCCGCCGCGGCCAAGCTCGCGCTCGAGCGCGTAGTGCGCCCCGAGCGCCGCCTGGAGTTCGGCCTGTGAGCCTGACGTCTCCAACGCACCCCCCGGTGGTCGATGGGCGCTCGAACATATGGCAGAAACGAGCGGATGCGAAGAGCCAGCGGACGCGGTTAGAGGGCGCTGCGCCCACTCGCGACAAAGAGTCCCTCTCCTTAGGGGCGCCTTCTAGGCGAAGGCCGGCTCGCTGTAACGGAGCGCTGGCGGCGGAACGAGGTCGGGAGGACGCCGTCCCAGGCGATTGTGGCCGCGACGAAGAACGGCGCGATCGCGTCCCAGAGGCTGGCGTCGGTTGTCGTTAGGCAATTCCATAGCTCAGGCTGACGCGGCCACCGGAAAGCTGTTGAACCTCGCGCAGCTCGAGCCCGCGATGACTCTTCGTCCCCGCAAAGAGCGCTTTGCCGTCGCCGGCGATCAGCGGATACACGATGAGCAGGAGCTCGTCGACCTGCCCGGCTTCGATGAGGCTCGCCGTCGTTCGACCGCCCCCGAGGAGGTAGATGTCCTTGCCGGACTGTTTCTTGAGGGCGTCGATGTCTTCGAACCTCCGGACGAAGCTCGTCTGCGGCCACGTGGCCGAGCTCAGGGTGTTCGACAGCACGTAATGCGGGGTACGTGCGGCGAAACGGGCCCACTCGATCTCCCCCGGCGTCGGAAGCTTGCTGGTCATCGGAAGCGGCTTGTCCGGCGCATTCTGTATCGCGGTCCAGTACTGCTCGTACCCAGGATACATGCCGCCACCGAGCAGGCATGCGTCCACCTGCGGCGTCAGACCATAGTCTTCCGACCACCCTTCTACCCAATCCGCATATCCGTCAGGCCCCCGAACTTCTCATCAGCGGAGACCTTCATTCCCGCTATCAGCTTGCGCATGGCGGCTCCTTCGGTGTCCTTGTCCTCGTTCGTTCTCGACCAGCGATTGTTGGTCGTGAGACAGATGTAGCGCCACGCACGGAAAGCGTGGGAGTTACAAGTGTGACGAGATTCCGAGGGACTCGCTGATCACGGCCGCGGCGGCGCGGACAGGTTCATCGACCGCGCGGTAACGGCGTCGCGTGACGATCGCGGCGATGGTCGAGTTGACTCTGTACGACACGACGGAGTCCCGATCATGCCTCGGCTCGAGGTTCGCCCGTCCCCGACCGTAGCAAGCCGCAACCCGACGCTGCGCGGTTGGCTGCTCGCGTCGCCGGTCCTCGCCATCGCGTTCGTTCCGCTCTTCGCCAACTGGCACGCCGCATCACGACGTGGTGACGTAACGACGCGGGACTTCGCGCACGACCTGCTGAACAGCGTCGAACCGTATGCCGTCATCGTCACCGCGGGAGATAACGACACCTTTCCGCTCTGGTACGCGCAACAGGTAGAGGGAATCCGGAAGGACGTCGTCATCGCGGTCACCTCGCTGCTCAACACCGACTGGTACGCGCGACAGATCATCCGCGCCCCGGTGAGCGAGTACGACGAGGCTCGGGGGCCGGCGATTTACCGCGGGAAACAGTGGCCGAAACCAACCGTGCCGCCTGTGCGGATGACGCTGAACGACGTGGACCAGATCCCGCCCTACGTGCGACTCACGGAGCCACAGCTCTTCCAGGCCGGAGACATCAAGGCCGAAGTCGCGCCGGGGTATCTGGAGAAGGCGGACATTCTCGTCCTGCGCATGATCAAGGACAACACCGGGCGGCCGATCTACTTCAGTCGCACCACCGGTGACTATGCGCACCGGCTTGGCCTGGGTCCGTATCTGTTGACGCAGGGGTTTGCTCGCAAGCTGATGCCTAACGTGCCAACCGCCGGTCGCGACACGGTCCTCGCCCCTGGAGAGGGTTTCGTCGACGTCCCACGCTCCGTTGCGCTTTGGACCGAGGTATTCAAGGGCCAGCAGGCGCTGATCGCGAAGGATGACTGGCCGGACCGCGCATCCATCAACATCCCCGTGCTCTACGCCGCGACCGGAGCGCTCCTCGGCGGGCTCCTGACCTCCAACGGCCGGCCAGCGCTCGCGAAGGAAATCATCGACACATCCGAGCGGATCGTGGCGGCGGCGAGGATGACGGACATCTTCCCGTCAGGCGTGCGGTGGACCGTGCCGCTCGAGACGCCGTCGAGTGATGCGCCTCGAGCAACCACGTTGTCCCCGTCGGAGCGACGCCACTAGCGGGACGCCTTGCTCCCACCATTTGATTGTCATATCATGACAATCATGATGAGCGGGAGCGCTCGTGCCGACGGTGAATGTCCAGCGTACGCGCTGTATCCTGATGCCAATCGTCTGCCTGTCCTTGGCGTCGACGCCCCTGTGCGCGCAGCAGTTCGAGTTTCAGCCAGCTGTCCGCACGGACACCGCCACCCTCACGCGGTACATGCCGCGGTTGGCGGCAGACGTGATCGCCGCGTACCGAGAGCCTGATCGCCGTACGTACCTCGACAACCTGTTCCGGCTCCAGACCGTCGCCGGGCGCTACGCCGAGGCCAATTCGTCGTTGGCGGACCTAACGAGAGCGTTCGGCCAATCCGCGTCGCAGGAGACGCGCGCGGCGAACGTGTTGTATTCCATCTACGCCAGCGCGATGCAGCACGCCGGGACCACGCCCGACGACCCCGTGCGCCGCGAGCTCTCCCGCGTGATCGCCGGACTCGACGACCGTGGGTCCGCCATGGCGGTTCGCGCGCTCGCGTTCAGCCCCAGCCTGCTGCAAGGCGCGATGAGTGCAGCGCTCCGCCAGCAGGGAGATCGGTCGAGTATCACGCTTCGCGACGCGCTGGCCCTCGTAAGGGCGTATCACGCGCGTGAGGCGCTGCGAACGCTCGCGAAGGTCGCCTGGCCTGCCGTCGCCGACGACGATAGGCGCCGGTACGTCATCGAGACCAACGTGCCGGTCACGACACGAGACGGCGCGACGATCTGCACGATGATCGTGCGCCCTCGGCGCGTGACGTCGCGGCTGCCCGCTCTGCTCAACTTCACGATCTACGCCGACACCGTCACGAAGCTGATCGATTCGCGCCGAGCGGCGGCCAATGGTTACGTCGGTGTCGTCGGGTTCACGCGCGGGAAGTTGTGCAGTCCGGACAAGGTCGAACCGTACGAGCACGACGGCGCGGACGCGGCGGCGCTGATCGATTGGATCGCCCGGCAGCGGTGGAGTGACGGGCGCGTCGGCATGTACGGCGGCAGCTACGAAGGGTTCACCCAGTGGGCCGCGGCCAAACACATGCCGCGCGCGCTCAAGACAATGATCCCGGCGGTGCCCGTCGGTCCCGGCATCGATGTGCCGATGGAAGGAAACGTCTTCGTGAACTTCGTTTACCCCTGGCCATTCTTCACCGCGAACGTGAAGGCACTCGACAGCGCGACGTATTACAACCCTCAGCGCTGGAATCGGTTGAATCGCCAGTGGTACGTGAGCGGGAGGGCGTACCGTGACCTCGAGAAGATCGACGGCACGCCGAATCCGATCTTCGGCCGCTGGATCGCGCACCCGACGTACGACCGGTACTGGCAGGGAATGATCCCGTACGGCCCGGAGTTCGCGCGCGTTACCATCCCGGTGCTCCAGACGGCGGGGTACTTCTTCGGCGGACCCGGTGCGGCGGAGTACTACTTCAGAGAGCATTACCGGCACAACCCGCGCGCGGAGCATTACCTGGTGACGGGCCCGTACGATCACGTGCCCGGCCAGCGCGGCGTCGTCAACGCGTTAGGCGACACGACCTACGATTTCGCCGGCTACACACTGGACCAGGTGGCGCTGCAGGACCTGTGGCACCTCCGCTACCAATGGTTCGACTGGGTCTTCAAGAGCGCCTCGAAGCCGCCGATGCTCGCGGACAAGGTGAGCTACGAGGTGATGGGCGCGAACGTCTGGCGACACGCCCCGTCCATCGAGGCAATGTCGAACCGCAAGCTGCGGCTCTACCTCAGCGCGGATCGGGCCGGGCTCTCGGGGATTGGCGCGAACGCGTACCGACTGAACGCTACGCCGCCAAAGCGCGATGTGTCCATCACCCAGACCGTCGACCTCGCGAATCGCGCGGACATCGATCGCCCGATCGCAGGCGGTGGCATAGTCAACACCGAGATCGACACCGTGGACGTGCTGCAGTTCGTGAGCGATCCGGTGAAGGAGCGCACAGAGCTGAGCGGCCTGTTCTCAGGATCCCTCAGCGTCTCGGTCAACAAAAGAGACTTCGACGCCTCCATCGCGCTCTACGAGTTGAGCGCGCAGGGCGAGTACTTCCTGCTCACCACGTGGCAAATGCGCGCGAGCCACGTGCGCGATCTGACGCGACGCGAGCTGCTGACCCCGGGCCAGCGCCAGCGTCTCGACTTCAGGAGCATCCGGATCACAAGCCGCATGCTCGCACCGGGCAGCCGGATCGTCGCGCTCGTGGGCCCGATCAAGGCGCCGGTGTTTCAGCTCAACGTCGGGTCGGGCAAGGACGTGAGTGACGAGACGATCGCGGATGCCGGAAAGCCACTCGAGATCAGATGGTTCGGCGACTCGTTCCTCGATCTGCCCATCCGGCGATGACGGCCTATGAAGAACCTTGGCCACCGTTCGTTTCCTCGTGGTTCCACGTACGTGCCCGAGTCGTTCGTGACCTAACGAAGATCATTCCTCCCGGAACGCGCGCGCCGGTTCGATGCCGGCCACGCGCCGGGCGGGCACATAGCACGCGAGCAGCGCCACGACCGCGAGGCCGCCCGCCACTGCTGCGAGCGTCGTGGCGTCGAATGGTGAGACCCCTACCAGCGCTCCAGCGATCGCGCGACCCACGAGATACACGCCCGGGATGCCGAGCAGCCCGCCGAGCAGGACCAGCGACGCGCCCTCGCGAGCCACGAGGCGGAGCACCTGCTGGTGATCCGCTCCCAGCGCGAGTCGCACGGCGATCTCGTGACGTCGCCGGTTCACGGAGCCCGACACGATTCCGAACAGCCCCATCGCGGCGAGCAGAAGCGCGCCCACCGAGAAACCGCCGATCAGCACCGCGCTGAGCCGCTGCCGGCGCAGCGCGTCGTCGACGATGTCCTGCATCGGGCGAATGTCGGCCAGAGCGAGCTCGGGATCGACGCGACGGACTGCGGCCCGAACATCAGGCACGAGATCGAGCGGTGCTCGGGCGGTGCGGATCGCGAACGACAGCGTGCGATACCCGTTCTCCTCGTTCCGTACATACACCTGTGGGCGCGCGTCCCGGTGGAGGTCGTACTGTCGTGCGTGCTCCACCACGCCGATGACGGTAAGGGAATCGGAGTCGATGATCACTCGTGTCCCGACCGCATTGCCGTTCGGGTAGAAGCGCCGGGCGAGCGTCCGGTCGATGACCACCTCGCGGACGCCAGGTTGCGGAGTCGGACCGAACACCCGTCCCGCCAGCACCCGGATGCCTAACGCATCGAAGTAGCGACCACGCACGGCGATGTAGTCGACGAGCGGGTGGTCCTGTTCCTTGTCGCCCGTGTTCCCGGGTGCTCCCGGGAAGCGCACGGCCGACTGATCGACGCCTGCCGTCAAGGGAAGACCGGACACTCCACCCGCGGCGGTCACACCCGGGATCGCCGTGATTTCGCCGAGGAGTCGCTCGTGCAGCGCGTTGCCAAGAGCAGCCCGGGGATATCGTTGTTCTGGCACCGGCACACGGAGCGTCAGCACGCCGGCGGGGGCGAAACCCGGATTGGCGCGCAGCAGCCGATCGAAGCTCCGCGCGACGAGTCCGCCGGTGGTGAGGAGCATGAGAGACAGCGCCACCTGGAGCACCACCATCCCCCGGCGCATTCGCGTCTGACCGCCGCCGCCCCGGACCGCGGCGTTCGCCAACAACGACATGAGACGTGTGCGTGTTGCCCAGAGTGCCGGCACCGCTGCCGCGAAGAGCCCCAGCGCCGCGCCAATCGCAACGACAGCGGCTGCAATCACCCAGTCGACGCCAATCGACTCGCGCCTCGGGAGATCCGCCGGCGCCAGCGCGACCAGCGCGCGCACGCCCCACACCGCGATCAATGCCCCGCCCGCCCCGCCTAACGAGCCGAGCAGCCCGCCCTCGAGCAGCGTGGCGCGGGCGAGGGCGACGGGGTTGGCGCCGAGGGCCCGCGAGATCGCGAACTCGCGCTCGCGGTGTGTGGCGCGAGCCAGCACGAGGGTCGCGAGGTTCACTGCGAGCACGATCACGAGAAACGCTCCAGCTGCGCCGAGCACGGTGAGGGCCGGCTTTACGCGCGCGACGAGGTCGGCCTTCGCGCCGACCGGATACAGCTTGAGGCCCCTGCTCCTGAAATCGCGGCGATCGATCGCCGCACCGACTGCGCCAACAGCCGCAGACAGTTTCTCGACCGACGTCCCGGAACGTGCCCGCACCAGCACAGCGTATGCCCCGACATGCGAGTCCTGACCCGCCAGATCGGAGTCGAGCGTGATGTACGCGTCCGCGTCCTCCGGCGCTCCCTCACTGGTATGGCGCATGAAACGGAACTCGGGCGGCATGATTCCGATCACTGTGTACGGCTGGCCGTCGAGCCTCACGTCGGATCCCACGACGCCAGGATCCGAACCGAACCGGTCGCGCCACAGCGCATCGCCGAGGACGATCACGGCGTGGCGACCTGGCCCCGACTCCTCAGGCGCGAAGCCGCGCCCTCGCGCCGGCCTGACACCCAGCACCTCGAACAGATTCGCCGTCGAGACCATCACGCTCGTCTCGGCCGGCTCTCCCCCACCGCCCCGCGTTAGGGTCATACGTTCGCGACGGAGGCCAACGGCCCCGGCGATCGCTCCGCCAGCCTTGGCTAGCGCCGGGATGTCCGGACCTGCAACCCATCCACGTCCGAACCCGATCCACGTGTAATTCCGCCATACGAAGTAGAGATCGTCCGGGCGGTCATAGGGGAGCGGAGCGATTAGCGCCTTCTGGACGACCGTGTACACCATCGCGAACGCGCCGAGGCCCACCGTGAGCGTGGCGAGCACGGCGAACGTGAACATGGGCGATCGCGTCAGGCGTCGCACCGTCCGCTGCATGTCCAGTCCCCAGTTCCCGCTGCGGCGCCACGCGACGGCCGGCCGGATCCGCTCACCGAGCCCGTTGTGGAGCGAATCGACAAGCGCGCCGGTCCACACGGCGGGGAGCGCTGCGATTCCGCCTCGCCTAACGGCAGCCTGGCATCGATCGTGGTAGGCGTCGACGAACGACTCGCCCATTTCTTCGCGGAAGTCGGACGGGTAGAGTCGAAGGAGGAGTCTCGCCCATCGATCGGACCGCCGCAGCCATTTCGCGTCATTCATAGGGCACCTTTCTCAAGCAGCCCGCCGAGCCGCGCGGCGCGCGCGAGCGCCGCGACGCGTCGCGCTTCGGCGCGGGCGACCCGGAGGCCGAGCGGCGTGATGCGATAGTAGTTGCGACGGTCGTCGTCGAGATCACGGGCAGGGCGCCGACCCGACGCCTCGATGAAGCGCTGGTCCTGAAGGCGTCTCAGTGCGCGGTAGAGCGTCCCGACGTCGGGTGCCGGGCCGTCACCTCGCGCCTCGGCGTCCTGAATGATGCCGTATCCGTGTCGCTCGCCGACGGCGAGGCTCAGCAGAATGTCGAACTCGACCGGGCGAAGCGGGAGGAAACGCTCGACCGGCAGATCGCGATCGGTGCCCATGATCACTCGATGAATGCGCGGGGCATATATGCGCCACGCATATAACCGCTGTCAAGTCAGGGTCGCGCCACGTGCCGGCCGCGGTCGATCGTCATCGTGTCGTGCACCGCGGCCTTCAAACCACCGGGCCTTTCGGGTTGTCACTTGTATGCGTTTTCCATCCACGCCCATCCCCGACCAGCTTCATGCGTCGTTATCACCTCTTGTA
>JBKOYV010000083.1:0-11005 GCA_046725585.1 Gemmatimonadota bacterium | reverse complement strand
GATAAGCCGCGCGTGAAACGTCGTGTCCGTTGGGAAAACCGACTGTCGGTTCGACTGTCGGTTAATCGCGGCAGGGTCAGGCATTCGAGGACGGAATCCCGGCAGATCGCGCAGTCCATCAACGATTTAGCTGATGTCTTGCCGTAGGTGGGACTCCTTTGGAAGCGCCTGATAAGCGTGAGGTCGGTAGTTCAACTCTACCCAGGCCCACTACCAACTCATCGAGAGCCCCGGTGACTGATATAGCTCGCCGGGGCTCTCGTTGTACCCCGGAAGGTGTGATCGGAAGCAGGATCTCGCCAGGCCGAGCTTGCCGGTGAAGGGCCGGCCACCCGGTGGGCGTCGCCTAGCGAAGGCGGAGGTACGATGGGCCGGTTGCCGGCGCGTCCTCAGTCCGCGGCAGGACGCAACCCGGAGTCGTAGAGGTCGCGGAGCGCGTTCCGGTCTCCCGTAGAGATGTCGGTGACCCACACCTGGGGATACATGATCGAGTCACGATGGTTCGCGTGCTCGAGCCCGAGCAGGTGTCCGACCTCATGCAGGGCGGCGCCGCGCTGCATCTCGGCGGTCAGCACGCGTCCGCGGTGGTCGTGAAGCGCCAGCGTGATGCGGGCGGTCGTGATCTCAGACCCCACATCCTCGCGCCAGGTTTTGCCGATGCAGGTTCCGGGGAGCGTGGCGACCCACTCGACGACGACGTCGGCTGCCGATGCCGATGTGACGCGGACAAAGCGTACGGGAACGCCATCCGTTGACCATCGGCGGAAGCTGGACCAGGCCGCGTCGACCAGGTCTGGGCGCCATCCAGAAATCGAGCGCCCGGGCTGGATGTAAACGCGCACCGGCCGCTGGAAACGACGCTCCCAGCGCGCCCGCTCGGGCCGAGCGACCGTGGTCATGTCGGTGGCGGCCGCGACGGGAGTGGTCGGACGCGGAGTCCCCCTGGCGCCGATGAGAGCGGCGCTCAGGTACAGCGGAACCAGGAGCGAAACGGGTCGTCGCATCGGCGGTAGCGACAGCGTTCAGCGAAGCGGGTGAGCGAACACGTCCCGGGCGGCATGACCGGGAACGGTCGACGTCGCGGGAGGACACACGTTAGGCACCGGGGAACACCGGGTGCTCATGCTCTCGTACGACACCATCATCCAGTCGGTGTCAGCGAGGGCATGCGCGGCGGTCGCGGTGCCACCCGGGTTCCCTGCTGAGCTTTCTCGTCGGCCGCGCGCCTGGGGCGTCGGCCGCCCGGAAGAATACTACGAAGCGCATCCAGGAGCGCGAGGAAACCGGCCCACATCAACCACACAACGCCGCGCAGGAGTGGCAAGCGCGACTTGGGCAGCGCGGGATACGGATGGGCTCCCGTGAAGCGTCGTCGGCGCCCGGTGACGGAGGGCGGTGTAGGTGCGCGGTTTCTTGGCTCGCTCATTGACCCTACTTGGAGGACAACGGGCGGCCCGCGAGTCGCTCAGTCGTTCATGCGGGCCATCGCGATGACGACCCGGGTCGATGGAAGGGCACGATGCGCCGGCTACGTGCCCGGCCAGGTTCAGTCGTACACGGCGGCGGCCAGCATTGCGCTCATCTCGCGCGCATTCGTGGTGCCGTAGTTCGCGTAGCAGTTGTTGAAGACGATGTGCGTCTCCTCGGCTTTTTCCGCGACGTCGAGCACGCGGGGAACCCAGCTGGCGAGCTCGTCGCGGTCGTAGAGATAGCGATACTTATCGGCGACGCTGACGCCGCGCCTGTTCCACATGTCGTCGCGGTGGCCATGGAATCGGACGATGGCCAGTCTCGGAGCGGTGACGACGGCGATAGGCGGAACGCTATTAGGTAGTCCCTGCGGCTCGTCGACGATGACGTACGGCAGCGCGTGATGCGCGAGAAACTCCAGCGTGCGGTCCCGGCTGCGCGATTCGAACCAGCCTCGGTTTCGAAACTCGATCGTGCAGGGGACGTCACCGAGCCGATCGCGAGCCTCGAGCAGCGCGTTCCGCGCGGCGGCTCCCGGCATGAACCACTGCGGGTACTGCAGTAGCACCGATCCGAGCTTTCCCGCGTCGACGAGCGGATGAATGGCGTCCCGGAAGATCGACCACACTTCGTCGTAGATCTCCGGCGGCAGGTCTCGCGGGTACACGCGCCGTTGGGCGCCGACCGACGCGGGTAGCGCCTCGCGCAACGCGCGCGGAAGGCGCTCCACCTCGGTTGGATGACCGGTCATCAGCGCGTACGCCTTGATGTCGAACTTGAAGCCATCCGGCGTGCGCGCGGCCCACAGCTCCGAGTTCCGCCGCACAGGGAGTCCGTAATACGACGAGTCGATCTCCACGAGCGGAAACCGACTGGCGTAGTACCGCAGCCGGTCCTCAGGCGTATCGACACCGCCAGGATAGAAAAGGCCTGCCTGAAGCAGTGTCTTGTCGGTCCATCCCGCGGTTCCGATGCGAATGCGGTGGCCGTTGCGCAGCGATATCGCCCCCGTCGGCGCGTCGGTTATCGCAGCGGCACGTTCCGTTGCCGATTGCGTGCCTGGATCGTGGTGGGCGGATCCCGATGCGGTCACGCCGACCTCCGACGGGGTCTGATGAAACCGCCGCAGTGGGGCGCGCCGTAGGGTGACGCATTCACTCTCCCGACACGAGGTTCGCCGATGTGGACTCTGATCAAGAGCCTGTTGCTCAAGTGGGCACTCCTCAAATGGCTGCTCAAGAGCTTGGGCTCGCTCGGGATTCTGGTCCCAATCGCATTCGTGTTGAAGATGGTCGGGCTGCCGGTGCTCATGGTGCTCGCGGTTCTGGCCCTCCCGATCCTGCTCATGTTGGCGCTCTTCGGGATGCCGTTCATTCTGGTGTTCCTGCTTGGCGGAGCGCTACTGGCGATCCTCTCGGCGGTCCTGTCGTTCGGGCTGATGGCGCTCAAGATCGTCCTTCCCATCGTTCTCGTGGTCTGGCTCCTTCGATGGCTGCTGGGTTGGAATGGGTCGAAGCCCGAAGAGGGAA
This sequence comes from Gemmatimonadota bacterium, assembly GCA_046725585.1. Lineage (GTDB taxonomy): Bacteria > Gemmatimonadota > Gemmatimonadetes > Gemmatimonadales > Gemmatimonadaceae > JAJKIV01. The sequence continues at coordinate 8,006 of JBKOYV010000083.1, read as the reverse complement.
CGCCGCCTCCTCCCCCTCCGCCAGCGACCGGACCCGTCAGCGACTTATAGGGAACCAGGGACAGAGTGCCGGACGAAGCCAACGCGGCCGAAAGCGCATGCGCTTTCGGCCGCGTCCTGTTTCGGAGGGGTCAATGACCTTGATCGCCCGGGTTTGGGAGCGGCATCCTTCGCCGGATGGCGAACTTCAATGAGCGCGCAGTCGGGCGAAGCGTCGCGCGGAAGGACGGCATAGGGAAGGCGACCGGCAAGGCGATCTACGCCGATGACCTCGCGTTCCCCGGGATGTTGTATGGTCGCACGATTCGGTCGGCGATCCCGCGTGGCCGCGTACGCGGAATCCGGCGGAACTTCGACGCCAACGGATTCACGGTCGTCGATTTCCGCGACATTCCCGGCAAGAACGTCATCGCGCTGATCGAGGACGACCAACCGTGCCTCGTGGAGGATGAGGTCAGGCACGTTGCCGAGCCGATTCTCCTCCTCGCTCACGCAGACCGTGAGCGGTTGCTCGGGGCCGTCGTCGACATCGATTACGAGCGCGACACCCCGGTGCTCGATCCCGCAGCATCCGACGTCGTGTTCAAACAGATCCACATTCGGAAGGGCGACGTGGATGCCAACCTGGCGTCGGCCGACCTCGTGATCGAGGGAACCTACCGGACGGGGGCGCAGGAGCACGTCTACATCGAGCCTAACGGGGTCATAGCCGTTCCGGAGGAAGGCGGCCTCGCCGTGTATGGGTCGATCCAGTGCCCGTTCTACGTTCACAAGGCGCTCGTCGCCTTGTTGGGCGAGGCTGTGAGGCACGTGAGGGTGGTTCAGACTGAAACGGGCGGCGGATTCGGCGGCAAGGAAGAATTCCCGTCGGTCGTTGCGGCACATGCGGCGCTGCTCGCACTCAAGTCCGGGCGCCCGGTCAAGATCATCTACGATCGCACGGAGGACATGGTCGCGACGACAAAGCGTCATCCGTCGATCGTGCGCCATCGAACCGGGGTAACGCGCGACGGCCGTATCGTCGCCATGGACATCGACGTGCTCATGGATGGCGGCGCCTACGTGACCCTGAGCCCGGTGGTGCTGTCTCGCGGAACCATCCACGCGGCCGGCCCGTACCGGTGCGATCATACCCGGATCGTTGGGCGCGTCGCAATGACGAACACGCCGCCTAACGGTGCATTCCGCGGCTTCGGGGCGCCGCAGACGCAGTTCGCGATGGAGGTCCACATGGACCGAATTGCGGAAGCGTTGGGTCTCGACCCGGTGCAGCTGCGGGAGATCAACGCCCTGCGTCCCGGTGACGCGACGGCAACTGGTCAGACGCTGGGCAGCGACTGCAGTGCGCTCGAGACGTTGCAGCGCGCGGTGTCGCAATCCGGTTACGCGGAGAAGCGCGCGGCGCGTGGCGGTCAGCACGGTATCGGCGTGTCGCTCTTCTACCACGGCTCGGGATTCACCGGCAGCGGTGAGCTACGCCTCGCGTCTCGCGCGGCAATCGAGGTTACCGAGCGAGGCGTGACGGTGCTCACGTCGAGCACCGAGATCGGACAGGGGACGCGCACGATGCACGCGCAGATCGTTGCCGACGCGCTCGGCGTCCCATACGAGTCGGTCGAGGTTGCACAGCCGGACACGTCACGGGTGCCCGACAGCGGGCCGACGGTCGCGTCGCGCACCTGCATGGTGGTGGGCGGGATACTGCAGCGCGCGGCAACCGAGATGCGGCGGCGCATTGGGGACGCGTCACCGGCAGAGTATTTCCGCGCGCACGGTCCGTTCCGCGTCGAAGCCGAGTACGAGCAACCCGACTGGATCGAGTGGGACGATGAGACCTATCGCGGCGACGCGTACGCGACGTACGGGTGGGGGTGCAACGTTGCCGAAGTGGAGCTCGACCCGGTTACCCTCGAGGTGCGACCGGTCAGGCTCACGGCCGTGGTGGACGTCGGCAAGGCCATTCATCCGGCGCTGGCGATCGGCCAGATCGAAGGAGGATCGGCGCAGGCCATCGGCTACGCGCTTCTCGAGCACGTCGTCATGCGCGACGGCGCAATGGCGAACGGACAGCTCACCAACTACGTGATCCCGACCACGCTCGACACGCCGCCCATCGACGTGGTGCTGGTGGAGAACCCGTACCCCGGAGGCCCGTTCGGCGCGAAGGGACTCGGCGAGCTCCCAATGGACGGACCGGCCCCGGCGATCGTGAACGCGATCAGAAGCCTGGGCATCGATGTGCGCGAGATTCCCGCCCTCCCGGAGGTTCTGCTCCGGGAATCGGAACGCAGTCGCGGTTCGAGAGCCGGTGCGGATCGTGATTCGACCACCACATCGAGACGTTAGGCATGCAGTTCACGCTCAATGGCCGCCAGGTCGATGTCGAAGCGCATCCGATGCGTCGGCTGCTCGACGTGCTCCGCGAAGACTGCGCGCTCACCGGCACCAAGGAGGGGTGCGGTGAAGGGGAGTGCGGGGCGTGCACGGTGCTCGTGGACGGGCAAGCGGTCGTCTCATGCCTCGTTCCGTTCGCCCAGGTGGAAAGCCGTGACGTCCGCACCATAGAGGGTGCCGACGCGCAGGCGCTCCAGCGCGCGTTCATAGACCACGTGGGTGCGCAGTGCGGCATCTGTACGCCCGGCATGATCATGGCTGCAATGTCACTCGGCGCCGACCCGACGCGAAGGCAGATGCAGGAGGCCCTCGCCGGGAATCTGTGCCGATGCACCGGTTACGAGGCGATCTTCCGCGCCATCAGCGCTGCGAAGCGCGCGAGCCGAAAGACCCCGTTGGGCGGGGAGGCCACGACGTGAGGTCGGCGGTATCGACGCTCGAGCTGCGCCGGCCGCGATCGGTCCGCGAAGCACTCACGATGCTGCGGGACGACGGACCGCTCGTGCCGCTTGCCGGTGCCACGGACCTCTACGTTGCGCTGAACTTCGGCACCCTGCCCGCCACGCGGTTTCTCGATCTCTGGCTGCTCGAGCCGTTGCGACGCATCGAGATGCGCGGCGAGGTGCTGTCGCTGGGGGCGCTCGTCACGTACACGAGCCTAACGCGGTCCCGCCTCGTGAAGCAGCGCCTTCCCATGCTTGTCGATGCAGCGCGCCTGGTAGGCGGCATCCAGATTCAGAATCGCGGCACGATTGGCGGCAACATCGCGAACGGCTCGCCGGCAGGAGATACGCTCCCCGTGTTCGCCGCGGCCGAGGCGGTCGTCGTGGCCCGGAGCGCGACCGCCGAGCGCCGGATTCCGTTTGTGGATTTCTATTCGGGCTATCGGGCGACCGTGCTTCGGCCGGACGAGATCATCGTCGCGGTGGAAGTGCCGCCGCTCCACGGACATCAGTGGTTCCGCAAGGTGGGAACGCGAGCAGCTCAGGCGATCTCGAAAGTCGTCATCGCCGCGGTCCGGGCCGATTCACCACGCGTGGCGTTAGGCTCCGTGGGACCGGTGGTCGTCCGTGCCCGCATGGCCGAGGAAGCGCTTGGTGCGGGGCAGGGGATCGATGCCGCCGTCGCGGCGCTCGAGACCGAGATCCAGCCGATCGACGACGTGCGATCCACGGCGGAGTACCGCCGGGTGGTGGCAGGAAACCTACTGCGGCAGTTCTGGATGCAGACAAGCTGATAGCCCGCTGCCTAACACTGGTTGGAGCGGAGCAGCGCGCCCACGCCCGCTGGCGACAACGGCCGTGAGAACAGCATGCCCTGGCCGAATTCGCATTTGAGGCGCAGCAATTCGGCCACCTGCTCCTCGGCCTCGATCCCCTCGGCGACCGTCCGCAGTCGCATCGACTTGCCCAGGGCGAGCACGACGTGCGCGACGCTCACTCCGCCGCCGGTCCTGCCGACGCGGTCGATGAACGCCTTGTCGATCTTCAGAATGTCGACCGGGATTCGGGGGAGTTGGTGCAGCGCTGCCTGACGAGCCCCGAAGTCGTCGATCGCGATCCGGACGCCGAGTGACTTTAGCGACTGGAGCCGCGAGAGCGCTGTCCCGGCGTCGTCGAGGAGCACGGTGTCGGAGACCTCCAGCACCAAGCGACGGGGGTCGAGCCCGGAGCCCTCGAGCGCGTTCGCCACGTCGGCGATGAGCGACGGTTGGCGCAACTGCGCACGCGATACGTTGACCGTCAGCGTCAGCGCTCGTGCACTGGCGACCTGGTCCTGCCAGCCCTTCACCTGGGCACACGCCTGCTCGAGCACCCAGCGCCCGAGCGCGGGCGACAGCCCCATCTCGTCAGCGACCGGCAGGAACGTCGATGGTGGAATGTCGCCGCGCGACACGTGCCGCCAACGCAGGAGCGCTTCGACGCCGGCGATTCGCCGGCTGTGCAGGATGACGATGGGCTGATATTCGATGTCGAACGCTCGCGCCTCGACCGCCGCGCGGAGCTCGCTCTCGAGCTCGACGCGGTCGATCAACGATGTCCGAAGACGATCCGAGAAAACCTCACAGGCACTGCGTCCGCGGCGTTTCGCCGCCGCAAGCGCCGCGTCGACATTCCGCATCAGCGAATCGGCGTCGTCATCGGGCGTTGCCCGGGCGATGCCTGTGCACGCGCTGATCGTGATCTCTCGCTGATCGATCGCGATCGGTCGAGCGATGGCCTCGCTGATCCGCTCACTGACCTGAACGAAGTTGCTCTCCTCGGCCATGTCCTCGAGCAACAGGCCGAACTCGTCGGCACCCAGGCGAGATGCCGTGTCGCCACCTCGGAGTGTGGAATTCAGCCGTGCGGCAACGGCGGCCAACACGCGATCGCCAGCCGCAAAGCCGAATGCGTCGTTGATCGCGCGGAAGCCGTCGATGTCGAGCAACATCACAGCGACCGGACGCTCGTGCCGATGCGCTCGCGCCAGTGCCTGGGCTACACGGTCTCGGAGAAGAAGGTGCGTCGGGAGCCCGGTGAGCGGATCGCGAAGATCCGGGGTAGTACCCTGGGCGCCGTCGCTCTGCGGATCGCGCTCGTGACCGGCGCGCGCTTCCGACGTCGTGGAGTCTCGAACCATGGCCGTCGCGGGCGCGGGGTGCGGCGGCTGAGACCCCACGGGAGCTCCGGGCGTCGAGCGATGCGTCGCGAGCCCGATAGCGAGCGCCGCACACGCGACGGCGTACACTCCGAGTCCGAAGGCGAGGATGCCGGAGGTCGCGCCGACGAGATACGACGTGGCCGCGAGTGAAACACCGACGATCCCCAGGATGACTGCAACAGCTCGTGACAGACGAAGTAGCGAATCAGTGACGAGAGCCACGAAATCCGATAGCGGAGGACGAAAGGAATCCGGCAGCGGTCGCGCGCATTTAAGACGCACGCGACCCCTGCGGCGCCACGTTCGACGACGCACATTTACACCATGAGCTTTCCCCACCTCGAGTTTGGTTCACCGTGGGTCCTCACGCTGCTCCTGTTGCTGCCCGCGTGGTGGCTCTGGCGCCGGCGTCGCCGCCCGCCCGCGATCGTATTCTCGCGCGTCGGCGTGCTGGCGATCGGACCTCGTGCCGGCCGCGGCATCGCTCGCGCCCTGCACCTCGCGAGGAATCTGGTTCTCGTTGGCTTGATCATCGCGCTGGCGAGGCCGCGCTCCGCCGGCCGCGCGGAGCAGTCCACGACCGAAGGCATCAACATCGTCATCGCGTTCGACATCTCGAGCTCGATGCTGGCGGAAGACTTTCAGCCGCAGAACCGGTTGGAGGTCGCGCGCGACAAGGTGAAGCAGTTCATCGCCATGCGAACCAGTGACCGCATCGGCGTCGTCGCGTTTTCCGGTGAAGCGCTGACGCAGGTCCCGCTCACGACCGACTATCCCGTCGTGATGGCCGCCGTTGACAACCTGCAGCCCGGTCAACTGGAGGACGGCACGGCGATAGGCACCGCGATAGCCACCGCCGCGAACCGGCTGCGCGATGCTCCTGGAAATTCGCGGGTCGTGGTCCTGCTCACCGACGGTGTGAACAATCGCGGATCGATCGACCCGCGAACGGCGGCTCAGGCGGCGGCGGCGTTCGGGGTGAAGATCTACACGATCGGGGTTGGAACCGAGGGCATGGCGCCGGTACCGGTGGGTCGCGGTGTATTCGGCCTGCGGTACGAGAACCGGCCGGTCGAGATCGATGACGCGTTGCTCACCGACGTGGCAAAGCGAACCGGCGGCCGCTATTTCCGCGCCCGGGACGCGGCTGCGCTACAGCGAATCACCGAAGAGATCGATCGTCTCGAGCGAACGCCCGTGCGGACACGAGTGTACACGCGCTACTCCGAGCTGTACCGCTGGCCGCTCGGCATCGCACTGCTCGCACTCGCCCTCGAGCTTTCGCTGGCGGCGTGGCGAGGCCCGCTGCCGTGACCACCCGCAAGAGCGACGACGCTACAGGAGCTTCTTCCAGAGGAGCAGGGCGACGAGCCCCGCGCCGAGCGCGAGCTGGAGCACGAGCATTACCCAGAAACCGTGCGGGGAATGCGAGAGCGGGATCTCCACGAAGTTCATTCCCCACATCCCGCTGATCACCACGAACGGCACGCTGAGCGTGGCGATCACGGACAACCCCTTCGTGATCGAGCCGAGCCGGTTCGACACCTGGGTGAGGTAGCTGTCGAGGGTGCTGCTGAGGAGCTCACGGAAGGTGTCGAGCGAGTCGTTGATGCGCAGGACGTGGTCGTACACGTCCCGGAAGTACAGTTGTGCCTCGGCGGGGAGAAGGGGCGACGGCCGGTTGGTGAGGACGTTGAAGATCTCGCGCTGCGGAGCGAGATAGCGGCGGAGCGAAAGCACCGTTCGCTTGAGCGCGAAGATGTCGTGCAGCGCGCTGTCGTCGAACCGTTCGAAGACCCGCGACTCGAGGCCGTCCACGAACTCGTCCACGCGATCGAGGATCGGGAAGAACGCGTCGATCGCCGTGTCGCAGATGGTGTGGGCGAGTCGCGCCGGTCCGCGGTCGAAGAGATCCGGGCTTCGCTGGATCAGATCCCAGACCGTGTCGATCGTCTGCGAGAAGCCCGCGTGCACCGTGACCACGTAGTTCGCGCCGAGAAAGATGTACAGGTTCTCGGTTTCGAGATCGTACGGGTCCGTGGTCGTGTCGCAGAACCGGACTGCGCGCAGGACGATGAAGAGGTATCCGTCGTACGCCTCGATTTTGACGCGGCTGTTCGGGTTGAGCGTATCCTCGATGGTCAGAGGGTGAAGGTGCAGCAGCTTCTCGAGGATCGCGTGCTGATGGCGACTCGTGCTGTCGATGTCGATCCAGAGCTTCGTAGAACTGTCGGCCAGTGCGTCGCGGATGTCGCGCGGAGGGATGTCGAAGGCGATCCGCCCGCTCGTATTGCGCAGGACGCTGTGCGGCACGTGACGGTCGACGGCGGGGACGTCGGCCGGCGTTAGGCTCGGAACGCGCGCGGGTGTGGACACGGTGGTGGCGAGACGAGTCGACGCTGTCGAAGGGTTCGCGGCATGCCTTGGCCGGGATCGCACATCCCGGCCGACGGTCTTCGCCTAAGCTACTGTTCCCGCGCGCCGCCGGGAGGCGTGCGGCCCGTGTCAGAGCCGTGTCAGACCACTTGTCACACGATCCCTCGCGTCCGAAATAGGGTCGGCCTTGCGGTGTGGGGCGGACCCTGCCCGCATGGCCAGACCACTGTTCCTGTTCCCGTCGCGAGTGCTATCCTGCGATATGCCCAGCTTGCCGACACGACACGTTGCCGCGCCGCGCATCACGCTGCTGGTCGGTCTGCTCTCGCTGACCGTGGTGCTTGTCGCGTCGCTCGCTTACGAGGCGCACGATGCGGCCCGGTCGCATCGCGTCACGGCCGAGCGGGCGCTCCGGGACTACGCATCGGTGGCGGCGTGGGAGTATGTCGCAAACGTGCAGGAGCGGCTGGGCACGGCGGCGAGCGAAATCCTCTCCCCCGTCACGAGCGTCCGCGCGAGCTCGCCCTATGAGCTCCTCGCTTCGCCCGACCTCTTGACATCGCCGTCGCGTGACGTGCTCGCGTGCCGCGCGGC
>JBKOYV010000456.1:0-13748 GCA_046725585.1 Gemmatimonadota bacterium | reverse complement strand
GGAACAGCCTGTATGGCAGAATTGCCATAGCGCCGATCACTTAACCCGACGCGTCTGAATCTCCCTATGGCAATTCTGCCATATCGGCCCATCCCGCCTGCTATCAACACCTCCCACGCGATCCACTAGTTTCTCCTGCCTAACGTGACCTTCACGGTCACCCGCTCGGCGCCACGCAGCACGACGACGTCGACGGTGTCACCCGGCTTCTGCGCGTACAGCGCGTCGGTGTACGCGTAGAGGTCCTTCACCGGCTTGCCCGCGAACTCCACGATGACGTCGCCCGCCTTGAGACCGGCCTTGTCCGCCGGGCTCTCCGCGCGGACGCCGGTGAGCCGGACACCCGCCACGTCCGTGGCGCCCATGTCGGGGATCGAACCGAGGTAGGCGCTCGTGTTCTCTCGCGATGACATCGCCGGAGCGGCGGCGACCGCGCGGACGAACGTGAGTGGCTGCGGACGGTCCGCAATCTTGCGCGTGACACGCTCTGCCAGCGAAACCACTCGCGCGATGCCGGTGGCGTTCACCTTGTCCGCGTCGTCGGTCGCCTTGTGATAGTCGTCGTGCACGTTCGTGAAGAAGTGCAGGACGGGGAGGTTCTTCGCGTAGAACGACGAGTGGTCCGACGCCCCGAAGCCGTCGCCGGTGGCTGTGAGCTTGAGCGGCGCGACCGCGTTCACGCTCGTGACGATGTCGTTGAGCTCCTGTGCCGTTGCGACGCCGTACACGATCAGACGGTCGTCCTGCATTCGGCCGACCATGTCGAAGTTGAGCATTGCGCGCACCCTTTCGAGCGGTACGGGCAAGTGATCAACGAAATACTGCGATCCCAGCAGCCCGAGCTCCTCGCCACTGAAGGTGACGAATATCACGGACCGCTTGGGTGGGTTGCGGCGGAGCAGCCGCGCGAGCTCGATCACGGCCGCGGTTCCCGACCCATTGTCGTCCGCGCCGTTGTGAATCGCGTTCGCTGCGTTGGGGTCCAGCGCGCCGAACGTCGAGCGACCGAGATGGTCGAAGTGCGCCCCGAGGATCACGTACTCGTCGCGGAGCGCCGGGTCGGTCCCGCGAACCACGGCCGCGACATTCTGCGTCGGAAGCTCACCGGGTAACCCCGCGTGTACGGCGGCCACCGACCTCGCGACGAACGACTGAACGAAACGCGGGTCGCACGGTGCCGCTCCAGCGGCCCGGACGCAGAGGCGAGCGTCGGCCGTCGTGAACGCTGGAGCCAGGCCAAGACTGGAAAAGCGTCGCGCAATGTACGCGGCGGCCGAGTCGTTGCCGGCGGTGCCGGTTCCGCGACCCTCGAGCGCATCGCTCGCCAGGTACCGCACGTCGCGCATCACCGACGCGGTATCGGGAGCGGCCGCCGGGGCAGGAACTGACGCCGAGTGGCGGCACGCAGTCGTGGCGGTTGTGATGGATGTCACGAAAGCCAGCGCCGCGAGTGTCGACGACGGGCGTGGCAGACAGCGCAATCCTCTTGTCATGACGGTCGGACATCCTGAGGGTCGGGACGGAATCTTACGAGCGGGTGTGGTGCGAAAGAAGGCCGATTTGAGCCGCTGGTCCCGGTTTCCGGTGGGACGTCTCATGCGTCCTTAGTTGGAGAACTCCCATCTTTCGCGGACGACCTCGAGGCTGATGTCGACGAGCGCAACAACGTTTCCGGCGAGATTCGCCGAGCTGGTTTATCTGCTGGCCCACGAGCCGGATGCGGCTGCCGAGCACGAGCGCGTGTTGGGCGAGGCCGTCATCGCCATCGCGACGGCCGACGCGTCACTGATGACGTCGCGGATCAACGTGGACCTGCTCGACGAAGGGCAATCGCTGGACGCCGTGCGGTTACACGAGCTCGTGATGCGCATGTCGGCGCAGTCGGCGCATCAGATCGACTTCCTCGCGAACGCTCCGCGCGACCAGATCCTTGGCGTCGCGCGGATCCTGGCCGGGGAGGCGCGCCCCCACGACGACGGCGCGAGCTTCGACGATAAGCTACTCAAGATCGGCATCACGCACGTCGAGGTGCACCTCGGCCGCAACGGCTTCGTGCGCACCGGGAGTCTGACGCCGAGCGCATCGCCGCGCGTCAACGGGTCAGCGGTACGCGTCGCAACTCCTTTCCGCGGCATGCCCGCGCTTGACTCGGTCACCCCTCCGCGATCGAACGCGGCGGTGTCACCGGGAGGAGCGAATCCACCGGCTCCCCCGACGACAGCAAACGACGGTCACCGCGCCGCACCACGTGGCGGTGCCTTGACCTTCGGCGCCGAGATTCCGGCGGGCGTCGCGGCGCGTCGAACGACGCCGCCCGCTGGCGCTCCGACCATTCGTGACGAGTCGACCCGGATCATCGAGGGCGCGATCAAGACGAAGTCGCTCGAGACGATGTCGGACGACGAGCTGATCGCGCGGGTCCGAACCGGTGTGACGCCGCAGAACGCGATGCGATTTCTCGACGAGCTGATCGTGGTCGCCGAGGCCCGGGCGCGCGAGAGTCGATGGGAATTCGTGGCACGAGTTTTCGACGCCATCGTGATCAGCGAGGCTGAAGTCGGGGACGACGCGGAGCTGCGGCGCGCGTACACGATCGGCCTGCGTAAGCTCACGAAGCCAACGCTGCTCCGCGGCATTGCCGGCCTCCTTCCTCGTCGTCCCGAGCTACGCGAGCCGATACACGCGGTGTTGCTGCGGCTCGGTCCCGATGGCGCCGAGGCGCTCATCGAGCTGTTGACGTCAGCCGACTCGCTGACCGATCGTCGCGCGTATCTCGCCGCGCTGGTGAAGATTCGGGACGCGGTCCCCACGTTGATCCACCTACTCGGCGACAACCGGTGGTACGTGGTGCGGAACGCGATCGATCTATTGGGCGAGATGCGCGCGCCAGAAGCGGAGAATGCGCTCCTGGAGGTCGTGAATCACCGCGAGGAGCGGGTTCGCCGGTCCGCTGCGACGGCGCTGGCCCGCCTCGGCACGGCGCGATCGATTCAGACCGTCCAGCAAATGATGACGGATGCCGTGCCCGAAGTCCGTGTGCACGCGGTGCAGGGGCTCGGAAGCGTGAAGTCACCGCGCGCAGTCGGTGTGCTCGCAAGCGCGCTGGATCGCGAGACGGACCCGGAGGTGCAGGCCGTGATTCTCGCCGCGCTCGGGCGCCAGGCGACGGACGAGGCGGTTGCACGCCTAACGAAGGCGGGGGAGCCCGACGGCCGTCTGTTCAAGCGGAAGCCGACGGCGTTTCGGGTGGCGGCGGTACAGGCGCTCGCCGAGGCGAACACGCCAGCCGCGCTCGCGGCGCTCCGGCGGTTCGCGGACGACAAGGAGCGCGAGGTCAGGCACGCAGCGGTTCGCTCACTCCGGCCGACAGCCGAAAGTTAGGCAGACGGGAGACGGGAGACGGGAGACGGAGAACCCCCGGGACGCTCATCTTTTGTCAGAGAGGCATCCGGAGGGTGTACGGTTTTTACACGTCTCCCGTCTCCCGCCTCCCGCCTCCCGGCCTATCTGGCAGTAAAATCCGTTTCGGCGTTGACCGCTCGACACGTCTCGGCGATCAATGCCGCGGCACGGTCGAGGTCTTCCAGGCTCACCATCTCGTTAGGTGAGTGCATGTAGCGATTGGGGATGGAGAGGAGCGCCGTCGCGATCCCCTCGCGCGCAACGTGGATCGCATCGGCATCGGTCCAGGATTCACGGCCAGCTGCGTGGATCGTGTACGGAATCGAGAGCCTGGCCGCGGCGTCGCGCAGCAAGGCATACGCGACCGGGGAGACGATCGAGCCGCGCGTGAGCACGGGACCGCCGCCGATCTTGTGATGGCCGTGCTCCTTCTTCTCCGCCGTCGGATAGTCGGTCGCGTGCGTCACGTCGACGACGATCGCCATCTGCGGGCCGATCCGCGTCGCGCTCACGCGCGCGCCGCCGCCCTGGAAGGCGATCTCCTCCTGCGTCGTCGCGACGGCGACCACGCGAGCGCTGCCGGGCCGCTCGGAGTAGCGGCGCAGCGCCTCGAGAACGATGAACGCGCCGATCCGATCGTCGATCGAGCGCGACACGATGCAGTTGTTCGGGAAGTCGATCGTGCGTGAATCGATCACGCCCGGGTCGCCGACCGACACCAGCTTCTCGGCCTCCTCGCGCGACGTCGCGCCGATGTCGATCCAGAGGTCCGTCATCTCCGACGCCTTCTTGCGGTCCTCGGCCTTGATGACGTGGATCGGCTTCTTGCCGATGACGCCATACACATCGCCGTTTCTCCCCATGATGCGGATCCGCTGGGCGACAAGCACCTGCGGGTCCCAGCCACCGATGCCGGAGATGTAGAGGTAGCCCTCGTCATCGATGTAGGTGACGATCACACCGATCTCGTCGATGTGGCCGGCCAGCATGATGGTCGGCGCACCGTCCGGGTTCACGACGGCCATGCTGTTGCCGGCGACGTCGTTGGTCACCTCGGCGAACGCCCGCGCGTCGTCGCGCCAGACCTTCGCCGGTGCGGACTCGAAGCCGGACGGTCCCGGCGTGTCGAGCAAGCGCTTGAGAAACGCGATGGAGGATTCGGAGAGCATACCTCTGTACATTGGTGGGATGACGATGCTCTACATCTTAATCGGGACGGGCGCGGGGGTGTTGGCCGGCCTGTTCGGGATCGGCGGCGGCGTCGTGATCGTTCCGGCGCTGCTGTACGTCGCGCGCATGTCGCAGCTCACGGCAACCGGGACATCGCTGGGCGCGCTCCTTCTGCCGGTCGGCGCGCTCGGGGCGTGGGAGTACTATCGGACCGGCAATCTCGACGTGCGGGCAGCGTTCGTCATCGCGATCGGACTGTTTTTCGGCGCGTTTTTTGGCGCGAGGCTCGCGCACATTCTGACAGCCGTTCAGCTGCGGCGGGGATTCGCTGTGTTCCTCGTGCTCGTCGCTATTCGGGTCTGGACGTCCGAGTAGAGAAAGAAAGCTGCTCGCTGGTAGCCGACGGCTGCGCGCTACTGCCGCGTGCTGCTGGCTGCTGCTATTAGCCCAACGAGCCGGTTGTCATTCCGAGCGAAGCGAGGAATCCTCAGGCTCGCGGTAGAAGGCCCTCTACCAGCAGGATGAGGATCCTCCCTTCGTCGCTTGCGCTCCTCAGGGCAGGCGCCTGTCGGCTCGGGATGACAATGCTTCGTCTCCCGTCTCCCGTCTCCCGTCTCCCGCTTCCCGCTAAACAGCGTTAGGCACGACTTTCCGCGAACGCCACGTGCCGTGCCGCGGACGGCGCGGGGGCGCCGAAGAGTGTGGGGTGAAGCACCTGGGCCAGCAGCTCGATTCCATCCACCACCCGCGGCCCGGGGCGGCTCAGGAATGAGTTCGCGTCGAGCGCCCACACCTGCTTCTCATGCGCCCAGCTCCAGTCGTCGTTGGCAGTCAGGCGCTCCGCGTCGGTCGCGGCGCGGTCGAGGTCGAAGCCGCACGGGGCGACGAGAATGAGGTCCGGGTTCGCGTCGCGCACCTGAGCCAGCGTCCGCGTCGTCGAGTGTTCGCCGGGCTCGGCCAGCGCATCCGCGCCGCCGGCGCGATAGACCATCTCCGGAACCCAATGGCCCGCCGCGAAGATTGGATCGCTCCACTCGATCACGGCCACGCGAGGCCGTGGTGCTCGCGCCGCCTTGAGCGTCTCGTGCACCGTGCGCATCCGCGCACGCGCACGCTCGACCAGCGCTTCGGCGCGATCAGTCACGCCTAACGCCTGAGCTACTCGCCGAATATCGTCGAAGATCCCGTCCAGCGTCGTCGCGCCGAGCGTCACGACTTCCGGGCGCGGTGTGAGGCGTGTCGCGAGCGCGCGCACGTCGTCCTCGCTCACCGCGCAGACGTCGCACACCACCTGAGTGACCATCACGTCGGGCGCGAGGGCGCGGACGCGGTCCTCACGCACATCGTACAGTGGGCGGCCGGTATCCACGAAATCCCTCACCTGCACATCGATCTCGCCCGGCGCCGCCTTCGAATCGATCGAGCTCGACGTCACCACGTCGCGGGATCGGACGGCCGGCGGGAAATCGCACTCATGCGAGATGCCGACGATCGCGTCGAGGTGGCCGAGCGCGGCCACGATCTCGGTGGCGGACGGGAGGAAGGAGACGACGCGCATGGTTATCGGGTGTAGCGAATCGGAAAGATGAAGTACGTGAGCAGGAGACACGCCATCCCGTACAGGTACCACTGCGAGTCCCCGAGCAGCAGCCAGAAGAGACCGCCGTAGATTGCGGTGGACTCGCCGAGCGCCCAGGCGATCACGCTGAGCGACGCGCGTCGCTCGGGTGTCGCGCGCCCCGCGAGGAGGAACAGCGCGAGCGTTCCCAGGGTCATGAGCCCCCAGACGGCCTGGCCCGCGACGCGGAGGGCGCGCGGGTTCACCAGATATCCGGTGTCGCCCGAACAACGCAGATGCCAGACGATCCCGCCGAAAGCGAGCACACCCACGAGGAGGGCGATGCGGATCAGGCCGAGCGTGCGGGTCGCGCTCGGTGCCGTCACGGAACGACTGACTTCCGCTCGTAGACGGCCTTGCCGCCGACGTAGGTCGCGAGCACCTGCGTCTGCAGAACCTGCTCTGGTGCGACGCGCATGATGTCCTGATCGAGCACGACGAAATCGGCGAGCTTGCCGGGCGTCAGCGAGCCCATGATCCGCTCCTGGAACGCCGCGTACGCGGGCCACAACGTGATGGAACGCAGCGCTTCCTCGCGCGTCATCTTCTGCTCGGGGTACCACCCGTTAGGCGGCCAGTTGTGCGCGTCCTGGCGCGAGAAGGCCGCGTGGAACGAGATGAGTGGGTTCACCTGCTCCACCGGGAAGTCACTGCCGTTCGGGATGATGGACCCGTTGTCGAGCAGCGACCGCCAGGCGTACGCGCCTAACAGGCGCGTCGAGCCGAGTCGGTTGCCGGCCCAGTACATGTCGCTCGTCTGGTGGCTCGCCTGCATCGACGGAATGACGCCGAGCGCGGCGAAGCGCGGGATGTCATCGGGGTTGATGATCTGCGCGTGCTCGATCCGGAACCGATGGTCCGCGACGGGGACCGCCTTCAATGCCTGCTCGTACGCGTCGAGCACAATGCGATTGCCGCGGTCACCGATCGCGTGGGTATTCACCTGAAACCCGGCCTTGAGCGCGCGCTCGGCCACCGCCTCGATGTGCTCCGGCTTGGACACGAGGAGGCCGTTCGTGCTCGTGTTGTCGCTGTAGGGGTCGAGCAGCGCCGCGCCCCGCGAGCCGAGCGCTCCGTCGGCGTAGAGCTTCACGCTGCGGATCCAGAGCGTGCTGTCGTAGCCGGCGACGAGCGGCCCGCGCGCGAACCACTTCGCCACGGTGGCCGAGTCGTCGGAGATCATCGCGTACAGCCGGAAGCCGAGCGCGTGTGCCTTCGCGAGCTCTTCGTAGATCTCGAGCGTCTGGGCCGACGCGCCGGCGTCGTGCACGCCCGTGAGCCCCCACTTCTGCGCCTCGGCGATCGCCGCCTGGACCTCCGACTTCACTTCATCGCGCGTGGGGCGGGGAATCACGCGACGCATGAGCCCCTGTGCGTTATCGACGAACACGCCGGCAGGCGACCCGCCAGTCGCGCGCTCGATGTGTCCGCCGTCGGGGTCCTTCGTCTGCGCGGTGACCCCGGCGGCCTTGAGCGCGGCCGCGTTGGCGAGCCCCGCGTGGCCGTCGATCCGCGTTAGGTACACCGGATTGTTCGGTACGGCCGCGCTCAGCTTCTCGTGTGTGGGGAACCGCGTGTCACCCCAGTCGTTCTGGTCCCAGCCGCGACCGATGATCCACTGACCCGCGGGCGTGGTCTTCGCGCGCGCCACGACGCGCGCGATCACCTCGTCGTACGAGGTCGTGCCCGTGAGGTCTACCGTGCGCAGCGCGAGCCCGAGGTTGTCCACGTGCCCGTGGGCATCGACCATCCCCGGGATCACCGTTTTGCCGCCGAGGTCGATGACTCGCGTCGACGCGCCCTTGAGGGCCGTGGCGGCGCCCGAGGAGCCGACGAACTGCACCTTCCCACCCCGCACCGCCATCGCCTCCGCGAGCGGATGCGTTTCGTCAACGGTGTAGATGCGTGCGTTGGTGATAATGAGATCGGCCGGCTGCTGCTGTTGGGCAGCGACGGTGATAGGGAATAGCAGAAGTAAAAGTGCGAATCTCATTCCGGGTTGGTGGCTCGATGCCAGTGCTGGTGGCTGGTGCTGGTGGCTGGCTGACGCTGTCGCTCGACGGCTGGTAGCTGTAGACCAGCTGATGGCTGATGGCTGATGGCTGATGGCTGATGGCTCTGACCCGCTACGCGGGTCAGAAGGGCATGTCGTACGCCGGCGGCGTCACCTTGTTGAGCCGCAGGTAGGGAATGAGCTGCCCGAACGTCCACACCGCGTGCTCCTTGGAGAGGTCGAGCCACCGCCACGCCGGCGCCGACGGCTGATTGTACAGCGCGTAGGTCTTCGAGAGCTGCGCCGGCGTTGCCGACTTGAGCGCATCGAGCAGGTAGTCGTACGACTTCACCGTGTACTCGCGGAGCGCCGGCTTCTTGTGGCGATACGCCGCGGTGTCGCCTAACGATGGCGGCGCCTTGAGGCCCTTCAGCGTCACCGCCGCGATCTCCGTGTTCGTCCCTACGAAATGCTCGATCTGCTGCGCGAAGTTTCGCACGCCCGGCGTCGGCGCGAAGTTGATCGCGGAGTCGGGCATCGCGTCGATATACGCGAGCACGTTCTTCTTCTGGCGCTCCCAGTCGACGAGCATGATGTCTTTCGGGATCGACGCCGCGGTCGGCCCCGCGGCGGACGATTGCGCGCGGGTCGATGTCGCCGATGTGAGGGCCGCGCATGTCATGAGGAGGGCGGCCGTGATTCGTGTAGTGAGCAGCATGGGGCACCCGGTCGCAGGTGGTGGTAACCGTTGTGGACGGGATAGATGAAGGCGGGCCCGCGACGGCGCAACCGCCGGGGCTATCGGTGCGCATGGAGGGGACGAGGAAGCGGCACTCAGGTGGCAGTGCGGCACCGAGTTAGCCGCCTGACGGACGCATCGCCATACCGCCGCGTGTAACGTGTCGGCGCACGCGTCTGATCGCTGCGTTACGTCGCCGAGGGTCCGGGCTGCCTAACGGAGACGACTACTTCTGCGCTTTCTGGCCTTGCCGGGTCCAGATCGCGACGACCCCGCACGCGCTTTCGCGCCCGCCGAACTGTGGCGGCACCGTCGCACCGCCCGGGTACACCTCGATCGCGCCGATGTCCACCACCTGTACCATGATGTCGATCGACTGGCCGTACAGCGGGTAGCTCGCGCCGTCGACGTAGTACCGCACCGGGCAGTAGGCCATCGAGCCGAGGCGCGACGACACGACCGTCGGTGTTCCGTTCTCTCGCAGCAGCTTCACGCCCGAGACCGAGCGGAAGAGGTCCGTCGTCACCCTCGGATTCTTTTTCTCGATTTGCTCACGTGTGATGAACGTCCCGAATCCCCGGGACTTCCGCATCTCGAATCCGCCATACGCCTTCTCGACAGCTGGAGCCTCCGCCGACGCCGTGACGGCGACCGAATCCATCATCATCGCGACCGGTGCGAGCAGGACGCGAATATCGCGAACTTCTCCGTCGCCAAGCTCCAGGGCGATCTTCGCGGGCGCGAAGCCAAGCCGGCGCACCACGACCTCGACGGGCCCGGACGGCAAACCCGCGAGCTCGAATCGACCATCGCTGCCGGTCTCGCCTCGGATGCTCGTGTTCGTGACGCGGATCTCCGCCTTTACGATGGCCGAACCGACGGCGTCGGCGACGCGGCCCGTGAGGCGAGCAGGGTGAGCATCGGGTGCACCACCCTGGGCGACCAGGGCAGTTGCATCCAGGGCGGACGTCGCGGTGACCAGAATTGCCACCGCAGCGTACCGGAGTGGAATGAGATGCGGCATGACCAACTCCTACCTCGCCAGGGGCCTGCTTGCACGCGATGCGTAGCCGGGCGACACGAACGCGCCAACCCTAATATGGGAGGTAGTACACGGGCGCGTCGAGGCAGGATCGGCGGTGGACGCATCTCGCGTTGATTCGGCCCCCGTTTGCAGGAGGAACGAACTGGCGCGTTCACGCGCTCGCCTAACGCAGTCCGTGATTCCTGGCTGCAGGCGACTCTCGATTGCCGACCCCAGGCGTGTCCGTTACACTACGGCCAGCAGCCGAGCCTCCAACTCGCAACACTTCTCGAGTAATGAACGAAGCGGTGTGTCGGGCGCGCCGGTGTGTCTCGGGGCTTGCTACGCTCGTGCTTGGCGCCTGCGGCGGCGGTGGTAATCCCGCCGGTCCGCGAGCGGGACCACGACCGCGTCCCACGTTGTTGGTTCGCGACACCCGTATTGCTGGGGATACGGCCTTCTCGGCCGACTCGGGAACGGCGCCTTTCTCACGAGCGGAGTGCCGACCCAGGTCCAGCTCGCTCGCGAGCCGGCCGTCGCGGCGTTGCGAGCGCCCGCGGATCTCGCTGACGCGCGCTCTGCGTGCGATCACGAGTGGAATGCAAGGCACTCGTTAGGATCGTGGAGACGCGCCGCCACACGCGGGTCGACGAGACGCCAGGGCGGACGTAGAAGTCTGCGAGCGCGAGACGCGGATATCGAATTCCCGCATAGCGTCAGTCGCCGGTTCTCCCCGAGTCCCCGTGACGGAGTACACTTGGACTCGGGTTCTGAATTCGAGAGCTGTCGCGTCCCCTTTACCGCAGACAATATCTTCGATGATCCACGTTCGCCCGACGACGCTCGAGGGTTACGGCATGCGGCTCGAGCCGCTCACGACGGAGCACGAGGCTGCACTCAAACTCGCCGCCGCCGACGGGAATCTTTGGGAACTCTGGTTCACGTCGGTGCCCGAGCCGGATCGCGTGGGGGCATATATCGCCAATGCGCTCGACGGACAGGCGAAGGGCCACATGCTGCCGTGGGTGGTGCGCGAGCTCGAGACGAACACGATCGCGGGTACGACGCGCTATCACGACATCGTGCCGGAGATCGACCGCGTCGAGATCGGGTGGACGTGGTACTCGAAGCGGTGGCAGCGCACGCACGTGAACACGGCGTGCAAGCTGCTGCTCTTCGAGCACGCCTTCGAGACGCTCGGCTGCAAGGTCGTCGGGCTCAGGACGGACAACTTCAACTTTGCGTCGCAGCGCGCGATCGAGCGGTTGGGAGCCAAGCGAGACGGCGTGCTCCGGCATCACCAGGCGCGGCGCGATGGCACCGTGCGCGATTCGTACATGTACAGTGTGCTCGCGACGGAATGGCCTGACGTGCGGCGTCATCTGAGACTTCGGCTCTCGCGCAACACGTCCGCCGACTAAGCGATGATTGGGGTCTGAGCCCAAGTCTGACCCCAATTCGCGACAGCCAGTGCGATGATCGCATGCTGGCCCGGCCATTCGAGGGCCGGTAGGTTAGCAACCTCCTCTCCCTCGAGCAGACAACCATGAAGTCGCGCCGGCCATGCGGCAGTGTGCTCGCGCTGTTGATCACTGCGCTCGTCCAATCACCCGGACTCGCCCAGCAGCCCGACAACTCTCGCGCGCTGCATTGGCGCCAGATCGGACCTGTGCGCGCTGGGCGCGCCCGCGCGCTCTCGGGCGTACCGAGCCAGCCGAACGTGTTCTACGCGGGCTTCGACAACGGGGGAGTCTGGCGCTCGACCGACTACGGCTCCACCTGGGTGCCGATCTTCGATGACCAGCCGACGGGCTCGATCGGCGCGATCGCGGTCGCGCCCTCGGACCCGAACACCATCTACGTCGGCTCGGGTGCCGGCATCATTCGCCCCGACCTCGCCACGGGCGACGGCGTCTACAAATCCACCGACGGCGGCAAGACCTGGACGCACCTCGGGCTCCGCGACACGCAGATGATCGCGATGATCGACGTCGACCCGCGCGATCCCAACCGCCTGTTCGTCGCGGCGCTCGGCCACCCGTACGGGCCTAACGCGGAGCGCGGGATCTTCCGCTCCACCGACGGAGGCCAGTCGTTCCAGAAGGTGCTGTTCAAGGACGAGTACACGAGCGGCAACGACGTTCGGATCGATCCACGCGACCCCAACACCGTCTACGCCACGCTCTGGCAGCAGCAACAGAGCTTCATCGAGGGGCAGGGGTTCGGCGGAGCGGGGAACGGGATCTTCAAGTCGACCGATGGCGGCACCACCTGGAAGCAGCTCACCGAAGGGTTGCCGAGCATCATCCAGGCGAACATTGCGCTGGCGCCGAGCAACCCGCAGCGGCTGTACGCGACCGTGGCCGGCCTGCCTAACGGCGGGCGTGGTCCCGCGACGACCACCGGCGTGGTCGGCTTCTACACGTCGGCGGACGGCGGTGAGCGTTGGACGCTGGTGGTGAATGCGGCCCCGGGCGGAACGAACGTCAAGGTGGATCCGCGCCCGCTCGCGCGCATCGGTGGTGGGGATCTCCCGACGCTCGCCGTCGATCCGAAAAACGAGCAGGTCGTGTACAGCGCATCCGTGGTCATGTGGCGCACCGAGGATGGCGGCACGAACTGGTCCGCCGTGCGCGGCGCGCCGGGCGGCGACGACTATCAGAAGATCTGGATCAACCCTAACGACCCGAAGATCGTCTTCACCGTTTCGGACCAGGGCGCTGTCATCTCGGCCAACCGGGGCGTGTCGTGGAGCAACTGGTACAACCAGCCCACGGCGGCGATGTACCACGTGACCACCGACAACGCGTTTCCGTATCGCGTATGCGGCGGCCAGCAAGACTCGGGATCGGGGTGCGTCGCGAGCCGATCGATGGACGGCGAGATCACGTTCCACGACTGGCATCCGGTGAACATCCAGGAATACGGCATCGCCGCGCCGGACCCGAAGGATCCGGACATGGTATTCGGCAGCGCGCGGACGAACGTGTCGCTCTACCACCGGAAGACCGGCCAGACGACGAACGTGGGCCCGAGTGTCGACCAGCGCGCGGGCGGGTTCGGGCGAAACGTGCGGACGATGCCGATCCTGTGGTCGCCGATCGACAACACGACGCTCTACTATACGTCGAACGTCGTGTGGAAATCCACCGACCGCGCCCACTCGTGGACGCGCATCAGCCCGGACCTCGCGCGTCAGACATGGGAGGTGCCGGCGAACGCCGGCAAGTACGCGAGCACGGTCACGCCGTCGGCGTTAGGCAGCATCACCGCGCTCGCGTTGTCGCCGCGGAGCCAGAACGTGATCTGGGCGGGAACCGACGACGGCACCATCCAGGTGACCATGGACGGCGGCGCGAAGTGGACGAACGTCACGCCGCCCGCGATCAAACCGTGGACGCGCATCTTCAACATGGACGCCGGGCACTTCGACAATCTCACGGCGTACGCCGCCGCGAACACGATGCGGATCGACGACATGAATCCGCACTTCTGGCGCACGCACGACGGCGGGAAGACCTGGACGGAGATCAACACGGGGGTCGCACCTGGCGCGGTGTCGAATTCCATCCGCGGGGACCCCCGCGTGAAGGGGCTCCTTTACGCGTCGACGGACCTGCAGGTGTGGTTCTCGCTCGATGACGGCGACCACTGGCAGTCGATGAAGTTCGACATGCCGGCGATCTCGGTGCGCGACATCCAGGTGAAGGATGACAGCACGTGCCTGTGCGCCGATCTCGTCGCTGGTACGCATGGCCGAGGGTACTGGATCCTCGACAACCTGACGCCGTTCAGGCAGGCG
>JBKOYV010000389.1:0-9408 GCA_046725585.1 Gemmatimonadota bacterium | reverse complement strand
ATGGAAGACGACACCCGACCGAGACTGATCTGTCGGTTGCGTATGTCGGTGTGGTTCCACAGGGCGCGCCGATCCCGGCGAACGAGGAAGGTGCGTGGTTCGCGCTGTCCGACGTTCCGGCGCTGACCCCGCGACAGCGCGCGCTGCTCGATGCGGCGCTCGAGGCAATTCGTCTTCGACTCGACCAGGCGCCGATTGCGTTTCGACTCCTGCCGCCGACGTTCACGTTGAGCGAGTTGCAGCAGACCTACGAGCTCTTGCTTGGGCGCCGGCTACACAAGGCGAGCTTCCGCCGTGCATTGCAGGCGGCGTGGCTCGTCGAGCCGACGGACGAGTGGCGCAGCGAAGGACGCGGGCGCCCAGCGCAGCTGTTCCGATATGCGCCGAGGCGGCGCCGTAGCCAGCGCCGCGGGGTGAGGTTCGACCTGCTCTCAGGCTGATCACGCAACAGCGGCGCGAAAGTCCCGCCATCGAACCGCACAGAGCCCGCGAGTGTCGCCGGCCTGTGCGGTTTTGCATCGGTACGTGTTCTTGCCGTCCCTGTTACTGGGAACCGGGTTGACCGTCCATGGTATTAGTTGCAATGTGTACATAACACCCAATACCACGGGGCCTCTGTGCTGGCGTTCCTGGACTCTCTTTGCACCGCCTTGCTCGCGCGTAACGCGCAGCAGATTCATGAGCTACTCCAGCATCCACTCGCACGCGCGTTGCCGCGTCAGGTGCGCGAGGAAGCATTGCTCATTGCCCGTCGCGGGGGACGGGCGATGATCGCCCCGGTTCAGACGCTTCGCCTCTACAACCAGACTGCGCACCTGCTTGGTGCCTGCAGCGATCCGGCAACCGCGGCCGCCAACACCGATCTCCGGCAGTTGGAGATCTTCGTGGCGCAATGACCGGCTGATGTGTGGGGATTCGTTGGAACCAAAAGACAGAGCGCCCCGGCGTAATCACGCCGGGGCGCTCTTCTTTGTCGGGAAGGAGGTCAGGCCGTCTTCACGACGTCGGCCGCCTGTGGACCCTTCTGGCCTTGAACGATCTCGAACTCGACGCGATCGCCTTCAGCCAGTGACTTGAATCCGGACCCTTGGATTGCGCTGAAGTGGACAAACACATCGGGGCCGCCATCACGCGAAATGAACCCAAAGCCTTTCGCGTCGTTGAACCACTTCACTACGCCGTTGATGCGTGACATGAAACCTTTCCTCGTCCCGTACTGGGGCTAACTGTGACGCGGATCGTGCCGGCCACCCGAAGCGGAATGACCACCACATGAAGAACCGTACACCAAAATAAACAGATGTACGCGAATCACCAGTCCTGGCGGGCAAGTAATGTGCACAGGTAAAGGCGAGCCGAGCTCTGCTTAATGATTCTCCGACAGCGTGTTAGGCAGCGCCGGCGATGTATCGCGCGAACCGCCCGCAATTGCGGCAGCGGAGCGTTACCTGTGACCGCGGCGGGGGTGGCGTGTGCGTAGGATCGCGCTCGATCGGCCCCGAACACGATGGGCAACTCAGTGGCCGACCACTCCGATCGCTTGAAATGAGATGCAGGGCCTGAGCGGGGTTGTACGTGTTCGGACGTGGCTTTCTCATGCTTCCTCCCCGATGATGAACCGCCGGAAGCTCTCGCACGAGAGCATCCCACTCAACGCAAGTAACCGCTATCTCCAAAAGTAACCATCTAAATACGCAAATCCAAGTGGATTTTCGCTTTGCGGTTGCCGTTTCGCGTTCCGCGCTGGTGGCGACAACTCTTCTCGCTGGATGCGGGCCGACCGCTCACATCCCACCGCAGCCGGTCGTGGTCGCCACAGCGCTTTCGCGCGACGACCCGGCTGCTCAGACAGCGCGTGCACTCGCGCCGGTCTTGTACCTCCAGCGCGACGAATGGTTCCAAATCGAGCGGATCGTTGCAGTGCTACATCCAAACCGACCGATTATCGGTTATTACCTGTTGTGGCGGGACGATGTTCACGGCGCGTGGATCCCATTCACCAAAGCGACTGACGAAGAGATCGTTTGGGTCGGATACGACTCGACCAATGCACCTTCCGACGTATGGACCTTCTGGCATGGGAAGATCCTTCATGCCGACTGGCGAGCCCGAGGGCCGGTCGAGATCGACGTCCAGTGGGGAAAACATGGCTCGATGCCCAGAGGTATCGCCGACGACGCCGGAATGTGGCCGCGCACCCTAACGAATTTCTGGGTTTCGTCGTGGATCGGGCTACCGGATATCTGGCTGGGCCGGCTGTCGCGGCCCGGCCCGCTGTGCTTCTGCCACGGCTATCGCCGATATCGCACGTTTGACCGTCCGATCGTCACTGGCGAGCGAATCGACGTCGTGGTGCGCACCCAAGATCCGGACGCGGTGCTCGGCGCGGTGTTCGGCCGCCCATATTCGAAGAAGACGCCCTGGCCGTAAGGCCCGGTTTTTCGCGCTTGTCACGCGACGTAGACGATGTCTCCCTCGGAGTCGATGCCCATTTCCTGTTGGAGACCGCACACCCCGCAGACCTTGACGGCGTGCCAGAGTTCATTGAACTCCGCCTTGTTCGCGGGACTGGATGGCTTCACCACCAGCTTCTTATAGCTGTATTCCTGGCAATGCTCACAGGCATGCGCACGCGCTATTCGCTCGGCGCGTTCGCGCGTGATTGCCTTCGCCAATTCGCGCGTTCTCCTTAGGTATTGTCGGATGATCCGGACGGACTCGACCCGGCGATGTTCGACCCCGAAGTTCCGTCGGCGATCGACTTGAATGCGGGGCGTTGAGTAGCCGGCGTATATGGCGCCTGACCGCCCACCGCGCCGCCCTGACCGGCGGTCGCTTTCAGCAGCTCCCGCATCCCTCCAAGTGCTCCCATGACGCCAGAGGCCTCGGCGGGGAGGAAAATGGTGGTTCCCTTGCCCTGCGTCACGGCAGGCAGAGCCTCGAGGTACTTGAGCCCGAGCAGATACATTGCGGCTTGACCTTCCGGCAGCGATGCGGTGATGCGCTGAATGGCTTCTGCTTCGGCCTGGGCCATCGCGAGTCGCGCGGCAGCGAGGCCTTCGGCGCGGAGGATGGCGGCTTCCTTCTCGCCCTCGGCCTTTCGCACCTGCGACTCGCGCAGACCCTCGGCCTCCAGAATCGCGGCGCGCTTGCCCGCCTCCGCGTTGGTGACGGCCGCTCGACGCTCTCTTTCCGCCCGCATCTGCAGCTCCATCGACTGCTGGATGTCGCGAGGCGGCTCGATCGCCTGCAGCTCGACGCGCGTCACGTCGACGCCCCAGCCAATCGACGCTTCCTCGATGACCTCGCGCATCCGCTTGTTGATCTGGTCGCGGCTCGCGAGCGTCTGATCGAGCTCCATCTCGCCGACAATGTTTCGCAGCGTCGTTCTCGTTAGGGTCTCGAGCGCGTACGGAAGGTTCTGAACGGCGTACGTCGCCTTCTGCGGATCGGCGATGCGGTAGTACAGAACAGCGTCAATGTCGATCGTGACGTTGTCCTTGGTGATGACCGGCTGGCTCGGGAAGTTCAGGACCTGCTCGCGCAGGTCGATGCGAGACGTCGTGCCGGCAGTGATACGCTTCATGCCCGACACGTCGGCTTCGATGTACCGGACGTCGATCGGGCGAGGGCGCTCGATGAACGGGATCAGGAGGTTCAAACCGGATCGAGCGACGCGATGGAAACGGCCGAGGCGCTCGATCACCATGACCTCGGCCTGACCGATGATCTTTACACCGGCTGCGATGATGCTCAGGCCGAATGCGGCGAGAATCGCGAGTAGGATCGTGCCGAGCATACTGGCTCCTCCGCTGGTGCGCTAGTTCTTCCAGCCGGCGATGAAGATGTTGGTCTCACCGGGCTTCGCGTCGAACCGGTTCGACGCCCAGACCAGATGACGGCCGTCGGGGCTGAACTGTGGGAAGCCGTCGAAGTCAGGGTTGGTCGTGACCTGCTCGAGACCCGTACCATCGAGATTCACAAGGTAAAGGTCGAAGTTACGGCTCCGAGGGTTCTTGTAGTTCGAGGAGAAAATGATCCGGCGCCCGTCGGGCGTGAAGAACGGCGCGAAGTTGGCACCGCCGAGGTTCGTGATCTGACGCTGGTCGGATCCATCGGCGTTCATCACCCAGATCTCCATCCTGTTCGGGCGTACCAACTCCTGGCGCAAGAGATCGCGGTAGATGCGAAGCTCCGTCGAATCGGTCGGGTGATATGCGCGGTAAACGATGTGCTTGCCGTCGGGCGAGAAGAACGGCCCGCCGTCGTAGCCCGGTGCCGTCGTCAAGCGGCGGACATTCGAGCCGTCCACGTTCATCGTGTAGATATCGAGGTCTCCGTCCTTGAGGGACGTGAAGACGACCGTCTTGCCGTCGGGGGAGAGCGTTCCTTCGGCTGTGTAGACGTTGTTATTCGTTAGGCGGCGGAGCGCCGATCCGTTCCGGTCGATGGTATAGATGTCGAATTTGTCGAGACCCCAAACATATCCCTGCGATGGATCCGGGCGGGGCGGGCAGGCGGACCCGTGCGCGTGCGTGGATGCGAAGAACAGGCGGCGGTCGCCGTCGAAGAAATAGCCGCAGGTCGTTTTCCCCTCACCGTTCGAGATGCGCCGAACAGCCGAGCCGTCGATGCGCATCACGTACTGCTGGTCGCACGTGCGACCGTCTCGAGTCGACTGAAACGTGAGCCACTGGCCATCGCGGCTGAAGTACGCCTCGGCGTTTTCGCCGCCATTCGTGAGGCGACGGATAGTCGCGAGGTGCGATTCGCCGGCCTCTGGTGGGACGGACACGGCGACACTCGCGCCGTCTGTTTCTGCCGAGGCAGCGGTCGCGGGGAATGGCGTTGGTGCCGAGTGGCACCCAGATGCAAAAGCCGCCACGACGAGGATCGTGGCGGCTCGAACAGCCTCTCTCGTCATGCCGGAAAGCTATCGCTGCGGCCTCGTAGCGACGAGGGCGAAGAGATCCTTCTGTGACGTGCCCTTCTGAATGATCTCGATGGCCTTCTTCAACTGTGGATCCTCGTCGAGGGTCCGCCGCCGCACGGTCGAGTCGCCGAACGCCGCCCGAGCAACGCGCAATTCGATATCGCGATCGATGAGTGAACTGGCAGCATCCCACTGCTTTCGGTCGACCTTCACGCCGGCTTTCTCGAGGCGATTGAGGAAATCGGTACGCCATTCCGGTTTCATCGTGAAGTCCGGCTTCACCTGCGACTTCAGCTCGTAGCCGAGGTCATAGAGCGCGACATAGTACTCCTGCGACTTGGGCGCCATCGCCTTGCGGAAGTCCTGCTCGGGTGTCGTGAGCGTGTCGGCCTGTACGAGCAGATCGGGCGTCACGGCACCGCCACCGTACACCACGCGGCCTGCGTCGGACTTGAACTGCGGCCGCGCCTTGCGCGCAGAGTCGGTCTCGAGCGAGTCAGGGTGCACTTCGACGAACTGGCCCTCCGGCGTCAGCTTCCGGTCTTTCTGGATGGACCGTCCGCTCGGCGTGTACCATTTCGCGGTCGTCATCTTGAGGGCCCATCCGCCATCGAGATTGAACAGCGTCTGCACGAGTCCCTTACCGAACGAGGTGTTGCCGACGATGACGGCTCGGTCATGGTCCTGCAACGCGCCGGCGACGATCTCGGAAGCGGACGCCGTGTACTGATTCGTCAGAATGACGAGCGGAACATCGGGAGCGACCGGCTTTTCACGCGCGAAGTACATCTGGGGTTCGGTGTTTCGTCCGCGCACGCTCGCGATCTCCTGTCCCTGTTTCAGGAAGAGATTGCTGATCGAGAGCGCCTGATCGAGAAAGCCACCGGGGTTATTCCGCAGATCGAGGACAATTCCTCGCGCGCCACCGTTCTGGAGACGTCGAACGCTCTCGGTGAGCTCCGACGTGGCGTTCTCGTTGAATTGATCGAGTGGGATGTAGCCGACCTTCCCATCGAAGGTGATCTCGTAAGGCACCGCCGGCACCCGAATCACGGCGCGGGTGAACTCGATCTTGATGGGCGTCGTGACACCGGGACGCGCAAACCCGACCGTGACTTTCGTTCCCGGAGTGCCGGTGAGCGCGTCCGCCGTCTTTTTCGAGGTCCAGCCCCGCGTGGAGATCGTGTCGACGAGCACGATCACGTCGCCTTCACGTATGCCCGCGCGTTCAGCCGGAGTGTTGTGGAAGACCTTGGCGACCGTGATGCCCTTACCCTGCTGCTCCTCGATGGACATGCCAAGGCCGCCATAGCGTCCGCCCGTGTTGCTATTGAAGGAGCGGAGCTGCGAAGGAGACATCAGCTCGCTATACGGATCCTGAAGCTGGCCGACCAATCCTCGTGCGGCCTTTTCGTAGAGCATCCCGGCATCGACGGTGTCTACGAAGCGTGAGGAAACGAGGTCGAGCACCTGGCCGAAGAGCCGAGCGCCGTCGGCGGTTGCACGCTCCTGAAAAACGAATCCACCCACGAGGAGCGGGGTGGCGACGAGGCTCGCGAGGAGCGCGGTGCGTTTTCGATTCATTGTATTGCTCAGCTCAACGGAGGTAGACAACTAGATACGCGGTCTGATAGGAGGAGTTCCGCGCCCTATACTCGGACGGTACGCAAGCGGCGTGCGTCACTGGCCGTTGCCACTGGTGCTTGCGCCCGATCCTTCTTCACTTCCACCAGCCCATAACGCGCGCCACGACATCTCTCGCCCCTTGCGGAAACCCTTCTGCGTGAGCTTCACGCCATCCGGCGAGATGGTGACCATGTAGGCCTGACCATCCATTTCGATCTCGCGCTTGATCGTCTTGTCGAGCTTCGTTGCCATGGAAACTCCGTTGCGTTGTAGTGGAGCCGGGCGGAGCGACTCAGGTGCGGAGCGACACGGGTAATGTAGGGTGCGTCGCAGGTCCTACACCAAACGCGACGCCAATACATAGTCAACGAACCATTCGCGACGATGCTGCTTAAAGGCAATATCGCGAGCCAAACCCTCCGCGAGCAGCATCTGATGCGCTGGTTGTAGTACGCGCTGTAGGTGAGACGGATAACGTTGCGCGAGCGGCAGCTGTTCGGCGAGCTGATCGAGAGCGATTCGCCAGGTCACGGTCCCATCTTCTCGCGCGACCTCCAACAACCGGTACAGTCGCCGTGCCACGGGTGATGAAAGATTGAGATATCGCGGGGCAGACAGCGTGACGACGTGTCCGGCAGCGATGTTCGAGCGGATCACGGCCGATATGACCACTCTCGCGTCTCCGGGCTCCGACGCGGAGAATGTCGGAAACAGCGCGAGCTGCTCGCGGTCGCTGGATCGACGACGTTCGATCGCTATCGAGCTCAGAATCGTGAAACGGCCCTCGAGACGGCTGGCGCCGGCGGCATCGTAGTAGACGCCGCTCGACTCGAGGGTAGTGCGCTCGAGTCGACTGAGTGCTCCCCGGAGCTGTTCGTAGGTGCGCCCATCGACGCGCCGGCCTATCGAGCGAAGGAACGCGTGGAGCGTGAACGTGAGCGCTCCATCCTCGGGGCAGCTCGCCTCGTGGTAACGACGCAGGAGCTCGACGTACACATCCTGGTCGAACGTTCCCGGAACGCGGTCACCGGGCGTGGGGAGCACACGCCAGCGTCCGCCCGATTCGGGAGCGTATGTGACCGCTGAGTCATCGGCCGAATCGCTCAGGCGGAACAGCGGTAGTGCCTCGAGCGATCGATCGAGCACAATCGTGCGCGTGGCGGTTCGCCGGTGCGCGGCGAGGCTCATGCGGCGTAGCGTACTGTGACGCGTGCCGCGAAGCTAGGGCCGAGCCTCACATTCGTTGTCTTTTGCGCCCAGGTCGGCACGATCCTCCTGGGCTGCAGGCCAGAAATTTGTGGGGTTGATCCGGTGCTCGTGTGTCGGACGGCTGTCGCGAGATCGGTATCGGGCGTCTCAGCCGAGCTGTAGGACTTGACCGGTAATGGACCGTGCGGCGTCTGAAAAACAGAGGAAATACACCGCGTCGGCGACCTCCTCGCGTTCGACATAGCGCACAGACGAGCCGATGGTCTCGAGGTTCGCGGCAGTGCGAATCGCGGTCGGAGCAAGAGCGTTCGCCCGGACGCCCGTATCGCGCTCTTCCTGCGCGACAGCGCGCATGAGCGTGATCACGCCGGCTTTCGAGACAGCGTACGCCGACATCTCGGCGATCCGGCTGCCGGGTAACGCAGCAGCGGATGCGAAAAAGACGACAGCGCCTTGACGCTTTCGCAGCAGGGGAAGAAACGCGCGCGTCGTGAGGTAGGCAGTCGTGAGACCTATGCCCAGCTGGCGTGACCACGCGTCCGGATCGCTGTCTGCGACCTTGCCCGACATGCTGAAGCCACCCGCGATGTTGACCAGCGCATCGACAGCGCCGAAATCCCGCGAGACCATTGAGCCGACCGCATCGAGCTGAGCCCGGTCGGTCAGGTCCGCGCGGGCTGCGGTTGCGCGAAAGCCCCGCTCGCGAAGCTCCGCAGCGCGAGCTTCGGCATCCACTCCGGTTCTGTCGATCAAGACGACAGACGCGCCCCGCTCGGCCAACGAACGCGCAACCACTTCGCCGACTTGCCCCGAGCGAGAGACCCCTGTGAGAACGGCGACTTTTCCGTCGAGTGGACGATCAGCGCGAATCGGTGCGGACATAACGACGACGGGTTGAAATGGCGATGTGAGCCCCGAGAGTGGAACAGCCTCTGCGTTTCGAGCAAGCGTCAGGTAGAATCGTCGAACGTTCACGGTGGTTCCATGATTCGGGCAATCAAGCGGCTTTTCGTCGTACTCGGTGTGTTGGCGGTCCTCGCATTCGCGCTGATTGGGTTATTGACCGTCACGCGCGGCACCCCGGTGCGACGAGTCCTCGCCATCGGCGACGACAAGCTTCCGGGCGTTCGCGACTCACTTTTTCTTCGCACGATCGAGCTGTTCTCGGGAATGAAGATCGAGAACGGCAATACGGTCGAGGTGCTCTCAAACGGAGCAGTCTATCCGCGGCTCTGGGAGGACATTCGCTCGGCCAGACAAACGGTGACGGTTCAGATGTATTTCTCGAAGCCGGGCGCCGTGGCGGACTCGATGGCGAAGTACCTGGCTGAGCGAGCACGGGCGAGGGTGCGAGTGCTCCTGTTGCTCGACGCGTTCGGTTCACAGGAGCTCGCAGGTGAATGGGTGGACAACCTCAAGCGAGCGGGCGTGGAGGTCGCGTGGCTCCGGTCGCTCCATTGGTACACCCTGCATAGAGCGGCGACGCGCTCGCACGTTCGCGTCGTGGCAGTCGACGGTCGCATTGGGTACACGGGCGGGTTTGGGCTGGCCGACTACTGGCTCGGCAACGGTCATTCGGAGAACCAGTGGCGCGAATCGAACGCGCGCTTCGAGGGCCCCACGGCGGCTCAACTCCAAGG
>JBKOYV010000158.1:0-14440 GCA_046725585.1 Gemmatimonadota bacterium | reverse complement strand
ATCGGGCGCGCGCTCGCGAAGAGCGCCGCTTCAAGCAGCCTGGCTAGAGGATTCACGACTGATCAGTACGGAGGCGAAGGGTGCGAGCTGCGCGAGCCGGAGCTCGCCGCGGCGCGCGAGCTCGAGGAGCGCGAGCAGCGCTGAGAGCACCTGCCACGGCTGTGAGGTCGGCGGGCATATGTCACGCCATCGCGCCGTCGCGCGCAGCGCCAGCACGGCACGCACTGTCGCGATTGCGCCGTCGACGTCGAGCGGCCGCGCGATGACATCGTGGATGATGGGTTCTCGAGCGACGCGGAGTACGCGATCGATCGCGGCGAGCAGCTCGGAAAGCGAGAGCGCGAGCGGCGCCGTGGGCGGAGCGACCTGCTGCGGAACGTATGCCCGCGCAAATCGACCCCGACGCTGCTCTCCGAGTCGCTCGAGAACGTCCACGACCTCGCGCATCTGCTGATACTCGAGAAGCCGTCGCACGAGCTCCGCGCGCGGGTCTTCCCACGCATCGTCGAGCTCACTGCGAGGAAGCAGCATCTGCGCCTTGATGCGGAGCAGCCGAGCGGCCATCTCGAGGTAGTCGGCCGCCTGATCGAGCTGCATGACGTGGATGCGCGCGAGGAACTGCTCGGCGATCCGCGCGATGGGAATGTCGTAGATGTCGACCTGCTCATCGCGAATGAGCGACAGCAGGAGATCGAGCGGACCGCTGAATTGCGACAGCTCGATGACGAACGGAGTCGCGACATCGGACGCCGCCTCGAGCCTTCGTGGCTCGACAGGGGCGTCGAAATCGAGCTGACCCGTTAGGGCTGGCTCGACTAGCGTGTCGATGTCCATGGGCTCGCTACGACGGACGGCACGGCGAAAAGCTAGCGGGACCACACGCCTGAGTCAAAGCAAAAAATGCAGTGCGCTCGCATGTGATTTTGCCAATCGACGCTCGCGTCCATCGAGGTCTTCACGCCAAGTGGATCGGGAAGCAGAACGAAGCAACGCCGTCAAAGAACAACGGTCCAACTAGCTGCGTTGCCTTGACATCGGTGCGGGGCACGGGTAAGGTTCTTGGCTCTATTTTCGAAACTCGATTCAGGAATTCTGGAGACACGACGTGCCGAATATCGCGTCCGCGAAGAAGAACATGCGAAAGGCTCGCGCAGCCACGGTGCGCAATCGCGCCCAGCGGTCCGCGCTTCGTACAGCGCTCAAGAAGGCCAAGGCGCCGACTGCGACTGCCGAAGAGCGTCTCACGGCTGTGAGCCTCCTCGACCGCGCCGCGCGAAAGGGCATCATTCACGCGAACGCGGCGGCGCGTCAGAAGAGTCGGTTGAACACCGTCGCCAAGGCATAACGCGGCTCCCGGCTCGGCGAGCGTTCGATCGCGGGAAGAAAAAGGGTCAGATCCAATCGATCTGACCCTTTTCGTTTGCGCCTCCGACACCGGCCGGTCTACATCGCGGCGAGCTCGCCGCCGCAGCGCTCACAGTACCACTCGGTGGGGTAGTTCATCGTCCCGCACTCCTGGCACTTGAGCGTCTTGATCTGCTCGGTGGGGACGTCCTTGAGAAAGGCGGGGATGCTTCCCGGCGTGAGCGTCGAATTCGCCTCATGACCTTCCTTCTCCAGGAGCGGCGTGGACGTCAGCACCGGAGTGGGCGCGACGTTGCGGCGCGACGGAGCGGCGTTCGCGGCGGCCGGTGCCTCGACGTCCACCGGATCGATCATTGGGGCGCGCGACGGCGCGGGCGCGGGGCGACTCTCCAACCGATGCTCCACGCGCGGCTCGGGCGCAGCGTGCGCGAGGTCAGCCGGCATCGCAGGAGCGGGCCTTTCCACAACCGACTGCAGGAACGCGAGCTCATCGAAGGTAGCCGCCGCCGCCGGACGGCTCGCGACAGGCTGCGGAGGGACCGTGGGCGGCGGAGCAAGTGGCGCGGCGGGCTGCGCGGCCCGAGTCGCTTGCGGTGGTGGCTCCACAGCAACCGGCGGAGCCAGCGACTCGATCGGAACAATCGGCTCTTCGCCGCTCGGGGGCGTCGGGGGTCGAACGGCAACCGCCAGGATCTCCTGAACCCGTCCCAGCTCCGCGCCTATCTGCGCGCGTTCGGCACCCAGCGTCGCGATCGCTTCGTCGCAGCGCTGCATGACGTCACGGGCGTGGTCCAGGCTGAACTCGCCCACCGATGCACGAAGCTCGGCTTCGGCTCGTTCATCCCGCAGCGTCGTCTCGTCCGCGTACAGTGTGGCGACCTTCTCGGCGAGGGTGCTCGCCGTGACCTGAAGCTCCGTCGCACGACCCGCCAGCTGGTCGAGCACCTTCGTCAGTCGGCCGCCGTAGTCGCTGCGCACGCGATCGAACACGTGCGACGGTGTCGTGCCCTTTCGCGCATCGAGTTGACCGAGCCACTGCTCGTATCGATTGCGCTCCTCCATCAGCGCGTTCAGCGCGTCCATCGAGTTCGTGCTTTCGCTCATGCTTCACTCCTGACGACCACCCGGCACAGGGCAGCCTGGATAGACCTCGCCGGGAAACGCCTTCGCCCGCGCCGTCTCGAGCGCCTGCACGTCTTCCGGCCCTAACGTCTGCACTCGGCCAAGGAGCCGAGCGGTCAACAAGATCTTCGCCGTGTGCTCGAGGCTCTCCATGCGCTGGTGCGCGAGGAGCAGCGACGGTCCAACCGTAGTCGCTCCGTGGTTCGCCATCAAGAACGCATCGTGTCGAGCCAGAAACGGCTCGAACGCATCGGCCAATGCAATTGTACCGGGCGTCGCGTACGGTACCAACGGCACCCAGCCTACCTGATAAATGATCTCCGGCAGCACACACGCGGAGAAGGACTCGCCCGCAACCGCGAAACCGGTCGCGGTTGGCGGATGCGCGTGCACGACTGCCTGAACATCGGGACGCCGCTGGTAAATGCGCAGGTGCACCGCCACCTCCGACGACGCACGCCGAGCTCCGCGACGGTGCTGGCCGTCGAGCGAGAGCTCGACGAGATCCTCTTCCGTCACGTCCACCTTCGACATCCCTGACGGGGTGACGAGCACCCGGTCGCCGGAGAGCCTGACCGAGACATTACCGTCCGGTCCCGCGATCAAGCCACGGTCGTACAGGCGCCTGCAGACCTGCACGATCTCCCGACGTGCCGGCAGCGACCCGTACATGACCGCTACCCCGTCGCCTGATGGACGATTTTGCCGCCCACAATGGTACACATCACAAGCCCTTGTAGGATGTGGCCCCCATATGGGCTATTCCGTCCCTTCGAGACGAAGCTCGCTGGGTCGACCTGCCAGTCTCGCATGGCGTCGAAGACGGTGACGTCCGCCACACTCCCGCGCCGCAACGATCCGCCGGGAAGGTTGAACGTCCGCGCCGGCGACACGGACATTCGGTCCACCAGGGTGGCCAGATCGATGATCCCCGGCTTCACGAGCCACGTATTGACTACGGCGAGCGCCGTCTCGAGCCCGACAATCCCGTTCGGCGCGTCGGCGAACTCGCGCTCTTTCTCGTCATAGTGGTGCGGGGCGTGGTCCGTGGCAACGAGGTCGATCGTACCGTCGCGGACGGCTTCACGCACGGCCTCGACGTCCTCCGCGGTCCGCAGCGGCGGGTTCATTTTCGCGTTCGTGTTGTAGCCCTCGAGCTCGTCCTCGGTGAGCGAAAGGTGGTGCGGGCACGCTTCCGCCGTGACGCGAATGCCGCGCTCCTTCCCCCAGCGGATGAGCTCCACCGACCCTTTCGTGCTCATGTGGCACAGGTGAATGTGGCCGCCGGTCCGTCGCGCGAGCAGAATGTCGCGAATGGCCATGATCTCCTCCGCCTCGGAGGGGATGCCCTTGAGGCCGAGGCGGGTGCTCACAATGCCCTCGTTCATCGCGCCACCAGCGGCGAGCGTCGGTTCCTCGCAATGGTCCGCCACCGGGATGCCGAAGGTTCGCGCATACTCGAGCGCCGTGCGCATGAGGTGGGCGCTCGCGACGGGACGCCCATCGTCACTCACGGCGACCGCCCCTGCGGCCACCATCTCACCGAACTCCGCGAGCGCCTTCCCTTCCTGACCTAACGAGATGGCACCGATGGGATGCACGCGCGCGGCGTTGGCGGCCTGCCCCTGCCGCAGCACGAACCCGACGGCTGCCTGATTGTCGGTGACCGGCTGGGTGTTGGGCATCGCGCACACGGCGGTGAACCCACCAACCGCCGCCGCGCGCGCACCGGTGGCAATGGTCTCGACATCCTCGCGACCGGGCTCCCGGAGGTGGCAGTGGACGTCGATGAATCCCGGCGCGACGATCATCCCTGAGCAGTCGATCACCCGGTAGTCGTCGTTATACGTCGTGTCGCCGGCTCGCCAGAAATTCTCGACCTTCCCGTCAGCGAGCACGACGTCGCCGACGGCGTCGAGGTTTTGCGAGGGATCGAGGACCCGACCCCCGCGAAGCACGACCTGCCTAACGCCGGAGCCCGCGTTCCCCGTTCCCCGTTCCCGGTTCTCCCCGTCTCCCGCTTCCCGCTTCCCGCTTCCCGTTTCCTTCACCGATCGCTTCCTCCCTTCGCGGCGTCAGCCAGCTCCGGCGCCCCGCCGGCGAGCAGATACAGCACGGCCATCCGCACGGCCACGCCGTTCGTCACCTGCTCGAGGATGACGCTGTGAGGACCGTCGGCTACGGCGGAATCGATCTCGACGCCGCGATTCATGGGGCCTGGGTGAAGGATGAGCAAATCGCGTGGCGCGCGCTCCAGCCGCTCGCGCGTCACGCCGAAGACTCGATTGTATTCGCGGAGCGACGGGATATAGCCCGCCTGCATACGCTCCAACTGGAGGCGCAGGACGTTCAGCGCCTCCGCCCATTCTATCGCGGCTTCGATACGATCGAACACCTCGACGCCGAGGTCGGCGATCGCGTTCGGCAAGAGCGAGCGCGGCCCGCACACGCCGACGAGGGCACCCATCTTCTTGAGTCCCCAAATGTTCGAGCGCGCGACGCGCGAGTGCAGCACGTCGCCGCAGATGCAGATCCGCCGACCCTCGAGCGAGCCGAAGCGGTCACGCAGCGTCAGCAGATCGAGCAGCCCCTGCGTCGGGTGCTCGTGCGTTCCGTCGCCGGCATTGATGACGTTGGACTCGATCCGCTCGGCGAGAAACTGCGCGGCGCCCGAAGCGGAGTGGCGAATCACCACCATGTCGATCCGCATCGCTTCCAGGTTGCGGGCGGTGTCGACCAGGGTTTCGCCCTTCGAGACGCTCGAGCCCGAGGCCGCGACGTTGACCGTGTCGGCAGACAGTCGCTTCTCGGCAAACTCGAACGACACACGCGTCCGCGTGGACGCCTCGAAGAACAGATTCACTATCGTCGACCCGCGGAGCGTCGGCACCTTCTTGATCGCGCGCTCACTGATCTCCTTGAACGGCTCGGCGGTGTCGAGAATCAGTCGAATCTGCTCGGGTGTCAGCGGCTCGAGCGCCAGCAGGTCTTTCCCGAGCGGGGTCGTCACGCCGCGTCCTCCCGCCTGACGAGGACGACACTGTCCGACCCGTCGAGCTCGGACACGAGGACGTCGACGCGATCGCTCGCAGCCACGTCCACACGTTTCCCGACAATGTCCGCGTGGATCGGAAGCTCGCGGCCGCCTCGATCGACGAGCACCGCGAGCGCGATCCGTGAAGGCCGCCCGAAGTCGGCGAGCTCGTCGAGCGCCGCCCTCACCGTCCGGCCGGTGTGGAGCACGTCGTCCACGATCAGAACGCGTTTGCCGTTGAGGTCCCACGGCAGCTTCGTCGGACCAACGACGGGGCGCGGGCCGACGGTCTGCAGGTCGTCGCGGTACAGCGTTATGTCGAGCGAACCGCGAGGAACCTTGACCTGCTCGCGGTCATCGAGAATGTCGGCGAGACGGTCGCTGAGCTGCACGCCCCGCCGCTGGATTCCCACGAAGATCAGGTTGTCGATTCCGTCGAACAGCTCGACGATCTCGTCGGCCATCCGCCGGAGGGTGCGCGCAAGCGCGCGCGAGTCGAGCACGGTCGTGGGCTTGGCGGCCATGAGGGGCCAATATCACCACGGCGCGGCTCAATTTGAAGCCACTGTCTCGACTCGCGCGTTGGTCGTGCTACCGCCCACCTCGTGTCTCGGGCACGTGCGACATCGGGCGCAGATACGGGGACGCAGCCGCGGCCCGCGCGCCCCCCTCGCGGTCTCGGAGCCGTGCGGTCAATCCGCGAGCGCGGCGATCGACACTGCCGTCGCCCTGAATGATGCGCAGGCTGACCTCCCGATCGACGGCTGGCCTTGCAGCACGTGGCATTGGGGCACCGGCCGGCTCCGTCGCACCGACGTCCTCTCTCGCGACGACGCGCTGCACCTCGATGTCCGCGAGGCGAATCAGAGCGGTGTCGCGCTGCTTGGTCGCCTCGATACCGGCAGTCTCGCGGTCCTGTCGAATTGCTGCGACCACCTTCGCCGCGGTCCGCATGAGCATGACGACACCGGCGTAGGCCGCGACGTCCGCGACGTTCAGGACGATCCCGGCACCGTCGGCGCGCTGGAGGGCGATGAAGTCCACGACGCCAGCGGGGCTCGCGAGCAGGCTCACGAGATTGCCGATCGCTCCGCCCGCGACGAGGCCAAGGGCCATAGGCGCGCGGTGGTCGATGCGGGACAGATCCTTCGCCACACGAATAGTCAACGCGATCGCGACGAGCGTGAGGACGAGACTCAGCTCCCAGGTGTAGTTCCCGACGGTAAGCCCGAACGCGCCCTTGTCATTGTGAACGACGCCGAACCTGATGGCGCTCGAGACTCTCGGCTCGAGCGTCCCGACCCAGAGCACCGCGACCTGTTTCGTCATGAGGTCGCCGATCGCCACGAGCGTGGCCAGACGGGCGAGTGGTATCAGCGGCGAACGGCGCGTCGGTTCGTGCATCGATTCCCCTTACCGGTTCGTGAGTCGGCATGGCACGGGGGCACCTCTCATGCCAGGCTCGGCCACGGATAATCCGCGTCGGCGCGTGCCTTACCGGTGCGGGACACTCCTGTCGTGGCGAGTGCGCCACAGTGAACGCGGGCTGTTGCATCACGACGGCCCGGTGACATCGCGCACACTCCAACGCCCGTCGGGTCGAGCTTCAACCGCTCGGGCGGCTCGCGCGGGCGAGTTGGCGAGCGGCGTGTTCCTGCCGGAATTCCTCCAGCTCCGATCCGCCGAACATTCCATCGGCGATCGCCGCGACCTCCTCGGCGTCCTTCCACGCGCGCTCGAGCTCGAGCAGCTCACCGGCGAGCGCGCGCCGCTCCGTGTCCTCGTTTGCCGCCATCTCGAGCGCGAGACGATCGACGAGCGGGAGTCGCAGCATCAAGGTGCTCGGCTCACTCGTGATCGAGCCGCGGCCCCAGAACGACCGATTCGTGATGTGTAACGCGAGGCGCTCGGCCGCGGACGACGAAGCCGGAACCGGCTCGGAGCTCAGTGGTGCGTCGGGGAATCGCCCCCACCCCGTTCGCATCGCCAGGGCGACGATACGCGAGAAGTAGCCCTCCTCATCCTCCGCGTCCTCGATCTTCGCCGTCGCGCGGCGAACATCGTCAGGCAGGGCGCCCGCGGCGTTGAGCGCCGACAGAATCTTTCCGGCCGTCCGCAGACCATCGTCGCCGCGGACCGTCGTTAGGCCGTGATCGTGTTTCACGAGGAGACGCCAGGGCTCGTGCGGGTCCGGACGGATCAACTCCGCCGCCTCGAGGTGTCCCCAGCGAATGATAGAACGATTTCCCTCCGCGTCGGTGAGGACGTCGAGCACCCGGTCGCGGTGACGGTACAGCCGAAGTCGCGTGAGCGGCTCGTCCGCGAAGATGCTCGGCGTGTCGTCGCGCGTGATCCGACCGATCGCGTCGCTCGCGGCACGAACCCCGCGTTTCACGAGACCTGTGGCGATACCAATGAGCCGGCCCGAGCCACGCCTCTGGATGACGTCACCGTAGCGCCAGGCGGCGACTTCGGGACGCAGGGCCTTACCGATCCGGACGAGCTCCAACCCTTCTCGAAGCTGCGCCAGTCCGATGTTGTCCGTGGAGAATCGGAGGTGGGTCGCCCGGAAGCGGCGTTCGCAGTCGTCGATCGCCTCCCAGCGTTCTTCGATGGGTGAGAGGTTCCAGCGCGTGCAGCTCGCGCAGATGACCCAGAGCCGGCCCTTCTCGGGATCGAACGCGAGCCGTCGCCCAACGGGGAACAGCTCGACCACGTCGTTCTTTCCGAGCGACTCGTTACAGAACAGGCAGGTCGTATACATGCGGCCAGGCGAGGGACGCGTAGCTGCGAGGACGGTGTCGAGCAGCCGTAAGCGATCGACTACAGCGGTATTATATGCGGCCGCGCGGCGACACGCCCAGACCGGTTTCGCCAGGGCGCGGCCAGCGGTGGGAGATCGAAGATTACAAGTGACAAGCCGAAGCGTGGCGCGTCGGATGTATAGAGACGCCTTGAGGATAACGATGAGGTTTTCCTCACGCTTCGCCGGGCGAGCGAAATGGGTCCTTCGGGACTATCGCGCACGCGGCGCAGCGTCTTATGATCCTGCTAGACGCCGCGCGCGCTGGCGTCAGGTTCTCCCCGCTCTCCTCTCCCCTTTGCACTATCGCTCGGAACGCTTTGCTCGTGGCGCGATCGTAGTGTTGCCGTCGTTCGACTTGGGGTGGTTCGGCCCGAGCGGACCCGGGCGACAAGTGATGATCGTGATCGCGTTGGGCGTGATCGCGATCACGGCACTGCTGGTCGCGGGTGCCGCGTTTCTGCGAGATCAGCGCCACCGAGGGCGCCGGTTCGACGACGAGCAGTTGTTCACCACGACGCCCATCCCGCTGTCGAGGGACGAGCACGCGAGGTACGGACACGAGTCGGCGCACCACGCGTTCAGCACGCTGAGAATTCCGCGATGGGTGCAGG
The DNA here is from genome assembly GCA_046725585.1 of Gemmatimonadota bacterium. Taxonomy (GTDB): domain Bacteria; phylum Gemmatimonadota; class Gemmatimonadetes; order Gemmatimonadales; family Gemmatimonadaceae; genus JAJKIV01. Next base: position 5,502 of record JBKOYV010000158.1, on the reverse strand, counting down.
CCGGCTCGCTGCTGGCCGCGCTCCTGATTACCTGGGGCGTGGCGCAACGTGTGCGACCGAACAACGGTGCGTCCGCGGCCGCGGAGGAGCCCCAGCCTCGCGCGTCAGCGAAGGCCGCGGAGGTGGGCGACGGCTCGGCGGAGGATCTTGGCCTCATGCCGGACTCCGCCGCGGTGTTCGCTTTTCAGGCGCGCGACTGGGTAGCGCGGAGTGGCGGCGGATGCGAGGGGCAGCTCGTCGTCACCAAAGGCGAGCCGAGCGCGTGGAGCCTAACGGCACGCGTCCATGACGAGCAGGGCCAGCTCATCGACACCGCCCGCGCTCGCGTCAGCGCGCTCCGCGTTGGCGACGTCGTCGAGTTCAGCTTCCCGCGTGCCGACTGCGATCGCATTGGCGCGTGGGATGTCCGCGGCGCTCGGCGGCCGCGATAGATCGAGCGTCGTCAGGCGTCGCGGATGGTCATCGCCGGGTCGATGCGAGTCGCCCGACGAGCTGGAACCCACGCGGCAGCCACGGCCACGACGGCCACGACGATCGCGACCGCCGCAAATGTGACGGGGTCTCTGGGAGACACCTCGTAGAGAAGGCCCGACAGCAAACGCGTCAGCCCTAACGCCGCCGTGATCCCGACGATCAACGCGATGGCGGCAAGCGCGAGCGCCTCCCGCACGACCACGCCGGTCACCTGCGACGCCCGAGCGCCGAGCGCAATCCGGATGCCGAACTCGCGACGGCGCTGCACCACGCCGTAGGACAACACCCCATACATGCCGACCATGCCGAGCAGCAGCGCCAGCGCGGCGAACGCACCGGTGAGCAGCGTCGCGAAACGACGGCGGGCCACGCTCTCGCGGTACAGATCCGGCACGGTCGACACGCTCTGAATCGGCAGGCGCGAGTCGATCTGCCTGACGAGCCCGCGGAGCTCGCTGCCTAACGTAGTCGCGTCGCCCGTGCCGTCGCTTCGGATGACGAGCGTCATCCACGTCAGCCACGGCCAGCTCTTCTGCGAAAAGGGCAGATACATCGCGGGCATTGCCGCGGCGTCGGCGGCGTTGCTTCGCGTGTCGCCGACCACGCCAACGACCTGAAGCCAGGGCCCCGACGGACCGACGAAGCTGATGCGCGAGCCGACTGGATCGAGAGCAGGCCACAGCAACCGCGCGAGCGACTCGTTCACGATGACCACCGGAGGAGAGTCGGCGCGGTCCGTTGGCGCGAACGCGCGTCCACGCCGGACGGGAATCCCCATGACGCGGAAGTAGTCGCCAGCAACGACGCGAAGCGGCTGGGCGTCTTCACGCCCACTGGCGCTGCGCGACGGCCGCCCCTCGATGGCGAACGAGAAGGTCATGCTCGACGACGATCCGAGCTGCTCGGTCGTGCCAGCGACTCCCACCACGTGTGGCAGCTCGCGCACGCCGGCGATAAGCCGGTCGTAGAGCTCCACGTGACGATCGTTGCCATCATAGCGTAGGCGCGGCAGGTCGAAGGAGGCGGTGACGAGACCAGTGGGACGATAGCCATAGTCGATCGACGCAAGCCGGTACGCGGATCGAAGCAGGAGCCCGGCGCCCGACAGCAGGATGAGTGAGATGGCGAGCTCGCCAACGAGCAGGATCGACCTGATACCCGCCTGGCGGCCGCTTCCGCCGCGATCGCCCGCTGTACGCAGCGCGAGATGAAGCGACTCGCCGGCGCGCCTGTGCGACCAGAAGGTTCGCACGACCGGCGCGAGTCCGAACAGCAACCCGCTCCCCAGCGCGGTCGCGAGCGCATAGGCGAGGACAGCGCTGTCGATGCGCACGGCGGCAAGCCGCGGAATGTCGCTCGGCGCGAGCGCGGTGAGCGCGCGGGTGAGGGCCGCGGCCACGGCGGCGCCAACCAGGCCGCCGATGAGTGCGATCACGGTGCTTTCGGTCAGCAGCTGCCGCACAAGGCGCGCACGGCCGGCGCCTAGCGCACCACGGACGGCCATCTCGCGGCGTCGCCCGACGGCCCGCGCGAGCAGCAGGTTCGCGATGTTCGCGCACGCGACGACGAGGAGCAACGTCGCCCCGGCGAGCAGGATGAAGAGCAGCGGACGGACGCTCGCGACCATGTCGTCGGTCATGCTCACGACGTTCGTTCCGAATCCCTTCATGTATTGCGGGAACTCGCGCGCGAGGGCGCCGGCAATGGCGCGCATCTCCGCGCTGGCTGTTCCGACCGTCGCCCGCGGCGCGAGCCTGGCCACCACGTACCAGTTGTGGCTGCGCCGCTCGTTAGGGTCGATGTGGTCGGCGGTGACCGGGCGCCAGATGTCCACGCCCGCCTCCGGAAACTCGAACGTCGCCGGCATCACCCCGAGGACGGTGTATGGCGCGTCGTTTATCATGAGCCGTCGTCCGACGACGCCGGGGTCGGCACCAAACCGCCGAACCCAGAGCTCATGGCTCAGCACGACCGCGTGACCGTCGCTGTTGTCGTCGTCCGGGGTGAACGCGCGACCTAACGCCGCGCGAGCGCCGAGGACCTGCATGACGGATGGCGTCACGTCGGCCGTGGTGATGCGCGATGGCTCGCCCGCCTCGACGAGCGTCACGCCGAACGGGGCCGAGTGCGCGCCGATCGCCGAAAATGACCTCGCCCGTTCGCGCCAGCTCACGTAATTGCCGATCGAGACGACATTGTGGTCATCGCCTCTGGGCGACATCTCCCAGATGCGGACGAGGCGTTCAGGCGCTGCGAACGGTAGCGGGCGTAGGAGAACGCCGCGGACGATGCTGAAGATCGCCGTGCTCGCGCCAATGCCGAGCGCGAGTGTGATCACGATGGTCGCCGTGAACCCGGGCGCGCGGCGGAGCGATCGGAACGCAAACCGCACATCCTTCCGGACCGAGTCGAGCAGCTCGGCCCACTCGCGACGTCGCTCCTGCTCGGCGCCGATCCCCTCGCAGAGCGCGCGTGCGTGCTCGAAGTCGCCGAACTCCTCGCGGGCCCGGGCCCGAGCGCGAGCGGGATCCATGCCCTGCTCGATGAGCCGGGCGGCGATCATGTCGATGTGAAACTCGAGCTCGTCGGCCACGTCGGCGTGTACGTCCCGGCCCCTGAAGCGGAGATATCGTCGCCAGACGGGAACGCCGCCCCTGGGCTCGGCATTCGAGTCGTCAGTCATTGCGGCCTCACGTCGGTTGCTCGGTGGCCGACATCACCTTGCCGATCACCGACACGTAGCGCGTCCAGCTCTCCGACTCGGCGCGCAGCTCGCGGCGCCCGCGCGTCGTCAGTCGATAGTACTTCGCCTTCCGATTGTTTTCGGAGAGACCCCATTCGGACTCGATGAGGCCCCGCGCCTCCATGCGGTGAAGCGCCGGGTACAGCGCCGCGTCCTCGATCCGGAGCTCGCCATCCGTGGTCTGGCGAAGCCAGGAGAGGATCGAATACCCGTGCATGCGGCCCCAGGTCAGCGCTTTCAGCACGAGCATGTCGAGGGTGCCCTGCAGGACGTCGACTTCCTGGCGCGCCATCGAGCCGTTCTCCACTAAATGATTAGGTGGAGAGTAGCAGGCGCTCCACTAAACTGTCAAGGGGAGAGCCGCCTCAGTTGGCGGGGGCCTTCGGCGTCATCACCTGCAGTTGCCAGTCGTAGATCCGGTCGCAGCGCACCCGGCGAAACCGAAAATCGACGAGGAGGCCGGGCCTGGCGGACAGGACGTCCACGGAATCGCGGGCCATGATCGCGCCGCTCGTGTCCATGACGAAGGCCACGAACTTGGCGCTCTTGCTGTCCCCGCGCGTCACCTCGAACGTGCCGAGGCAGTCACCGCGATCCATGCGCCCGCTTCGCCACCTGACGTCAAGCCCCGTGTCCGCGGCGGCTGGGGTGTCAACCGGCGCAGACGCGGCCGGCTTGGTCGGCGCGCCTGGCTTGTTAGGCAACAGCAGCGCCGTGACTACGACCGCCACGACGCCGGCCACGACGGCCGCTGCTATCACCGAAACGGGAACGCCCGTTCCGCCTGGCGTAACGGGAGCGGACGGAGGTGGCGCGCTCGGCGAGCGCGGCGGAGGCGATGCCGGTTTCAGCACTCGGGATTTTTCCTCCGGTTTTCCATGGCCATGTTCGTGCTCGCCGGAATTGGCTAATGTGACGCTGTTGCGCTCCGGCGCCGCATTCATCTGCAGCGTGCTCTGCCGAGCATGGCGAAGCGCGAATCGTTTGATCGTGAGAAAGAAAATGGACGCGATGGCCGCGAGCCAGAGCGCGGCCCAGAGCGGCCGCCACCTGGCATCGACGAGTCCCATGACATATCGAACCGGCGGGATCGCGTCCAGCATGTCGATCACCGCCGCCACGGCGTGACGCAGCACAGCACCCCCTCTTCGACGTGGCGAAGATGGATCCTGTCCCAAGGCACGGCCAGAGGCAGCGATCGGGCTGTGCACGGGCAGACTGATCTTCATGGCCAGGCGTGGCGCCTAACGTGGGCTCCGGTGCGCGCCGGCGGCAACTGGACGCGTTCCGACGCGCCGACCGGTGCTGGCGGCAACGCGGCCTCGCACTGGTTTTCAGACGGTACAGCTGTTTTCCGCGCTCGAGGACCCGTCCCATGATCATCGCCCTGTGCGTTCTGCTTACCGCTCCCTGCCCCGCCGGCGCCTGGCGGGGTGTCACTCCTCCAGACACCATCAGGCTCGAGGTCGGATCGAAGGAAGTAAATGGGGGCGTGTACGCGCCGCACGCGGCGCGGGTCCGCGTGCACGTAGGGTCTCTCGACACACCGCCCACGGCGGAATGGACAAACGAGCTGACGCTTGGCGACTCGGCCGGCCGTCGCGTGATGCGTTGGGTAACCAAAGGGACGCGCGCGGCACCGAGTGGCGGTACCATCACGTGGGAGCTTCGCCAGACCTACGATGCGGTGACGCTGGCGCCGTACGGCTATCACGCGAGGTCCAGCAACGGCGGGTATACCCAACTCACGCTGGACGGCCCCCGCGTGCGAGGCACGAAGCGCCTGCCGGGCGACACGCTCGTCCAGGCGGTGGACATCACGCTCGACCAGCCGGGATTCGTGGCTTCGGCGTCGGACCTCGTGCCGACGGCAGTCGGGCTCAAGGAGGGGACGGTAATCACCGCGCCGTTCTGGAGCCCGGCAATGACGAAGACCGAGCGGCGGATCTTTTCTGTCCTCGGCCGCGTTTCGGTGAACGTCGAAGGGTCGGACATCCAGGCGTGGAAGGTGGAGGAGCGGCGGTATTCCGACCGCCAGCTACTGGCGACGTGGTACCTCGTGGACACCTCCCCGTACATGGTGTACGGAGAGGTACCGCTGCCTAACGGGCAGGTGCAGCGGATGACCGAGGTGGCAGTCCCGCTGTCGGGAGCCAAGTAGCCGGGGTTCCGGTTACGGACAGCCAACCGGGGCCAGCCGAGGCAGCCCCCAGAGACGGCGGCCCGGTGTTTGCCCTTTGGCTTCCGCCATCACGTCGCCGTACGGAAGGCCCGCCTAGGATTGG
>JBKOYV010000178.1:0-2621 GCA_046725585.1 Gemmatimonadota bacterium | reverse complement strand
GAGCAGGTGATGGTTCACCACGATAACGTCCGCCTGCGCTGCCTTGCGCCGCGCCGCGAACAGAAAGCACTTGTCGTAGAACTGGCATCGGGCGCGATTGCACAGGTCCGGCTCGGCCGAAACCTCGTCCCAGAGCTCGGCGCGCGGCGGCGCCGGCATGTCGCTGAGCGAGCCATCCGTCGTGCGCTCGGCCCAGGCGGCCAGCGCCGTCAGCTCGCTGCCTAACGACTCCTCGAACAGCGCGGCCCCCGTGGAGACGGCCTGTTCGAGGCGCATGAGGCACAGGTAGTTGCGCCACCCCTTGAGCAACGCGAACCGCACGGGCTGATCGTCGAGCGCACGAGCGAGAAACGGCAGATCCTTGCCGACCAACTGTTCCTGGAGGTTGATCGTATTGGTGGACACGACCGTGCGCTCGCCGTTCGCCGCTGCCCAGCGAAGCGCGGGGATGAGGTAGCCGAGCGACTTTCCGATCCCGGTACCCGCCTCCAGCAGCCCCACACCGCCATCGTTGTAGAGCTGCGCGATTCTCGCGGCGAGCTCGCGCTGCGCGGGCCGGTCCTCGTACTTCGGCAACAGCCGCGCGATCGGGCCGCCTGGTCCCAGGTCCTCGTCGATGGCCGTCGTATCGAGTGGAGTCTCGGGCTCCATGCGCGGCACTTCCACGACCACGTACAGATCCCGCGCGTCGTTATCGATGATCCCGAACCCCACACCGTCGTCGTGAACCCGAGCGGCAACCGCGTAATCCGCCTCCGAGGGCTCGAGCACGCCCGAAGGGTGATTGTGGACGAGCATCTCGCCGCGCTGCGCGAAGCCGGGCAACGCGAGCACGCTCTGCACGTCCCCGCGCGCGACGACCCGCGCGGTACGTACGACGCCCTCGTCATCGACGCCACACACGAAACACACCTCCCGCCCACCCGCGAGCCGGATAGCGGCGCGCATGGCGGCAGCGGGAGACGATGCGAGGCGGGAGCGCTTCGAGTCGGAAACGGCGGACGGCGGCACGACAGTCAAGATAGTCACCGACCGAACATTTCACGAACCGGGCATTCGCGATGGCTCTGCACGCCGCCAGTGCAACAGCGGCCTATGTCTTCAGCGGCTTCTTCTTGGCGGCCGGGAACAGCACGTTGTTCAGTATGAGGCGGTACCCCGGCGACGTCGGATGCAGCGCCAGGTCGGTCGGCGCATTGCCGATGTTGTGCTGCGGGTCCTCCGGATCATGCCCGCCCAGGAAAGTCCACGAGCCCTTGCCGTAGTCGCCGTGGATGTACTTCACCCAGGGCGCACCTTCCTCGTACGCCAGCACCGTCACGCCCGGCTTGATGACCGCCTTGTTGAAGCTCGTCGTCACGCCGTAGTAATCCGGGATCACCGTGCGATGATCCTGTACGAGCATCGTGGCGACCGGGTCGAACTTCGCCGAGAACGCGAACAGCGTGAACTGCCCGAGCGGCTGGCGGCGCGCCGGCACGTTCACCTGGTGTCCGTCGATGTCGCTCATGGAGTTCGTGAACGGGGACTGCTCGACGTGCACGTCGCGGAACGCCATCGCGCGCTTCCAGTCCATTTTCGCGTCCACGTCCTCGTCGATGGGAGTTCCGTCCGCATACGCCGCCGCGATGTCCGCCGAATGCGCCGCGATCGCCAGCTCGAGCGTCTCGGTCGCTCCGCACATCGCGAACAGGAACCCACCGCCTTCAACGTATTGCCTGATGCGCTCCGCCACCGCTTTCTTCAGCGCGGGAATGGAGGCGAATCCGAGACGCTTCGCGGCATCCAGATTCCGCTCCCGCTGCTCGACGAACCACGGCGCGTCACGGAAGCCGAGATAGAGCTTGTTGAGCTGGCCGGTGAAGTCCTCGTGAAAGAGATGTAGCCAGTCGTATTTCTGGAGGTCGCCGTTCATGACCTCCTCGTCCCATACGGTCGTGTATTCGATGCCGGCGTACCGAAGCGCCAGCGTCACGGCGTCGTCCCACGGTGGAGACTTGGGCGGCGTGTAGATCGCGATCTTCGGCGCTTTTTCCAGCGTCACGGCGTCCATGTTCCCGCTGGCGATCTCGGCGCGAACCTGCGCCAGACGTCCGTTGTCGAGCGGCTCGAACGTCACGCCGTCGAGTGTCGCCGTCTTCCGAAGCTCGGGGCCATCCGGCAGCAGGAACGCGCCGCCGCGGTAGTTGATGAACCACTCTGCCCGGTTCCCCGCCTTGAGGGCGTTGAAAGTCAGGCCATACGCCTTGAGGTGGTTCTGCTGCGCGTCGTCCATCGGGACGAGCAGATGCTGAGCGCCGGCAGCACTGGCGAAGGTGGCGAGGCTCGCAAGGACCAGAACGCACCGCGCCTGGCTCGTTAGGTAACGAGTCCCGCACTGCGCGGATCCGCGCCGAACAGACAATGGTCGGGTCATATCGAGGGAACGCTCTGTCGAGCGAGGTCCAGCTCGCGTCGGGCCTGGGGCACGAGCGCGCTTCGGGGATACGTCAGAATCATATGCTCGAGACGCTGTACCGCGCCTGCCCTGTCACCATTCCGACGGAGTGTCCGCGCCCACTCGAGGTCGGCTTCTGCCGCCTCGGGAGCCGATGCGTAGTCGTTCACGATGCGCTGCCACA
>JBKOYV010000014.1:0-14976 GCA_046725585.1 Gemmatimonadota bacterium | reverse complement strand
GCGCGAGCGCGGGCGGCCAAGTCGTTCGCGGCGCGCGTCAGCCCGACGATCGACAAGTTGTCGGCGCCCTTGATCACGGGGACGATGAGCCCCCAGTCGAGCGCGACGGCGATGCCAAGGTTGTACTGCTTCCGGTAGATGATGTTGTTGCCGGCGACGGCGGCGTTCAGGATCGGGAACTGCTTGAGCGCGCCGGTCACTGCGGTCAGAATGAACGGCAGGTACGTGAGCTTTTCGCCGGACTGCTTCTCGAAGTCCGCCCGGAGCTTCGCGCGGATGCGGGCCGCGCGCGTCAGGTCGACTTCGAAGAACGACGTGACGTGCGCGTTCGTGCGACGCGAGAGCGACATGTGCTCCGCGGTGAGCGCGCGGATCCGGGACATCGGCTCGACGACGTCGCCTGCCCATGGCTCGGGAAGTGGCCCGTGCTGCTCGACGCCCGCTGGGGCGTGCATCGACGGCGCGACGCGGGGAGCGGCTGGCGCCGCACCGGATTCGATGACCTGCATGATGTCGCGCTTGGTGACGCGACCGGCGATGCCGCTGCCCTGCAGGCTGGCGATCTCGATACCGTGTTCCGCGGCGATCTTCCGGACGAGGGGAGACGACTTCGTGCGGAGTCGTTCCTCGATGGCCCCGCCGTTTCCGGATGGGCGAGCTGCCTGATGCAATGCGGCGGGTGCGAGCGCAGGCGTTTGATGAGGGGTGCTCGCGGGTTTCGCCGTAGATTCGCTTTTCGGGGGGGGCCCCCCGCTCGCGGCCACCACGGGAGAAGCGGCGGCGGGCACCGACGCCCCGGGAGCTGGCGCCGGCGCGGACGGCGCCGCGACTGCTCCGGCTTCGGTCTCGATGCGCGCGACCACCGTCTGCACCGGAACGGTTTGCCCCTCCGTCACCAGCACCTCGGCCAACACGCCAGACGTCGGTGACGGGATCTCTGCATCGACCTTGTCGGTCGAGATCTCAAAGATCGGCTCGTCCCGCTTCACCGCATCGCCGACTTTCTTCAGCCAGCGAGACATCGTCCCTTCCGCAATCGATTCGCCCATCTGGGGCATCACCACATCGACACGTGCCAACGGATCAACCTCACGATTGAGTTCAATGCCTAACGTCACGGCGCCTCAGCCGCCTCAGCACCAGCACGGGCAGGGTGACGGCCCCCACCATCGCGCCTATAAAGGCATACGACGCCCAGTTACAGACCGGCAGTCCTTCGCACGACGGTGACTGCCTCAGCCCTTCCACGATCCTCCCGATCAGCACCGCAACCATGCCGCCGCTCCAGAACCCGGCGAACGCGGTGAAGCATCCGACGCCGATGTTTCGCGCCGTCCGATCCTCGCCCGCTTCAGGTGCCGATTGCGGTTCCTCCTCCGACGGCGCGCTCATCGATCACGAACGCCGACTCAGTACGCCGCGAGCCGGCGCACCGCCCGCACGACGTCGCTCGTTTGTGGTAGTACGAAGTCCTCTAACTGTGGCGCGTACGGGAGCGGGATGTCGTGCGCCGTCACGCGAAACACCGGCGCGTCGAGCCACTCGAAGCACGACTCGTTGATCCGCGCCGTGATCTCGCCGGCGATCCCGCCCGTGCGCGTGTCTTCGTGGAGCACCAACACCCGGTTCGTCTTGCGCACTGTGGCGAAGATCGCCTCGTCGTCGAGGGGTGCCAGGGTGCGTAGATCCAGCACCTCGACCGACAGGCCGTCCTCGGTCGCCAGTTGCTCGGCCGCCTCCAGCGCCTTCCACACCGTCGCCGCGTAGGTGATGATCGAGACGTCGCGACCTTCGCGAGCAAGGCGCGCCTTTCCGATGGGTACGACGTGATCCCCCGTCGGCATCTCGCCCTTGATGCGCCGATAGAGGTACTTGTGCTCGAAGAAGAGCACGCAGTCGTCGTCCCGGATCGCAGACTTCATCAGTCCCTTCGCATCCTCGGCGGTCGCCGGATACACCACCTTGAGTCCCGGCGTGTGGATGAAGCCGGCTTCAGGGTTCTGCGAGTGGAACGGTCCGCCACGAACGTATCCGCCGCTCGGGCCGCGAACGACCATCGGGCACGGGAGGAATGCGCGGTAACGTGCGGTCGCGACGTAATTGGTGAGGATGTCGTACGCGTTCGCGATGAAATCGATGAACTGCATCTCGACCACCGGGCGCATACCCATGTGCCCCGCCCCGGCGGCCGCGCCGACGATCCCGATCTCCGAGATGGGCGTGTCGATCACGCGCGCTTCGCCAAAGCGCGACAGCAGTCCTTCGGTGACCTTGAACGCCCCGCCGTAGGCGCCGATGTCCTCACCCATGCAGAAGACGTTCTCGTCGCGCTCCATCTCCTCGACGAGCGCTTCGCGAAGCGCCTCGAGGTACGTGATCTCGGCCATCAGCTGTTCCCGGTCCGAGATGCCTGCCACGTACCCCAGCCCTCTGCGCGCTCGCTCACGTCGACCGCGCGATCGGTCCCCTCACGGAACCAGAGCGGGCGCTCGCGCGCAGGATCGGCGTAGACGCCGACCAGTGCGTCGAGCGCCTCAGGCGGCGCGGATTTCTCTGCTTCGTCGGTTGCCGCGTCGACTTCCTGCGTCACACGCGCGTCGATCGCCGCGATCTCCTCATCGGTGGCACCCAGCTCGTCGCGTATGACCGCGAGATAGCGGTCGATCGGATCGTTCTGGGTTGCCCATCGATCGATCTCGCCCGGGGGGACGTACGACTGATTGTCGTGCTCGGCGTGCCCCTTCCGGCGATACGTCATGAGCTCGATGAGCGTCACGCCGCCACCGGCTCGTGCGCGATCGACCGCCTGCTTGCTCACATCGTACACCGCGAGGACATCGTTCCCATCCGCCTGCAGTCCATGAACGCCGTATCCAATGGCCTTGTCCACGAACTGCCGCGCCGCGGTCTGCTTTTCGATCGGTGTAGAATAGGCGTAGCCGTTGTTTTCGACGATCACGACGAGCGGCAGCCGTTGGACGGCGGCGAAGTTGATCCCTTCGTGAAAGGCACCGGTGGACGTCGCGCCGTCCCCGACGTAGACGAGACCGACACGATCCTGCCGGCGCATCTTGAACGTCATCGTGACGCCGGCCATGACCGGCACCATGTCGCCTAACGGTGAGATCTGGCCGATGAATCCGCGGTCGGTGTCCCCGAAGTGGATGTTCAGTTCGCGCCCGCGCGTTGGGGAGTCACCTTTCGCCATGTACTGGCGGAGGATCTCGAGCGGTGTGGCTCCCTTCACCAGCATGGACCCGAGGTTCCGGATCAACGGCGAAAGAATGTCGCGGCGCTCGAGCGCGTAGGCGCTGCCAACGGCGTCCGCTTCCTGGCCTAACGAGCGAAACAGCCCGCCGACGACCTTCGTCTGTCGGTACAGCGCGACGAGGCGCTCCTCAAGGGAGCGCGTGAGGCGCATCCAGTAGTACAGGTCGAGCTTCTGGGCTCTCGTCAGAAGCGCTGACGCGCGGGAACCGGGAACGGGGAACCGGGAACCGCGCGACTCGGCGCGCTTCCCGTTGCCCGACGCGGCACGCGTCCCTGTTCTCGGTTCCCTGTTCCCGGTTCCCGCTTTCCGCTTTCCGCCAGCCGGCATTAGTAGGCCGCCTCCAACGTATGCGCCGGATCGGCCTGCCGGTGGAGCGTCACGAAGAAGCGCTTCACGTTCCGGTCGAGACGGCTCTCGCCTATCTGGTCGGTGTGGGCCTCTACGAACGTGTAGTGGCCACCCTCGGGTTTCGCCGACAGCGTCAGCGTGCCTAACGTGCCACTGAACGTTCGCGACCGCGCCTGGGACGCGCCCGGCGCGAGCTGCAGCGCCGGGAAGAACGTATCCGCGGCCTCGATCACCGCGGCGGGAGTCAAATGCGTGCGAAAGAAATGGCGCATACCTTGAGTTACTGGCCCGAGCGCGCCTTCGACGCGTCCTGGCTCGGTTCGGTCGCTGGCAGCACATCCTGCATCCAGTCGTTCGTGCGCTGCAGCTTCTGCGTCGAGTCCCGACGGAACTGCACCCCCATGGCCCAAGGCCCCGCCACCGCGAAGAAGAGCTTCGTACGGTACGTTCCGGGCTCGGGCGCCTTCTCGAACCCATTGTCGGTGTTCTTGCGGTCCTCGTTGGTCGCGAAGATCCGCCCTTCTCCGATGTCGATGGGCTGCCTCGTCTTCTTGTCCTGCACCACGATCGTGTACTCGATCTGCTCGAGCGCACGAGGGGGCGCCGGGTTCGGCGTCACTCGGATGTAATAGTCGTCGGTCCACAGCCGCTGTGTGTTGGGATCGTTCGACGCGGCGGTCCCTCCGCATGCCTGGAGCGACACGACGCCTAACGTGGCGACGAGGGCCCAACCGAACGCCAGCGCCCGTCCGGTCACGACGCGTAGTACTCGAGGCCGAGGTGCGTGATCTGCTCCTCGCCCATCAGGTGCCGCAGCGTGTTCTTGAGCTTCGTCTGCTGAATGAACAGATCGTGCTCCGGCTGTAGCCCGGGTGCGGCCATCGGGCTCTTGTAGTAGAACGATAGCCATTCCTGGATCCCCTTCATGCCCGCCCGCTGCGCGAAGTCCGAGAACAGGGCGAGATCGAGAACGATGGGCGCCGCGAGAATCGAATCCCGACACAGGAAGTTCACCTTGATCTGCATCGGATACCCCATCCATCCCACGATATCGATGTTGTCCCAGCCTTCCTTGTTGTCGCCACGCGGCGGATAGTAGTTGATGCGAACCACGTGCGAGAACTTGTCGTACAGCTCGGGATAGATGTCGGGCTGCAGGATCGTGTGCAGCACCGACAGCTTGGACTCCTCCTTCGTCTTGAACGACGCCGGGTCGTCGAGCACCTCCCCGTCGCGATTGCCGAGGATGTTCGTCGAATACCAGCCGGCGAGTCCGAGCATCCTCGCCTTGAGGCCCGGCGCGATCACGGTCTTCATCCACGTCTGGCCGGTCTTGAAGTCCTTGCCGGAGATGGGAACGCCGTGATCGAGTGCGAGCTCGATCAGGGCGGGTGTGTCGACCGCGAGATTCGGCGCTCCGTTCGCAAAGGGAACGCCCTCCATGATGCAGGCCCACGCGTAGAGCATTGACGGAGCGATCGCATCATCGTTGCGCTCCATCGCCTTCTCGAACTGCTCGATCGTCGCGTGCTGCGGGCCCGGCTTGATGTACGTCTCGGTCGACGCACACCACACACAGACGACGCGATCGAGCCCGTGCTTCGACTTGAAGTCGCGGATATCGTGCCGCAACTGTTCGGCGAGGTCGCGTTTCGTCTTCCCCTGCTTGACGTTCGTGCCGTTGATCCGCGTCACGTAACGGTTCTCGAACACCGCCGGCATGGGTTTGATCCCGCGCAGGAAATCGGCGATGGGCTCGATGTCCCTGTCTTCGAGCACGCCGGCCTTCTTGGCCGCAGTGTAGGCGTCGTCCGGGATCGGATCCCAGGCGCCGAACACAATGTCCTCGAGGTTTGCGAGCGGGACGAAGTCGCGAATGAGCGGCGAACGCTTGTCGGTGCGCTTCCCCAACCGGACCGTCGCCATTTGTGTCAGCGAGCCGATCGGCTTCGACAACCCTCGGCGCACGCTTTCGACGCCGGCAATGAAGGTGGTGGCGACGGCTCCGAGGCCAGGGGTCAGGACCCCAAGGCGGCCCGTCGCGGGACGGATGGTGTTACGAGAACCGGTCGAGCTGTTTCCCTGCACGTAAGGAATTCTCCTGGATGTTGGCTTCAGCGGACCAGCGGGTCAGCCGTTGGATCAAGGGGTCAGAGCCCTTGAAGTCGAGCGTCGAGGGCCGTCAGAGATCCCGAATTCAAGGGCTCTGACCCCTTGATTCCCTTGATCCCGTTGATCCCGACGAGCCTGCCGGGGTCAGCGCGGCGCAGCGCCGCCCAGCGTCTCGCGAGCCCTTGCGTCGCCGGTGATCGAAACCTGCGACTGATCAGGCGTGTAGCGCGAAATCGGACGCATTGACTCGAGCTGCTCCGGCGGTAGGCCCTTGGTTGCGTGATAAACGAACACGATGCGTTGGATCGCTGTGATCCACGCAGTGACGGACAGCAGCACGACGATCGCGATCAGGACCCAGCCGTTGAACACGAGTCCGAAAAAGGCCTGCGGCGCCGAGAGCAGCGTGACGCGCTCCGGGCGCTGCATGATCCCCACCTTCGCGTCGATCCCGAGTGATTCGGCACGGGCTCGCGTGTACGACGTGAGGAACGTTCCAATGATCCCGAGCAACGTCACTCCGACCATTGGAGTGCCGGCCCACGACGGAATCAGGTGATGGAGGTGGTTTCTCGCGAAGAAGATCGCCAGGCCGCCGAGCACGGCCCCGTCAGCGACTCGGTCGAGCGTCGAGTCGTAGAACGCACCGAAGATCGTCGAGCGCCCGGTGCGTCGTGCGACCGTACCGTCTAGCACATCGAACAGCGCGGTGAGTCCGAGAACCCACCCAGCAGTCATGATGTGTCCGGTCGCGTACATGACTCCGCCGGCGATGGAGCAGAGCGTCCCGACGGTGGTGATGGTGTTTGGATTGACCCGCTTGCGGACTAGAAAGTCGCCAATAGGGGCGATGATCCGTAGGTATCCCCGTTTAATCCATTCCCACAGGATCTTCATGCCGCGCGGATAGAAGGTGGGCCGTCAGTGCAGCGTCGGGCTCGCGGCCCGGTGCAAGCGCCTGCGACCAGACCCAAGCGCACAAACGACACGGGGCCTGGCGTGGTCCAAGCCCCGTAAAACTAAAGAACTTCGGGTATTTGTCACAACCCTAGCCGCGACGTCAGGGCACCTTCCAGGTCGTCGTCGCGTTGAGTGCCATCGGGTCGCTCGTGTACGTCTTGCTGCCGTCCGTTCTCGTCGCCTTGAGGCGAACCTGCGTTCCTGCCGCGACGTTAGCGACCGGCAGCTCTTCCGTGCTGTTCGCCGGAACCTGCTTCAAGAACAAGTCGGTTCCCTGGTTCACGACGTAGACGTTGACGGCGCTGTTGTCATTGTTTGTGAAATGTAGCGTCACCGCCGCGGTCGCCGTGGGCGCCGTTTCGACATCCACCTTGCGCCCACCACACGCGACCGTCAGTACCAACAGCGCTCCTGCCAGCAAAGCTCGCATGATCTCCTCCGAACGTTGGTGCCTCAGTCGGCCTCAACCACCGGGAATTTGCAAGACGTATGCGCGCTTCGCAGCTTTAGCAGATCCATGACACCTCGAACGCAGTGGGCAAGTGCGCGTGCCGACGCCGAACGGACGGCGCGGTTCGCGCGTGTCGCGGTCCTCGCGATCGCGACGGGAGCCTGTGCCGGCGCCACGACCGCGTCGCCCGGGCAGTCACCGAACGGCGATCCCGGCGTGGCTGGTCACTCGGCGTCTCGTGGAACCGTCGCGGCCCTGCGCGACTCGGTTCGCGCGCTGCTCGACCGGGCGAGGACCGACAGTGCCTTTCCGGGAGCTCTTGCCGTAATCGGGAACCGCGACTCGATGCTCGTCGAGTACGGCGTTGGATCGCTCGACTGGGCAGCGTCGCCTCGCCCCGATGACAACACGCTCTGGGACATGGCGTCGCTCACGAAGGTCGTCGGGATGACGACGGCGATGATGCAGCTGTCGGAAACCGGAAAGGTCGACCTGGATGCCCCGGTTCAGCGTTACATCAAGGAGTTTCAGGGGCCGAACAAGGAGCAGGTCACGATCAAACACCTGCTCACCCATTCGTCCGGGCTCCCCGCGTGGCGTCCGCTCTATAAGGAAACGGAGAGTCCGGATGCAGCCCGCGCGCTCGCGGTAGCGACGGCGCTCGACACTCTGCCCGGCATCCGCATGGTGTACAGCGACCTCGGTGCGATAATCCTCGGGATGGTCGTAGAGCGCGTGTCGGGCGAGACGCTCGATGCGTACCTCTCGAGACACGTCTTCGGACCGCTGCGCATGGCGTCAACGATGTACCGACCCGGGCCCGATCTCCTCCCCCGCGTTGCGCCCACGGAGTACGACCCGTGGCGTCAGCGGCACGTCCGTGGTGAGGTCCACGACGAAAACGCATACGCGTTAGGTGGGGTCTCCGGGCACGCTGGTCTCTTCAGCACGGGCCACGACGTGGCCCGTCTCTGTCGGATGTATCTCAACGGGGGGACGCTGGACGGAGCCCGGATCGTGTCCGCCGAGACGATCCGCCGGTTCACGACCGTTCAGGAGTCGACATTCTCCAACCGCGCCCTCGGGTGGGAAACACCTAACGGGACGAATTCCGCCGGGCACTTGCTGACCCGCCCGGCGTTCGGGCATACCGGGTTCACCGGCACGTCGATCTGGGTGGATCCTTCGCGCGACCTATTCGTCATCTTGTTGACGAACCGCGTCAACCCGACGCGCCAGAACCTGCGCATCGGGGCGGTTCGGACCGCGCTCGCCGACGTCGTCGTTCGCGTGCTCGATCGGGCAGCTGCTCCTTCACCGTCTCCCTCCTCTCCTCGATGAACATCACCGCGATCGACTGGGCCATCGTCGTCGGCTATTTCGCGCTGTCGACCCTCATCGGCTTCATCTTCACGAAACGAGGCGGCGAGAGCCTCGAGGAGTACTTCCTCTCGGGCCGCCAGGTGCCGTGGTGGCTCGCCGGCGCCGCCATGGTCGCGACGACGTTCGCCGCCGACACGCCGCTCGTCGTGACCGGGCTCGTCGCGACGAAAGGCGTCGCGGGCAACTGGCTGTGGTGGAACATGGTGATGAGCGGGATGCTCACCGTGTTCTTCTTCGCCCGGCTCTGGCGGCGAGCGCGCGTGATGACCGACGTGGAGTTCGCCGAGATTCGCTACAGCGGGAAGCCGGCGGCGTTTCTCCGCGGATTCCGCGCGCTGTATCTCGGGATCGCGGTCAACCTGATCATCATGGGCTGGGTCACACGCGCGATGATCAAGATTCTCACGATTTCCCTCGGCATCTCGCCCTACCTCGCCGTCGGGATCTGCTTCGTCATCACCGTCGCCTACTCGGTCGCCGCCGGACTCTGGGCCGTGCTCTGGACCGACCTGATCCAGTTCGTGATCAAGATGTCGGCGGTGATCGTGCTCGCGATCTATTCGGTGAAGGCCGTCGGCGGCATGGACGGGTTGATCGCCGGCGTGACGAAGCACTTCGGGACCGAGACCGCCGCCCTGTCGGTGCTGCCCCTGAAAGTCGCGCCTAACGGGGGCGTGGAGGCGTACGCCTGGATGCCGTTGCTCGCGCTTGGCGTCTTCCTGTCCATGCAATGGTGGGCAGCGTACTATCCCGGCGCCGAGCCAGGCGGCGGAGGCTACGTAGCGCAGCGCATCTTCTCGGCGAAAACGGAGCGGGACGGAGTGCTCGCGACGCTGTTCTTCCAGGTCGCGCATTACGCGTTGCGTCCCTGGCCCTGGATCGTGACCGGGCTCGCCACGATCATTCTCTACCCGACGCTACAGGACAAGGAAGCGGGTTACGTCCACGCCTTCGTGGATCTCCTGCCGACGCCGTGGCGCGGGTTCATGCTGGCGGGGTTTGCCGCGGCCTACATGTCGACGATCGGCACGCATCTCAACTGGGGCGCGTCCTATCTGGTGAATGATTTCTACAAACGCTTCGTGAAGAAGGACGCGCCCGACAAGCACTACGTGAACGTCGGGCGAGTCGCCACGGTCCTGCTGTTCCTCGCCTCGATCGCCGTAACGTCGCAGCTCTCGTCCGTCGAGAAGGCGTGGAAATTCCTGCTCGCCATGGGGGCCGGCACCGGGCTTGTGCTCATTCTTCGCTGGTACTGGTGGCGCATCAGTGCGTGGAGCGAGATCAGCGCGATGGTGGTGTCGTTCCTCGCGTCGCTCGTCTTCATGAACGTGGTGCCGCCGCGCTTCGCAGCCGGCGACCCCAACGCGGATGCGTGGATCATGATCGGGACGGTTGCGGTGACCACTGTGACGTGGCTCGTGGCCACCTTCGTCACCAAGCCGGAACCCGATGCGGTCCTGGATAGTTTTTATCGGCGAGTGCGACCCGGCGGACCAGGCTGGCGGCGGGTCGCAGAACGGCTTGGCTACGGACGCGAATCGATTCCAGGCGGCGCGCTCGCGTGGACGAACTGGATCGCCGGGATCGTTGCCGTGTACTCGACGTTGTTCGGTCTTGGCAAGCTGGTTTTCGGACAGCTGGGAATGGGGCTGGGTCTCTTGGCGGTGGCAGCGGTCGCGTTCGCGTGGATCGCGCGATCGTTCCGGAGTGACCGCATGGCGACCGAGGCCGCCCCGGATGCGCGAACTGCTGTGCCAGCGGACTGACGGGAACCGACCTGCAGCGGTCTAACGGGTTGTCCCGCCAGCAGTAAGCTGCTTGTAGCACGCTTTTTTCAGGGCTATATTTCAGCCGTACGTGGCACAGGAGGAACCCGTCTCCCAGCCGCGCCTAACAGTGAGGAGGTTTTCGCAATGAGCACGGTACAGGAGCCCACCCTGGCTATCAGCGTGACGCCGGTGGCGGCCACCGAAGTGCTGCGGTTCATGGAGGCCGAGGGTGTCCCGGTCGACAAGGGCGGTCTCCGTGTCAGTGTGCAGCCGGGTGGATGCAGTGGCTTCAAGTATGGGCTACTCATCGAAGACCAGGCCGCCGATGACGACTTTGTCGTCGACACGACCGGATTTCGCATGTTCGTCGATCCGTTCTCCGCGCAGTACCTGAGCGGCGTTACGATCGACTACGTCTCGTCCATGCAGGGCTCTGGTTTTACCTTCAAGAACCCGAACGCTACGGGTGGGTGCGGCTGCGGGAGTTCGTTCAACGCGTGACGAGGTAACCCTCAAGTGTCTCCGGTTGCCCATTTGGACGCCGGCGTTTCGAGCGAGGCCCGCGATCCTTCTTCGAGTCGCGGGCCTTCTCGTTTGACGCACGGTGCGTCCCAGCTCGAGAAGATCCGCACGATCGTCGTCGACGATCACCAGCACATTGCCCGCCTCGTCGCGAACCGAATCGCGACGCTGATCGCGGAAAAGCAGGCCGCCGGGGAACGCACACTCCTCGGGCTCGCGACCGGTTCGACGCCAATTGGAGTGTACCGAGAGCTCATCCGGATGCACCGCGAGGAGGGACTCAGCTTCCGCGGCGTCGTCACGTTCAATCTGGATGAGTACTACCCGATGCGCGGGGATAGCATTCACGCCTACCGGCGGTTCATGTGGGAGAATCTGTTCGCGCACGTCGATGTCGATCCGCGTAGCGTGCACATCCCCGACGGCGAAGTGCCACGTGAGGATGTCGACGATGAGTGCCGCCGGTACGAGGACGCGATTGCACGGGCCGGCGGGATCGACTTTCAGATCCTCGGTATCGGCAAGACTGGCCACATCGGATTCAACGAGCCGGGATCGGGCGCGGAAAGCCGAACACGACTCGTCACCCTCGACGCGATCACGCGCCGTGACGCGGCCGCGGATTTCTTCGGCGAGGATTTCGTTCCGCGCGAAGCCCTGACCATGGGCATCGCGACGATTCTCGAGGCACGAGAGATCGCGATCCTCGCCACGGGCGAGCACAAGGCACCGATCGTTCAGCGAGCCGTTGAAGGCGACATCGACGTCGAGGTTGCGGCGACGTTCCTTCAACGTCACCCGAATACCACGTTCTATGTGGACCGAGCGGCCGGTGCAGAGCTGACGCGTATCGCGACGCCGTGGCTGCTCGACGAAGTGGAGTGGACCCCGGCGCTGAGCGTGCGCGCCGTCGTGTGGCTCTCGGAGAAGGTCGGCCGCGGCATCCTCAAGCTCACGCAGCGCGACTACGCCGAGCACAAGCTGTCGTCGCTCGTGGCCCGGTACGGGACGCCGGGCGCGGTGAACGGCGAGGTGTTCAACACGTTAGGCGCCAAGATCCGGGGCAAGAGCAAGCTGCCAGGCGGCAAGCGCATCATCTGCTTCTCGCCGCACCCCGACGACGACGTCATTTCGATGGGCGGTATTCTCCGCAAGCTCGTCGAGAACGAGAACGAGCTCACCGTCGCGTACATGACAAGCGGCAACATTGCCGTGTTCGATCACGACGTGCGCCGCTACGTGGATTTCCTCGAGCGCCTCGCGGCCGAGGGCAAGGTGGAAGCCAACTCGGTCGTGCCCCTCGCGAAGAAGGTGTACGACTTCCTCGAGGACAAGAGGGCGGGCGACGTGGACATTCCCGAGATTCAGGACATCAAGCGCGTGATTCGCGAGGCCGAGGCGGTGAGCGGGCTCGAGGTGATGGGCCTAACGCGCGAGAACGCCCGGTTCCTCAACCTGCCGTTCTATCAGACGGGCAAGGTCGCGAAGGACCCGATCGGCCCTGCCGACGTGGCCATCGTGCGGAAGCTGCTCGAAGACATCAAGCCGGACCTGATCTTCGTCGCAGGCGATCTGTCGGATCCGCACGGGACGCACCGCATGTGTAAGGAAGCTATCGATGCCGCTCTCGTAGAACTGAGGGAATCGGGAATCGGGAATCGGGAATCGGAACTGCCTCGGGACTCATCGATTCCCAATTCCCGATTCCCGATTCCCGAGGTTTGGCTCTACCGAGGCGCCTGGCAGGAGTGGCCCGTCACCGACGCCACCTACCTCGTGCCGATGTCACAGGAGGAATTGCGGCGCAAGGTCCAGGCGATCTTCAAGCACCAGTCGCAGAAGGATTCGGCGCCGTTCCCCGGTCAGGACGAGCGGGAGTTCTGGCAGCGCGTCGAGCAGCGAAACAAGGACACGGCCGCGGTGCTCGATCGTCTCGGGCTCGCGGAGTATTTCGCCATGGAAGCGTATGTCGTGGACTGAGGGTCCACACGAGGTCCGCGCGCTCGGTGAGGCGCGCGCGTGACGCAGAACTTCACCTGGCTCGATGCGCTCGTCCTGATCGCGTACCTCGGGGGTGTCACCGCCCTCGGGATGCACTTCGGACGCAAGCAGCGCAACGCGACCGACTACTTCGTCGCAAGCCACACCATTCCCTGGTGGGCGCTCATGCTCTCGATCGTCGCGACCGAGACGAGCGCGTTGACGTTCATCAGCACGCCCGGACTCGCATACGGCTCCGCGCCGGGCACGGGCAACCTCGGGTTCCTGCAAATCGTCGCCGGGTATATCCTGGGCCGGATCGTCGTCGCCACCGTGCTGCTCCCGCGGTACTTCAAGGGCAAGATGGTAACCGCCTATGCACTGCTGGAGCAGCGCTTCGGCCTGGGGGCGCGCCGGTTCACGTCGATCGTGTTCATGGTGACTCGAGGGCTCGCGGATTCGGTGCGCGTGTTCGCGACCGCGATTCCGATCGCGCTCATCATCAGCCCGACGGTTCAGAACAAGGCGTTCGTCATGCCCACCGCGATCCTCATTCTCGGTGCGCTGACGGTCCTGTACACGTACAAGGGTGGCATGAAGGCCGTGGTGTGGACGGAGCTGCTGCAGGCGAGCGTGTACTTGTTAGGCGCCCTGTCCGCGCTCGTGATTCTCGGACACGCCGTCACCGGCGGCTGGTCGTCCATCCTGAGCCAGGCGGCGTCCGCGGGTAAGACGACGCTCATCGACACCTACGTCGGGCTCGATCGCGCGCACACGATCTGGGCCGGGCTCATCGGCGGTGCATTCCTCGCCATGGCGTCGCACGGCACCGATCAGCTGATCGTCCAGCGACTGCTCTCTGCCAGGAACTTGCGCGACGGCCAGAAGGCGATCATCGGAAGCGGCATCGTCGTTTTCATCCAGTTCTTCCTGTTCCTGCTGATCGGGCTTGGCCTCTGGGCGTTCTATCAGGGACGGATCTTCCCGGCAACCGATCAGATCTTCCCAACGTTCATCATCGACCGGATGCCGCCGGGGCTGGTCGGCCTCATCATTGCGGCGGTGGTCGCGGCGACCATGAGCACCCACTCGGGCGCCATCAATTCACTCGCCGCCGCGACGACGCACGACATCTACCTGCCCCTCACCAAGCGCGCGCCGGACGCACCCGAGACGCTCCGGATGGGCAAGATGTTCGCGCTGATCTGGGGTGTCGTTCTTACCGCGGGTGCGCTAGCCTTCCCGCAGGAAGGGAACACGCCGGTGGTCGTGGTCGCGCTCGGCATCGCCTCGTTCACGTATGGCGGCCTGCTCGGTGGATTCTTCCTCGGCGTGTTCTGGCCGCGCGCGAATCAGCGCGACGCGATCATCGGCATGAGCGTCGGGATCGCCGCGATGAGCTTCGTGGTCTTCGCGAAGCAGCTCAGCTCGTGGTTCCCCGCTCTCGCCGATCCGCTCGCGCCGTTCGCATCGATCGCCTGGCCCTGGTACGTCTTGATCGGAACCAGCATCACGATGGCAACTGGAATGCTTTCTTCGCTCACGCACGCTGCGCCGGCCGCGATCGCACAACCAAGTGGAGCACCGTCATGAGCGCGATCGTCGTCGGCGTCGATGGCGGCGGCTCACGGACGCGCGTGCTCGTCGCCGACGAACAGGGCCGCGAGATCGTCTCGGTGGAGGGCGAAGGGAGCGCCGTGCGCCCTGGTGAGGCCGAGCGTTCCGCCGACATCATCGCCGCGCTCGTTCGCGACGCGCTGGCATCGAGCGACATGAACCACGTGACGCCGAAGGTGGTGTGCGTTGGGGTGGCAGGCGTGGGACGCGATCCCGAGCGTCAGGCGCTTTGGCAGGCGCTCGCCAGCCGTGACGTGGCCGAAGAGGTCGTCGTGCACGCGGACGCGACCGTGGCGCTCGACGACGCGTTCGGCGAGGGTCCCGGCGTGCTCCTGATCGCCGGCACGGGCTCGGTGGCGTTCGGCCGCGGACCGACGGGCACGTTCGCTCGCTGCGGTGGCTGGGGCCCGTTCTTCGGTGACGAGGGGAGCGGCGCCTGGATCGGGCGGAAGGCGCTGAGCGTCGTCACCGCCGCGCAGGACGGCCGTGAGCCCGAGACGAGCCTAACGGGAGCCATCCTCACGGCGGCTGAAGTGAACGAGGTCTCGGAGCTCGTCGCG